>DATKBA010000072.1:0-4355 GCA_035514455.1 Gaiellaceae bacterium | reverse complement strand
CCACGGCGAGCCGACCTGGTCCTACCTCTACCGCAAGATCATCCCCGAGCTCGCACCCGCCGCCCGCGCGATCGCGCCCGACTACTTCGGCTTCGGCCGCTCGGACAAGCCGCTCCGCGTCGAGGACTACGGCTACGACTTTCACACGCGCTCGATCGCACGGCTCGTCGAGGAGCTCGACCTTCGCGACGTCACCGTCGTCGTCCAGGACTGGGGCGGCCCGATCGGCCTGCGCGTCGCGGTCGAGCACTCCGACCGGGTCGCGCGCCTCGTGATCATGAACACCGGGATCGGCGGCGGCCGCCCGCCCTCGGAGGAGTGGCTGCGCTTCCGCGACTGGGTGCGGCGGCTCGGCACGGAGATGATCCCGGGCAAGCTCGTCCGGATCTCGGCCGTTCAGCCGATGAGCGACGAGGTCGAGGAGGCCTACAGCGCGCCCTGGCCGGTCCCGGAGTCGAAGGCCGGCGTGCTCGCCTTCCCGGAGCTCGTCCCCACCTCGCCGGACCACCCGGACACGCCGGCGCACCTCGCTGTCCGCGAGCAGCTGGCGCGCTGGGAGCGGCCGGCGCTCGTCCTCTTCTCCGACTCCGACCCTATCTTCTCGCCGCGCCACGCCGAGAAGATCGCCGCCCACATCCCGGGCGCGCTCGAGCCGGAGATCGTCGCCGGTGCCGGCCACTTCCTCCAGGAGGACAAGGGCGAGGAGATCGGCCGGCGCATCGCCCGCTTCGTCCAGGAGAGGACCTGATAAGCTCGTAACCAGGTTAATGGTTAACGAGGTTATCGCCGATCCGCTCACCGTCGCGAACGAGCTGCGCCCGGTGCTCCTCCGCCTGGCGCGCGAGCTGCGCAAGGAGACCGAGCAGATGGGCGTGACGAGCAGGCAGGTGACGCTGCTCTGGCTCGTCCGCGAGCACCCGGGCCTGAGCCTGCGCGAGCTCGCGGCCGAGGAGCGGATCTCCGCACCCGCGCTGTCCGGCCACGTCGACCGCCTCGAGAAGGCGGGCCTGCTCGAGCGCGTGCGGGACGACGCCGACCGCCGGCGGGTGGGGCTCGCCCTCACGGAGGAGGGCTCAGGCGTGCTGCGCCGCGTGCGTGCGCGCCGGACGACCTGGCTGGCCGACCGTCTGCGCGGCCTCGACGAAGCCGAGGTCGCGGCAATCGAGCGGGCGATCGAACCGCTCGGGAAGCTGCTGTGACCCCGGCCCTCGTCACCCTCAACGAGCGGACGTTCGCGAGCCTCCGCCGGCACCGCAACTACCGGCTCTTCTTCACGGGCCAGGTGATCTCGGTCAGCGGCACGTGGATGCAGAACGTCGCCCTCGCGTGGCTCGTCGTCGAGATGACGCGCTCGCCGCTCGCGGTCGGCGTGCTCGCCTTCTGCCGCTTCCTCCCCTTCACCGTCTTCGGCCTGGTCGCCGGCGTGGTCGCCGACCGGATCGACAACCGCAAGCTCGTGATCGGCACGCAGGCCACGTCGATGGCCCTCTCGGCCGTGCTCGCCGTGCTCGTGCTGACGGGCACGCCCGCCCTCTGGCTCGTCTACCTGCTCGCCGCGCTCACCGGGACGGCGCTCGTCTTCGACGCGCCCGGGCGGCACGCGCTCACGTTCCAGATGGTCGGCCGCGACGAGCTTCCGAACGCGGTGGCGCTCAACGCCAGCCTCTTCAACGCCTCGCGCGTCGTCGGCCCGGCGGTCGCTGGCGTGCTGATCGCCGCCTTCGGCGTCGGCGTGTGCTTCGCGATCAACACGGTCACGTTCCTCGCCGTCCTCGCCGGGCTGCTGATGATGCGGACCTCGGAGCTCGTGCCCCTGATTCGGGTAGGCGAGCCGCCGACGATGATGCGCGGGATCCGCGAGGGGTTCTCCTGGGTACTCGCCTCGCCGGACATGCGGCTCGTGCTCGCGATCGTCACCGTGGTCAGCACGGTCGGCTTCAACTTCCACGTGATCCTGCCCCTGCTCGCCTCGGACACCCTGAACACCGGCCCGGGAGTCTTCGGCGCCCTCTCCGCGTGCTTCGGCGGCGGCGCGCTCGTGGGCGCGCTCCTCTCCGCCGCGCTCGGGCGCGCGAGCTGGAAGGTGCTCGTCGCGGGCACGGCCGGGTTCAGCGTCTCCCTGCTCGCGCTCGCGCCGGTGGAGACCGTCTGGATCGCGGGGGCCCTGCTGTTCGTCACCGGCACGTGCTTCAGCCTCTGGACGTCGAACGCGAACGCGATCCTGCAGCTGCGCGCGCCCGACCACCTGCGCGGGCGCGTCGTCAGCCTCTACCTCTGGGCCTTCGCCGGCCTCGCCCCGATCGGGGGGCTCTTCGCCGGCTGGCTGACCGAGGTCGGCGGCACGCAGCTGGCGTTCACGGTCGCCGGCGGCACCGGGCTCGTGATGGCCCTCGCCGCGGCGCGCGAGCTCACGGTTCGTCGTGCGGCGGCGACGGCTGCGGCAGCCCGATGACGACGTCGAGCACGGGGTCGTCCTCGTCCTCGGCGGGCTGCTCGGCCGGCTGCGGAGCGGCCTCGGCGACGGGCTGGTCCTCGCTCGCGGCCGGCGCGTGGCCGAAGCCCGGCAGGGGCTCCGCGCCCAGCTGCTCGGCCGACTCGGCGTAGTCGTCCTCGATCTCGGAGCCGACCGGAGAGGGGCCGGCGTCGAGCCGCTGCGGCTCGGCGGCAGCCAGCTCCGGCGCCGTCGCGTCCACCGCGGCTACGGGCACGACGGCCGCGACCGTGCGCACGGGCTCCTGCCGCTCCGGCGCGGTGCGCACCGACTTCGGCATCGCCTCGCCGTAGGGCAGGCGCACGATCCGCAGGCTCGGCTCCGGCCACGAGACCCAGACGAAAGCCCCGAGCGCGACCCCGCTGAGCACCATGCTCAGCCAGACGAGATTGCCGCGGCGTCGGAGACCCACCTTCTAGGTGTGTCCGGGCCCGCTCGTCCCAAACCCGGTCCTTCCGCGCGGACGATCCCTCGCGTGAGGGACGACGCCGCGGGGATGAGAGCCGATAGCAGTGTCACTGCGGCAACGAACCCGGCCTGCGGCGGCCGGAGAGGGCGAAGGTGATCTACATGCACCAGTTTGCGAGCGGTCCAGGCCTGGCGGTCGGGCTCGCCACCGGCGATGGTCCCCCGTTGAGCCCCGAGACGGTCGGGCGCGCGCCCTCGTTCCTGGAGGCGCCCGTCCCGCTGCACCGGCCGGCCGAGGTAACGGCGCTCGCGGCCGTCGCGGCCCCGCCCGCGCAGGAGCCGGTCGAGGAGCCCCACGAGGAGCTCCTCCCGCCGGCGGCCGACGCCGGCGCGCGCCGGATCGTCGTGCGCCTGCTCGGCGGCGAGGAGATCGAGCTCGGCGTGCACGAGGGCCGCGACGCGGCCGTCGCCGCCGCGGAGGAGGTCGTCGCGCTCGTCGCCGCGGCCGAGGCGGCGGGCGAGTGGCCCGAGCTCGAGGGGCGGTTCCTCCGCCCCGCCTCGATCGCCTCGATCGACGTCCTCGTCGAGGGCTAACTCCCGGCCCACGCGGGCGCCACGCGTCCCCACGCGCGGGGGCTACTCCGGTTTGGCGCTACGCCGTCTGATCCCACTTCCGGGGGAGGACACGTACGCCGTTCCGGTGCACAGTGGGAGGGACGGAGTGGCGTCGCTCCGCAGCCGCCAACGCTGGAGGAGACGCCATGCACGCACTGTCCGAGCCCCCGGTCAGCCCCGCCCCCGTCGGCGGCTACCCGGTCCCCGCGCCCGGCCTCGACCAGCGCCGGGTCGTGATCCGCCTGCGCGACGGGGAGACGATCCTCGTCGGCGGCGCGCCGACCTACGAGCGCGCGCTCGTGCTCGCGCAGAAGACGGTCGCGCAGCTCGGCGACGTCCGCGAGGGCGCCTGGCCGATGCTCGGCGACCGCTTCGTCAACCCGGACGCGATCGTCTCGGTCGACGTGCTGCGCTGGACGTAAAGATTCCGGCTCATCCGGCCGCCGCTTCCCGCCGATAGGACGGGTATCGTGCGGCACACCCTGCGTCGTCTTTTGGCATCTGCGCGTCCTGAGGGCGGCCGCCCGCTCGGCATCTACTTCGGGCTGCTCTTTGTGCTCGTCGCGCTCGGCGGGGCCGCCGCCACCCTGCTCGTCAACCGGGACGCGCGGCGGGACGCGCGGCTGGACGCCGCGGCGGACGCGGGCTACTCGGCTCGAACCGCGGCCAGGCAGCTCGCGGGCCACGTCGAGCTGCTGAAGACGACCGCCGCCCAGGTGGCCGCGAACCCGGGCCTGACGAACGCCCTCGCGAGCCCCGAGACCTGCACGCTCACCTTCCAGGGCATCGCCGGCCCCGACCGGAGCCACCTCGACGTGCTTCGGCCCGACGGCGCCGTCGC
>DATKBA010000071.1:0-3081 GCA_035514455.1 Gaiellaceae bacterium | reverse complement strand
GGCTCGCCGCTGTCGTCGAGCGCGGCTACGCCGAGGACCCGGACGTCGAGCCGAAGGTCGCGGAGTGCCTCCACATCGCGCACGCGTTCGAGCGCGCGGCCGAGTTCGACCTGATCCACAACGGCTTCGACTTCCTGCCGCTCACCTACAGCGGGCTCGTCGACACTCCCGTCCTGACGACGATCCACGGTTTCTCGTCGCCCCGGATCCTCGCCGTCTACCAGCGCTACGACGCGACCACGGCGTACGTGGCGATCAGCGACGCCGACCGGCACCCGAGCCTCGACTACGCGGCGACGATCCATCACGGCATCGACACCGACGCGTTCGCGCTACATGCCTCGCCCGGCGGCTACCTGCTCTTCTTCGGACGGATCCACCCGGACAAGGGAGCCGCGGAGGCGATCGACGTCGCGCTCGCCGCCGGGATCCCGCTCGTGCTCGCCGGGATCGTCCAGGACCAGCGGTACTTCGACGAGCAGGTGGCGCCGCGCCTCGACGGGGAGCGCGTCACCTTCGTCGGCCCGGTCGCCGCCGAGGAGCGCTCCGAGCTGCTCGGGGGTGCGCAGGCGCTCCTGCACCTGATCGGCTTCGACGAGCCGTTCGGCTTCAGCGTCGTCGAGGCGATGGCCTGCGGCACGCCGGTGATCGCGTTCCGGCGAGGCTCCATGGGCGAGCTGGTCGAGGAGGGGCGGACGGGCTTCCTGGTCGGCGACGTCGCGGCGGCCGTCGCCGCCGTCGACCGCGCGGCCGCGCTCGACCGCGCCGCGATCCGGGAGCGCGCCGTCGCCCGCTTCGGCGTCGACCGGATGGTCGAGGAGTACCTCGATGCGTACACCGCCGTGCTCGCCGGGCGCTAGAGCACGGTCGCGAGCACGTCGTCGAGCTGCGCGGTCGCGAGGCAGACGGACGTGTCGGCCGCCCCGTAGTAGAGCCGGAGCTCACCCGACGCGGTGTCGTGGACCATGCCGCACGGGAAGATGGCGTTGGGGACGTCGCCCGTGCGCTCGTAGAGCTCCCGCGGGCTCAGCAACCACTCGGTGCTGCGGCCGATCACGTGCGTCGGCTCGTCCAGGTCGAGCAGCGCGGCGCCGACGCGGTAGATCGCGCCGGAGACCGTCTCCTTGACGCCGTGGTAGACGAGCAGCCAGCCGTGCTCCGTCTTCAGGAGGGGCGGGCCGATCCCGATCCGGAGCGAGTCCCACCACGCGCCGGCCCTGGGCTGCATCACCATCTCGGGCGGGCTCCAGTTGACGAGGTCCGGCGAGCGCGAGAGCGAGATGCTCGGATGGGTGATGCCGAAGCCGGTCGTCGGCCGGTGGAAGAGGACCCACTTCCCGCCGACCCGCTCGGGCAGAACCGCTGCATTCTTGTCCTCGGGGGCGACCATGATCCCGTGCCGCTCGACCGACGAGAAGTCCCGGGTCGTCGCGAGATAGACCGCCGGCCCCTCAGGCCCGTAGGCGGTACACGTGATCACGAAGCGCTCGAGCTCCTCGACCCAGACGGTCCGGGCGTCCTCGAACCCCCACGCTTCGCTCTCGACCCCCGGCCGGGGGGCGAGCAGCGGCTCCGCGTCCACGCGCCAGCCGTCGACCCCGTTCTCCGAGCGCGCAACGGTGATGTGCGAGATCCCCCGCAGGTCCTCGACCCGCGCGAGCAGCAGCGTCTCGCCGTTCACGGTCGCCGCGGCAGGGTTGAAGACGACGTTGACGGGATAGGGCCAGTCCGCGGCGGTCAGGATCGGGTTCGCGGGGTGGCGGTCGAACAGCTCGCGCGCGCTCACGCAGCCGTCGTCTCGCGGGCGCGGTGGCGGACGACGGCGGGCAGCCCGGCCGCGTCCAGCAGCAGCGCCGCGCGGTGGAGCGCGAGCGTGGACTCGGCCCCCTGGTTGCCGTTCGGCTCCTCCGCGCCGAGGCCGTCGCTGCAGCCGCCCGTCGCGAAGTCGTAGAGCGGGCGCCCGAGCCGGTTGCGGCCGAGGAACCAGTCGAAGGAGCTCTGCGCGCGGGCGGCGTTCTCCGGCTCGCCGGTGACCGCGAACGCGGCGAGTTCCGCCGAGACGAACGCGGACGCGTCGAGCGGCTGCTCGTCGCCGCCGCCGGGGGCGGGCTCGGTGCGGGCGCGCCCCAGATGGCCGGTCAGCCGCAGCGTGCCCTCCGCGAGGCCCGACTCGTCGCCGAGCCAGCGCAGCGCCTCGAGGCCCGTCTCGGTCAGCTCCGGCCTGTCGAGCGCCACCCCGCCGGCGATCAGGGCGTGCGGGAGGCGGGCGTTGTCGTACGTGAGGCGGTCCTCGAACCAGAGCCAGTCGGGTGAGGCGTGCTTCTCGAACGCGGCCGCGAGCCCTTCGACGGCGCGCTCGAGCAGGAGCCGGGAGGAGGGCTGGAGCCGGTCCGGGTCGAGCCGGGCGAGCCCGAGCACCGCGTACGCGCCGGTGCGCAGCGACACCTTCGGGGCGAGCGTGCCGACGATCGCGTCGAGCAGCCGCCCGGTGGGGCCGACCACGGCCGGGGCCCAGGCGGTCGAGAGGATCTCGCCGAGGGCCCAGATCGAGCGGCCGACGTGGTCGCCGAGGTGAGGCTCGTCGAGCCAGCGGCGGTCGTAACCCATGAAGTTGCGCATCCCGGCCGCGGGGTCGGTCGCGTCCTGGAGGAAGGCGAGCGAGCGGTAGACGATCGCCGTCCACGCCTGCTCGTCGCCGCGCCGGGCGAGCTCGAGCGCGACGACGGCGAGCCGCGCGACGTCGTCGACGCAGTAGCCGCTCTCGCGGCTCGGGATCACGCCGTTCGCGTGCTGCACGATCCCCACGTCGTCGATCAGCGTCAGCAGGTGGTCGGGACGCATGCTCACGAGCCGCGGGTCGCGGCGCGCCACCGGCCGGCGGCTGCGCGGCGCCAGCTCGACGGCCTCGTGCAGGACAGCCGCCGTCGCCGCTGCGACCGAGGGCCACTCGAGCTGCGCCCCGATCCGCCGCGCCTCCGTGCGCGCCGCGGCAAGCAGCTCGGGCTCGTCGATGTAGCGGCAGACCGCGTCGGCGAGCGCGCCGGGGTCGGCGAAGGGGACGACCTGGCCGGCTCCGGAGGC
>DATKBA010000070.1:0-4506 GCA_035514455.1 Gaiellaceae bacterium | reverse complement strand
CCGCGGCGACGAAGGTGGCGGCGCTCGTGGTCGCGCTGCGGCTGCTCGTCGTCGCGTTCCCCGAGCAGGAGCACCTCTGGACGGTCGCGATCGCCGTGATCGCGATCGCCTCGCTCGCGGTCGGCAACCTCGCGGCGCTGGTGCAGAGGAACGTGAAGCGCCTGCTCGCGTACTCGTCGGTCTCGCACGCGGGGTTCATGCTGATCGCCGTCGCCGCGAACAGCGAGCTCGGCGGCCGGGCGCTCCTCTACTACCTGATCCCCTACGGCGCGATGTCGATCGGCGCCTTCGCGGTGGTCGCGGCGCGCGAGCGGGAGCTCGGCGTGCCCGTGACGCTCGACAACCTCGGCGGGATGGGGTGGGAGCGGCCCTTCCTCGGCGCCGCGATGTGGGTCTTCATGCTCGGCTTCATGGGGATGCCGCTCACCGGCGGGCTGCTCGGCAAGTTCTACGTCTTCGCGGCCGCGTACGAGGCGGGCTGGTGGTGGCTGATCGTGGCAGGCGTGATCGCGACGGCGATCTCGCTCTACTACTACCTCGGCGTGATCCGTGCGCTCTACCTGCGTCCTGCGGCCGAGCCGGGCGCTCGGCCCGCGCTCGCCGGCGGGGCCCCGCCGCTCGACCTGCCGCTGCAGGCCGCGGTGCTGCTCTCGCTCGCGGTCACCGTCGGCTCGTTCTTCTTCGTCCAGCCGCTGATCGAGCTCGCCCGCGACGCGGCCGCGAGCCTGCCGTTCTGACTACTTCGCGCGGAGCACCGCGCGGAACGCGGGCACGGCGGCGGTCGCCGCGACGAGCGCCTGCACGGCGAAGATCGCGAGCGCCGCGACGACGGCGGTGACGCCGATCGCCGGCGGCGGGCCCTCCGCGAGGAGCGGTGCGCGCACGGCCGTACCGAGGAGCACGAAGGGGAGCACCAGCGCGGAGAGCAGGGCGACGCCGCGGTCGTGCGGCTCGGCAGCCGACCCGTCGAGCACGTTGCCGAGCCCGTTCAGGGCGGCGATCGCGACGACCGGCACCGCAACGACGAGGGCGTAGTAGGCGAGCGAGTGGAGGCCGCCTGCGTCTGCGAGCGCGGCGCCGAGGACGAGGGAGACGGAGGCGAGGCGCGTGGTCATGCGACCGATGTTCGCCGCCGGACCGGACGGTCCTCTAGATTGCCGACATGGCCACGACACTCACCTGGCTCGGGCACGCGGCGTTCCGCCTCGACGTCCCGAGCGGCAAGCGCATCTACGTCGACCCCTTCCTGAACGGGAACCCGACCTGCCCCGAGAGCGAGCTGGAGCCGGAGCGGGTCGACGCGATCTTCCTCACCCACGGGCACTCCGACCACGTCGGCGACACCGTGGCGCTCGCGCAGAGGTTCGGCTGCCCGGTCGTCGCGCAGGTCGAGGTGCGGGGGTGGCTGGCGGGGCAGGGCGTCGAGATGAACATGGGGCACGCGGCGAACAAGGGCGGCACCGTCGACGTCGACGGCGTCCGGGTCACGCTCACGACCGCCAACCACTCCTCGAGCGCGGACGACGGCACCTACCTCGGCGAGTCGTGCGGGCTCGTCTTCGACTTCGGCGAGGGCCCGACTGTCTACTTCGCCGGCGACACGAACGTGTTCGGGGACATGGCGCTGATCGCGCGGATCTACGAGCCGGACGTGGCGGTGCTGCCGATCGGCGACCACTTCACGATGGGGCCCCGCGAGGCCGCGGTCGCGCTCGAGCTGCTCGGCGTGAAGCGGTGTGTCCCCTCTCACTACGGCACCTTCCCGCTGCTGACGGGCACGCCCGAGCAGCTGCGCGAGCTGGCGCCGGACGTCGAGATCCTGGCGCCCGAGCCGGGCGGGTCGGTCGAGCTGTGAGGGAGCGCTGGTTCGGCGCCACCGGCCGCCGCGTGCCCGAGCTCGCGCTCGAGGGCGCGCTCGACGTCGACGGCGCGCTCGTCCTCGAGGGCGTCGGCGACGAGGACGCGCTCCGGGAGGCGCACGCGACCGGGACTCCGGTCGTCGTGCGCGCCGCCGACGCCGACGCGGTCAAGGCCGCGCTCGCGCGCCCCGAGGTCGCGAGCGTGCTCGTCCCGACGGAGGAGCTGCTCGCCCTCGACCTGACCGAGCTGACGTACGGGTGAGCTTGTGACACAGGAACACAAGCCCTGTCAGGCCCGGAACCGCACCGGAGAGCCGTCGGGGGCGGAAGGAAGGCTTGTGACACAGTGTCACAAGGCACCACCGGTCGCCACGTTTTCGCTCGCCGCCTGCGACCTCGGCCGCGGGCAGTGGGGCGTGGGCGTGGCATCGAAGTTTCTCGCCGTCGGGTCGGTCGTGCCCTGGGCGGAGCCCGGTGCGGGCGCGGTCGCGACGCAGGCGTACGCGAACCCGCGCTACGGGCCGGACGGCCTCGCGCTGCTGCGCCAGGGGCTGGCCGCCGAGGAGGTCGTGCGCCGGCTGACCGAGGCGGACGAGGGCCGCGACGAGCGGCAGCTCGGCGTGGTCGACGCGGAGGGGCGGGCCGCGACGTACACCGGCTCCGCCTGCCACGACTGGGCGGGCGGACGCGCCGGGGACGGCTACGCGGCGCAGGGGAACATCCTCGTCTCGGCCGACACCGCCGACGCGCTCGCGGGGACGTTCGAGGCGGGCGACGGGCCGCTCGCCGGGCGGCTGCTCGACGCGCTCGCGGCCGCTCAGGCGGCGGGCGGAGACAGCCGCGGGCAGCAGTCCGCCGCGCTCCTCGTCGTCCAGCGGGACGGCGGTTACGCGGGACTCTCCGACGTGCTCGTCGACCTCCGGGTGGACGACCACGAAACCCCGATCGAGGAGCTGCGCCGCCTCTTCGCGCTGCACGACCAGCTCTTCGGCTCCACCCCGCGCGACCGCTGGCTGGCCGTCGACGGCGAGCTGCGGGCCGAGATCGCCGAGCGGCTCGCCGCGCTCGGCTATGAGCGGCTCGAGGACTGGGCAGGCGTCGCGAACCTGGAGGAGCGCGTCGACGGCGAGGACGAGATCGACCCCGTGGTGCTGGCCGAGCTGAGGAGGAGCGAATGAGTGGATTCGAGATCGCGGGCCTGACGGAGATCGAGTCGCTGCCCGGCCCGGGCACGCTGCGCTGGACGCCGCTGCGCAAGCACTTCGGCATCACCGCCTTCGGCCTCAATGCCTACACGGCGGCCGAGGCCGGCCAGGACGTGGTCGAGGAGCACACCGAGGAGCGCCTCGGGCACGAGGAGGTCTACGTCGTCGTCGCCGGCCGCGCGACGTTCGTGCTCGACGGCGAGGAGCACGACGTGCCCGCGGGCTCGGCTGTCTTCCTCCGCGACCCGAAGGTGAAGCGGTACGCCCGCGCGGAGGAGTCCGGCACCACCGTGCTCGCGATCGGAGGCAAGCCCGGTCAGCATGAGATCTCCGCCTGGGAGTACTTCTTCGCCGCCTATCCGAAGGCGGACGCGGGCGACCTCGAGGGCGCTCTCGCGGAGATCGACGCGGGGCTCGCCGAGCGGCCCGACCATCCGGCGCTCCACTACCACCGGGCCTGCATGCTCACCCGCCTGGGGCGGCTCGACGAGGCGCGGACGCACCTCGACCGGGCGATCGAGATCGACCCCTTCTTCGCCGAGCACGCGAAGACGGACGACGACCTCGCGCCGCTACGCGTCTCCGGGGAGTCGTAAGCCCGCGGCCCGCGCGCGGAGCGCGGGCGCGGGGTCGGCCTCCGGGCGCGCGACGACGAGCACGGCGCCGTAGCCGTCCCCGGCGAGCGCGCCGACGAGGAGCTCCAGCCCGAGCGCGAGCGCGAACGCCTTGTGGGCCTGCGCGCCGCCGAAGGGGACGAGCTCCTCCGGCGCCGCCGCGCCGCGCAGCACGTCCCCGTAGGTGACCGCGCCCATCGAGACGTCCGCGACGAGCGGCACGCCGTCCGAGCTCGGAATCGCCAGCGCGAGCGGGTTCGTCCCCGCGAGCGGCTCGCCGCCGTCCGGGTGCGCGAGGCGGGCCGGGGAGGTGGCGGTCAGAGCGGCCGCGAGGCCACCGTCGGCGAGCCGGCGCGCGTACCAGCCCAGCATGCCCGTGGGGAAGCAGTTCGAGGCGACGACGACGCGCGCGTGAGCCGGCGGGTCGGCGAGCTGCGACTCCACGATCGCCGCGAGGGTGAGGTAGCCGAGCGCGCCCGCGCCGTCCCAGCGCTCGTAGCCCGGCTCGGCCCGGAGGCGTACCGGGGTCGCGTCGGGCTTCAGGTCGGGCAGCGTCTCCAGCCAGTCGATCCGCGAGAGCCCGTGACCGAGCTTGCCGCGGGACTCCGCGTCGAGAAAGTGGGCGGTCAGCGTCTCGGTGTCGGCAGCCGAGAAGCCGAGCGCCGCGATCCGCTCGTCAGGCCGCACGCCGCCTGGCCGCCCAGACGGCGGCGCCCGCGCCGAGCACGAACGGGATCCCGAGCAGCGCCGGGCGGAGCCGGGGCGTCTGCGGGTGGGCGTGCTCGCTGAACGAGAGCACGGGCCAGCCGCGCTCGGCGGCGATCCGGC
>DATKBA010000069.1:0-13126 GCA_035514455.1 Gaiellaceae bacterium | reverse complement strand
GCTCGACCCGCGGCCGGCCCCTGCGCTCGTCCTCTGGTCGTTTCGCCTCTTCGTCGTCCTGCTGCTGCTCGTCTCGACGCTCCTCCTCGCGCGCGTGAGCGTCCTGCCGTGGCCGGTGACCGGCGACCAGTCGACTGCGATCGGGCTCATGTTCCTCGGCGCCGCGGCCTACTTCGTCTACGGGCTCGTCGAGCCACGCTGGGAGAACGCCGGCGGCCAGCTCGCGGGCTTCCTCGCCTACGACCTGGTGCTGATCGGGCCGTTCCTCGACCGGCTGCCGGACATCCCAGCGGAGTTCCGGGTCGAGCTCGTGGTCTACACGATCGTGGTCGCGTACTCGGGTGCGCTCGCGGCGTACTACCTGGTCGTCGCCCGCTCCACGCGCGGTGCGGCCGGGCCGGACGCCGCCGAACCCGCTCCGGCTCCGACCTCCTGACCCGGCGCGCCGCCCCGCGCGGCGGCCGAACCTACACTGGGCCGGTGGACGCGTCCGCCCGCCACCTGCGCCTGCTCACCGAGACGATCGCCGCGGTCAACTCGACGCTCGACCTCGAGGAGGTGCTCGGGCTCGTCGCGACCAAGGTCGCGGACGCCCTCGACGCGGACGCCTGCTTCGTCTACCTCTACGACGAGCGCGCCGACGAGCTCGTCCTCCGCGCCACGCACGGCACCCGCGTCGAGGAGATGACGCGCCGGCCGCGGATGCGCCCCGGCGAGGGCATCACCGGCCACGCGGCGGCCGAGCGCGCGCCGATCGCGATCGCCGCCCGCGCCCACCTCGACCCCCGCTTCAAGCTTTTCCCGAACCTGCCCGAGGACGAGTACGAGTCGATCCTCGCCGTCCCGATCCTCGCCCGCGACAAGCTGGAGGGGGCGCTCAACGTCCGCACGCGGGAGCCGCGCGAGCACACGGCCGCCGAGATCGACCTGCTCGTCGCGATCGCCTCGCAGGTGGCGCAGTCGATCGAGCACGCGAAGCTGTACGCCGACGCGCAGCGGCGCGTGCACGAGCTCGAGGCGCTCGCGCGGATCTCCGAGGCGGTCTCCGAGTCGCTCTACCTGGAGGAGTCGCTCGAGGCGATCGTGAAGACGACGATGGCCGCCGTCGACGCGACGGGCGCGGCGCTCGTGCTCGAGGACGGCAAGATCGCCTGGCCGGAGGGGCGGCCGGGTGCCTACGCGGTGCGGCTGCCGCTGCGCTGGAAGCGCCGCCAGATCGGCGAGCTCGTCTGCGACCGCGACACGCCCTTCTCAGACGAGGACAGGGGGCTGCTCGAGGCGATCGCCCACCACGCCGCGGTCGCGCTCGAGCACGGCCGCGCGGTCATGCGCGGCGTGCTCGCCCAGGAGATCCACCACCGGGTCAAGAACAACCTCCAGACCGTCGCGTCGCTGCTGCGCCTCCAGGCGCGCGCAGCCGAGGTCGACCCCCAGAAGGCGCTCGGCGACTCCGTCAACCGGATCCTCGCGATCGCGGCCGTCCACGAGGTGCTGACCGAGCACCGGGAGGACGACGTCGACCTGGCGGAGCTGATCGAGCGCCTGCGCGCGATGCTCGTGCAGGGCCTCGCCGCAGGGAAGGAGGTCGCGGCCGAGCTGGAGCCGGTCTCGCTCGCCGGGCACCGCGCGACCGCGCTCGCGCTCGTCTTCAGCGAGCTCTTCCAGAACGCGCTCGAGCACGGAGGCGCGACCGTCCGGATCGAGCTCACCCGCCGCGGCGACGATGTCGCGCTCGCGATCGCCGACGACGGCCCCGGCCTGAACGGAGGCAGCGACGGCACGGGGCTCTCGATCGTCCGCGCGCTCGTCCGCGACGAGCTCGGCGGCACGCTCGCGCTCTCGAGCGAGCCCGGCCTGCGGGCCGAGGTCGTGTTTCCGGCATGAAGATCCTGATCGCCGAGGACGAGACGATCATCCGGATGGACCTGCGGGCGCTGCTCGAGGGCGCGGGCTTCGAGGTCTGTGCCGAGGCGCGCGACGGCGAGGAGGCGGTGGCGCTCGCCCGCTCCGAGCAGCCCGACCTCGCGGTGCTGGACGTGAAGATGCCGCGGCTCGACGGGATCGAGGCGGCGCGGCGGATCCTCGAGGAGCGGCCGATCCCGATCGTGATGGTGACCGCGTACGGCGAGCGCGAGCTCGTCGCGCGCGCGGTCGAGGCCGGCGTCTTCGGCTACCTCGTCAAGCCCTTCCGCGAGACCGACCTGCTCCCTGCGATCGAGACCGCGCGTGCCCGCCACGACGAGCTGGCTGCGCTGCGGGAGGAGGCGGAGTCGCTCGCGGACGCGCTCGCCGCGCGGAAGGCGATCGAGCGCGCGAAGGGCATCCTGATGGAGAAGGAGGGCCTGTCCGAGCAGGACGCCTTCGCGCGCCTGCGCAAGGCGAGCCAGGTCTCGGGCCGGCCGCTCCGGATCGTCGCCGAGGCGGTCGTCGCTACGCTCGATTCCTCGTGAGCGCCCATCCGAACGCCGCCGTCGTCCGCGAGGGCTTCGACCGCTTCGTGCGCGGTGACGTCGCGGGCCTCCTCGACCTCTTCGCCGCCGACGCGGTCTGGCACGTCCCCGGGGAGAACGCGATGGCGGGCGACTACCGCGGCCGGGAGGAGATCGTCGCGTTCCTGCGCCGGACGGCCGAGGAGACGGCCGGCACGTATCGCGTCGACCTGCTCTGGGTCGTCGCGGACGACGAGCACACGGTCGCGGTCTACCGCGCCCGCGGCGAGCGCGAGGGCCGCTCGCTCGACATCGAGCAGGCGCTTCTGATCGAGCTCCGGGACGGGCTCTGGGCCGACGTCCGCGCGCAGCCGCTCGACCAAGCGGCATTCGACGCGTTCTGGGCCTAGTGCCACAGTGTCACAAGCCGTTCCGGGCCACGCGGCGGCCGCGTTGAGCCATCCGCGCGGTCGAAGAGGCTTGTGACACTGTGTCACAAGCGCTCGTTCGGGGACGCTAGGGCTGGTCGAGCAGGCGGGCGTTCTCGCGGCGGCGGTGGAGGCGGAAGGCGAGCCAGACGAGGAGGCCGAGGAGGACGAGCGGGCCGGCGACCACGAGCACGTAGAGCAGCGCGATCGCCTCCCAGGCGAGGACGTCCTTGACGTCGTCGATCCGGCTGTCGCCGCCCGGCGTCGCCTGCACGTCCTCGGTCGTCAGCGAGAGGTGGATCGTCGCGAGCGCGCCCTCGGCCCGCGTGCCCGAGAGGAGCTTGCGCAGCTCCGCGAGCTGGCGCCGCGCCTCGTCGAGCTGGATCTGCAGCGCCGCGCGCTCATCGTCGACGAGGCTCGTCGATGCGAGTTGGCGCACGAGCCGTGCGATCCGCTGCTCCGTCTCGGTGATCTGCCGCCCCAGGTCGTCGACCGTGGGCTGCAGGTCCTGGATCCCGTAGCGCTGGCCGAGGATCGTGCCGAGGCCGGAGAGTTGCTCGACCGCGTCCGTCGCGCGCGCGACCGGGACCCGCAGCGTCAGCTGCGCCGAGCCGGCTCCCCCGGGCGTTGAGTCGTAGGAGACCGCGGCGACGTGACCGCCCAGCGAGCGCGCGATCCGCATCGCCTGCTGCGTCGCGCGGGAGAGGTCCTCCACGTCGTCGACGCGCAGCGACAGCTCGGCGTCGTAGCGCTGGAGACGCCCCGGCGACGGCTCGACGGCGCCCGCGGCCGGCGGTGCGGTTCCCTGGAAGGTCGTCTCCGGGGTCGCGGCGTCGCGGCTCTCGGCGACCGGAGCGGACGAGACGGCCTGGTCGCCGCCGCCCACGCCGACGTCGTCGCGCGTGAGCCCGATCACCGTCCCCGCGACCAGCGCGACGGCGAGCGTCGCGGGCGCGACGAGCACGAGCCGCCGCCACTCCAAGCGGGCGAGAAAGGGCTCGCGGGCCGGCTCCTGGGCGGCGATCGCCCGGACGCGCTCGTGCAGGGCGGGCGGCGCGGCCGGCTTGGTGGCGCGGATCTCGTTCAGCAGGGGCTCAGACATGGACGGTCACCTTCTCCTCCAGCTTCTTCAGGGCCCTCGACAGGCGGGTCGAGACCGCGGTCGGGCTGATCCCGAGCACGCGGGCGGCCTCGTCGCCGTCGAGTTCGAGCAGGACGCGCAGGGCGATCACCTCGCGCTCGCCGGCGGACAGCTCGCGCAGCGCCGCCTCGAGCTCGGGGGACAGTCCCGGGGACAGTCCCCCGTCGACGGCCTCGGGCTCGGCCGCCCGCTCCTCGCGGCGGCGGCGGCGCTCCTCGGCGCGGAACCAGTCGAGCGCGGTCGTGCGGGCGATCTGGCAGAGCCAGGTGCGGGCGCTGCCGCGGCTCGCGTCGAAGCGTCGCCACGTGCGCAGCGCCTTCTCGAACGTGTCCGCGGCGAGGTCCTCGGCGAGCGAGCGGTCGCGGGTCAGGTAGACGAGATAGGCGTACACGTCGTCGAGGTGCTCCTCTGCGGTCGCGGCGAAGGAGGCCGAGCGGGTCGGCCGGCTGCGCGCCGGAAGGGTCATGGCCTGCACACCGTGTCTACGCCGCCGGCGCGCGCCACGTCACGCCTGCGCAGCCTCGAACAGCTGCTCCCAGCGCTCGAGCAGCGCCGCGAGGTCGTCCCGGGCGGCCTTGTGCGCCGCGAGCACGTCGGCGTTGCCCCAGTCCTCCGCCAGCTGCCGCTCCAGCTCGGCGAGCTCGAGCTCGCGCGCCTGGATCGAGCTCTCGATCCGGTCGAGCTCGGACGGGCGCTCCCGCTCCTGCCGCGGCTTCTGCGGCTTCTCCTTCCGCTCCCTCGCCACCGCGGGCGGCGGTGCCTGCTCGACGCCGCGGATCCGCGCGTAGTCGGCCCAGCCGCCCGGGTAGGAGCGGAGCGTGTCGCCCTCGACGGCGACGATCCGCTCCGCGACCGCGTCGAGCACGGCCCGGTCGTGCGACACGAGCAGCACCGTGCCGGGGAACGCCTCGAGCGCGGCCTCGAGCGCCTCGCGGCTCTCCAGGTCGAGGTGGTTCGTCGGCTCGTCGAGGACGAGGAAGTTCGAGCCCGAGGCGACGACGAGCGCGAGCGCGAGCCGCCGCCGCTCGCCGCCCGAGAGCGCGACGACGGGCTTGTCGTGCTCGTCCCAGCCGGAGAAGAGGAAGCGGCCGAGCAGCGCCTGCGCCGCGGTCCGCTGCAAGCCGGTGGCGCCCATCGTGCACTCGAGCACGCTGCCGCGCTCGTCCAGCTCGACCTCGTGCTGCGAGAAGTAGGCGAGCTCGACGCCGTGGCCGAGCCGGCCGAGCCGACCGCCCACGATCGCCTCCAGCAGCGTCGACTTCCCGGACCCGTTCGGGCCGATCAGCGCCACGTGCTCGCCCCGCTCGAGCACGAGCTCGGCGTCGTGCAGCAGCGGCTTGGTGCCGGCGGCGAGGTCGAAGCCCTCCGCCGTCAGGACGATCCGGCCGCTGCGGACGGGCTTCAGGAACTCGAAGCCGAGCGTGCGCCGCTCGCCGCGGGGCGCCTCGACGCGCTGCTGCTCGATCCGCGCGATCTGCTTCAGCTTTGCCTGCGCCTGGCGCGACTTCGTCCCGTAGCGGAAACGGGCGACGAAGCGCTCGAGCCGGGCGATGTCCTCGGCCTGCCGCTCGGCGAAGCGCGCCTGCATCGCCTCCCGCGCCGCCTTCTCCTGTCGCCAGACGTGCCACTTGCCGGGGAAGTAGGTCGACTTGCCGCCGTCGAGCTCGAGCACGGCCGTGCCCACGGACTCCAGGAACCAGCGGTCGTGCGCGACGAGGATGACGGCCGCGTCGATTGTCGAGAGCTCCTGCTCGAGCCACTCCATCGACTCCATGTCGAGGTGGTTCGTCGGCTCGTCGAGCAGGAGCAGGTCGGGGCCTCCGGAGAGCGCGCGGGCGAGCGAGGCGCGCGTCAGCTCGCCGCCGGAGAACGTCTCGAGGCCGCGGTCGAGGTCGGGGTCGGCGAAGCCGAGGCCGCGGAGGACGGCGGTGGCGTGGTCGCGCCAGGCATAGCCGCCCGCGTGCTCGAGCCGCGCCTGTGCCTCGCCGTAGCGGCGCAGCGTCTCGGGCGCGTGGTCGCCGCCGGCCATCGCCTCCTCGAGCCAGCGGAGCTCACGCTCGGTCTCGATCAGGTCGTTGGCGCCGGAGAGGGCGTACTCGCGCAGGGTGTAGCCGCCGAGCCGCGGCGGCCGCTGGTCGTGCAGCGCGACGCGGGCGCCCTTCTCCCACGCGAGCTCGCCGCCCGCAAGCTCGGTCTCGCCGATTAGCGCGCGCAGCAGCGTCGTCTTGCCGGCGCCGTTCGGCCCCGCGAGCGCGAGCCGGTCGCGCCGCTCGACCTTGAAGGAGACGTTGTCGAAGAGCGGGTCGCCGGAGAGCTCCTTGCGGAGCGCGGATGCGATCAGGACTGCCACGGGTCATAGGGTAGGCCTCGCGCGCTGCGGCTGGCTGTGAGTGGACACTCTTGTCACGGCGTCGATACGCTCCTGACCATGGCGGGGAATCCGCAGGCGACTGTTGCCGTGCTCCTCGTCGAGGACGACGCAATGGTGCGCGGCTGGGTGCGGATGTCGCTCGAGGGAACGGAGTTCCGGGTCGCGGGCGAGGCGGCCAGCGCGGTCGAGGCGCTCGAGCTCGTGCCGCGGCGGGCGCCCGACGTGCTCCTCGTCGACTACCGCCTGCCGGACCGGCTCGGCACGGAGTTCCTGCGCGAGCTGCGGCTTTCCGGGGACGCGACTCCGACGGTGCTGATGACGGCGAATGCCGAGCCGGGCTTCAACGAGCTCGCGCGCGAGGCCGGAGCGCAGGGAACGTCGATGAAGACCGGCCGGTCGGAGGAGCTTCTGAACGCGCTGCGGCTCGCCGCAGCCGGCGGGACGGCGTTCGACGTCCGGCACCCGCGTCGCCCGGCGAAGCTCGCCGCGCTCAGCCCTCGCGAGCGCGACGTGATCAGGCTCGTGGCCGCCGGCGCGACGAACCGCGAGATCGCCGAGCAGCTCGAGGTGGGGGCCGAGACGGTGAAGACGCTGCTCGCGCGGACGTTCACGAAGCTCGGCGTGAGGAAGCGAGCGGAGGCTGTCGCCGTGGCGCACGAGCTCGGGATCCTGTGACCGGCGCGGAGCGGAGCGAGCTCCGCGCGCGGCTCGCGCACGACCTGAAGACGCCACTCGCCGTGATCATCGGCTACGGCGAGCTGCTCGGCACGCGCGACGACGAGGCGACCCGGGTCGAGGCGTCGCGGATGATCGTGCAGGCGGCCGAGCGGCTCTCGCGCGACCTCGACGAGCTGCTCGAGCGGCTCTTGCCGGAGGAGGGCTAGGCTAGGCGGCGGCGGCTTGCCGGACGAGCCGGCGCAGCGCGTGCGCCGAGTAGGAGCTCTTCTCCAGCACGTTCGCGGTCCGCTCGCACAGCCACTTTCGCTCCTCGGACGTGACGTTCCTCGCTGTGAGCACGATCACCGGGATCGTCCGGGTCTCGGGGTCGTCGAGCAGGCGCTCGAGCACGCCGAACCCGTCGAGCACGGGCATGGCGAGGTCGAGCACGATCACGTCGGGCCGCCGCTCGGCGATGCTCTCCAGCGCCGCCTCGCCGTCCGCCGCCTCGTGCAGCTCGAGGCCGTCGCGGGCGAGCGTGGTCGTGACGAAACGCCGGATCGTCGGCTCGTCGTCGACGACGAGGATCGAGCCGCATCCGTCCGGCACGAGGCGGGCCACGACGTCGAGCAGGCGCTCGCGCGAGAACGGCTTCGTCACGAAGTCCGCCGCTCCGAGCGCGAGCGCACGGTCTCCCCGCTCGCCGCCCGTGCAGACGAGCACCGGGACGCTCGCCGTCGCAGGATTCGACTTGAGCCTCGTCAGCACCTCCCAGCCGTCGAGGGCGCCCGGCAGGCCGATGTCGAGGCAGATCACGGCCGGCGGACTCTGCTCGACGCGCGCCAACGCCTCCTCGCCGGTGAGCGCCACCTCGACGTCGTAGCCGTCCTCGAGGAGGTGCTCGCGAAGGAGCTCGGTCGTGCCGGGATTGTCCTCGACCACGAGCACGCGGGGCTGGCGGGCCGCGGGTGCGGCCGCCGCGTCATGCTCGACCCGCGGCAGCTCGAACCAGAACGTCGACCCGAGCCCCTCGGTGCTCGAGAAGCCGATCGTGCCGCCGTGTGCCTCGACGATCTCGCGGCAGAGCGCCAGCCCGAGGCCGGTGCCGCCGATCCTGCGCGCGTCGGAGGAGTCGACGCGGAAGAACCGCTCGAAAATGCGCCTCTGCTGGCCTGCCGGGATGCCGATACCCGAGTCGGCGACCTCGACCCGCACGCTCGCTCCCGCCCCGCGCACGCCCACGCGGACCGTGCCGCCCTCGGGCGAGTACTTGACGGCGTTCGAGAGCAGGTTCGTGAGCACCTGCGTGATCCGGTCGCGCTCGCCGAGCACGACGATCCCCTCCTCCACGTCGAGCTCGAGCCGGTGCAACGAGTGCGTGTCGAAGACGGTCGCCTGCTGGCGGACGAGCTCGTCGAGCGCGACGGGCTGGAGGACGAGCCGGAAGTCCCCTTCCTCGATCCGCTGGACGTCGAGGAAGTCGTTGACGAGCTCGTGTAGACGCTGCGCCTCGCGGTGGATCGTTTCGATGTACGTACGCTGAGATACTGCGTCCAGCTCCTGCGTCGTGAGCAGCTCGGCGAAGCCGAGGATCCCCGTCAGCGGCGTGCGGAGCTCGTGGGAGACCGTGGCGACCAGCTCGGACTTGAGCTGCTGCGCCTCGCGCTCGGCCGTGACGTCGCGGAGGACGAAGATCCGTCCGACGACGCCTCGATCCCCGTCGCGTACCGGCGCGCTGTAGCGCTGGATCCAGGTGCCGTCTGCCGCGAGCTGGTACACGTCGACCGCTTCCCGCTCGGGGTCGTCCTGCAGCAGCCGCAGCGAGTGCAGATACGCGCTCGGATCGGTCGTACGCTCTGCGAGGTCGGCCGTCGTCTCCCAGATCGTCAGGTCCTCGTCGAGGGCGAGCACGGATCCGGCCAGCTCCTTCATCGCGGTATTGGCGACGAGCGTGCGGCCCTCGTGGTCGACCATCCTGATCGCGTCGGTCGTCGCGTCGAGCACGGCGCGGTTCACCTTCGCCAGACGGCGCACGTCGCGGAGCGCGAGCGCGTTCGCGAGCGCGACCGTCGCCTGGTCGGCGAGGTGCTCGACGGCGTCGTGCTCGGCGGGTGAGAGATCCCGGTCCGCCAGCCGTCCCAGCGAGCAGACGCCGAGACAGCGCCCGGCGTGCACGAGCGGCAGGTGCAGCTCGCGCCGGATCCGTGCCTGTTCGCCGAACGTCTCCAGCGTAAAGCCGCTCTCGCCGTGGTCTCCCGTGACGGCACACTCCTCCTCGAGTGCACGGCCGGCGAGCCCCACTCCGGGCACGACCGGCACGACCCCCTCGGCGGCGACTCCCCGGGCGGCGACGACCTCGAAGCCGCCGTCCTGGTTCAGGACGTGCACGACCCCGATCTCGGCGGCCGCCGCCGCGGCGATGTGCTCGAGCAGCAGCGACGCGAGCGCCTCCACCCGGGTCTCCTCGGCGATCCGCTCGACGAAGGCATAGAGCGTCTCCAGCCGTTCTTTCTCGTCGCCAAGGGCGGCCAGCGCCTCCTGGAGCTCCGCCTGCTGGGCCTCGAGCTCGTCGTTCGCGGCCGCGAGCTGGGTCTGGCTCTCCTCGAGCTCGGCCGCCTGGGTCTCGAGCTCGACCGTCTGCGTCTCGAGCTCGACGTTCTGGCTCTCGAGCTCGCTGCGCGCCTCCTCGGTCGCGATCCGGCTCGCGCGCTCCAGCTTCTCGAGCTGTGCCCTCCGGCGCAGCGTCAGTCCGAGCGCGGCGACGCCGGCGGCGAGGAGGAGCCCGAGCAGCGCCGTGATCGAGAGGACGGCGTCACGCAGCTCGCGCACGCTCGCGAAGGCGGTCTGTCGCGGCACGCTCGCCGTCACCGTCCAGTCGAACGCGGGGACCGGAGCGTACGCGGCGACGTCGCCGCCGTCCTCGCCGCTGTGCGTCGAGACGCCGTGCTCGCCCCGGATCGCCGCCTGGACGCGCGCGTCGCCGGCGATCGAGACGAGCTCGTCCTGCCTGTGCGGCGACGCGACGACGACGCCTGCCTGGTCGGTGATCGTGATCCCCATGCCCTCGTCCCGCTGGAGCCGTTCCGCAAAGCTCTGGATGTGCTCGAGGCTGTACGCCGCCACGAGGATCCCGAGCGTGCGCTCCGGAGCGCCTCCGCGCACGAGAGTGGCGGCTGCGGTTACCGCCTCGCGGTTGCTGGCGGCGGTCACGTACGCCTCGGAGACGTACGGCCCGCGCACCGCCGTCACGCCGCGGTACCAGTCGCGGAAGCTGAAGTCTTCGCCGAGGATCTCAGGCGTGGGCGGGACGACGTCGACCAGGTGACCCGAGGGGCGGGCGAGGAACGTGACCGCGATGCCGGGTGCGGCCCGCTGCAGCTCGGCGAGATGGAACGCGATCCGCGGCCGGTCGTAGCGCGCTGGGTCGCCGTCGGCGAGCGCGGCGACGAGGCTCGGCCGGGTCGCGTATCCCTCGACGAGGGCGGCGAGGCCGGCGAGCTCTGCATCGACGAAATCGGCGCCGACGGCGGCGGTCGACTCGACTCTCGCCGTTGCCTCCCGCTCGACTGCCGCGCTCGACCGGGTGATCGCGAAGTAGGCGAGCGCGAGCAGGGGCACGAGGGTCAGCACGGCGAAGCCGGCCGTCAGCCAGACTGCGGGCATGCGTGAGAGCCGGGCCAGCACTCAGCTCGCCAGCTTTCGATAGGCGTGCGGCCCGATGCGCTCGAGGCCGAGCCGCTTCGTCTCGGCGACCCGCTCGCTGCGGCCGAGCAGCAGGATCCCGCCCGGCGCAAGCGCCTGCGCGAGCGTCTCCTGGAGGCGGTCCTTCGCCGGTGGGCTCAGGTAGATCGCGACGTTGCGGCAGAGGACGAGGCGCCAGTGGCCGGGCGGCGCGCCGTCGGAGAGGAGGTCGCGCCGCTCCCAGCGCAGGCGACGCTTCAGATTCGGTGGCACCGGGGCGTCGGTGTAGTCGGCGCGGCGCGCCCGCTCGACGTTCTCCGCCAGCAGGTCGCTCCCGAGCAGGAACGAGCGGTCGAGGGCGCCCAGTCGCTCGAGAAGGAGCGCGACGCTGTAGAGCTCGGCGCCGTTCGAGCAGCCGGCCGACCAGACATGGAGGCGGCGGCCGTCGGCGAGCAGCGGCGGCAGGAGCGTCTGCTCGAGCAACGCGAACTGCTCGGGGTCGCGGAACATGCCCGTGACGCTGACGGCAACCGAGCGGCGGAAGCGGTCCCGGGCGGCTGGATCCGCGGCGAGCAGGCGCGCGAGGCGCGGCACGTCCGCGACCTGCTCCTGCTCGAGCGCTCGGACGACCCGCGCGGCCACGTGCGTCTCGCGGTATGCGCTCAGATCTATACCGGTCGAGCGCGAGAGAGCGTCAGCCGGCGACATCGAGCGTCTCGCGCACGACTCGGGCGAGCTCCGACGGGCTGAAGGGCTTCGGCAGGAACACGGTCGCACCGGCCTCGTTCGCGGCCGCACGGTCGTTCTCCTGGGTTCGGGCGGTGAGCATGATCACGGGGGTCGCGGCGATCGCCGGCTCCGCGCGCAGGTGCTCGAGCACCTCGACGCCCGAGCGGCCCGGCATCATCATGTCGAGGAGCACGAGCTGCGGCAGCTCGGCGAGGGCGACCTCGACCGCCTCGTGGCCGTCGCGGGCCTCGACGACCTCGTAGTCGTCGCGCTCGAGCGAGGCGCGCACGAGCGTGCGCAGGACCTCTTCGTCGTCGCAGATCATGATCTTCGGCCGCATCTCGCCTCCCGTCATTACTCGCTGCGAGAGATATCGGCCGGCGTGGGGCGACAGTTGAGTCGAAGATATCTGCTAAAAACTGCTGTTACTTGCGCTTCTTCACGGCGGAGGTGGTGCGCACGACGGCGGTCCGGTCGGGTGCGCCGATCATCGTGCCGAGGAGCGCGCGGAAGGCGGCCGGCGCCATGGCGCCCGACTCGTCGCCCTTGGCGGTGGGCCGGTACGCGTTGTCCGCCGACTGCCAGTACGACCAGACGAGCGTGGAGGAGAATCGCTCGCAGCCGTACTCGCCGTGCAGGAGGCCCTGGACGCCGTAGCACCAGTCCTTGGCGCCGAGCGCGCGGCGCAGGGTCTCGCGCTTCGCGGCGTCGAGGAGGAAGAAGTCGACCTGGTGCCCGTACTCGTCCTGGACGGTCGCCCAGGCGAAGCGCCCGGCGCTGAGCAGGTCGGCGTCGATCCAGATGTGGCCGGGCATGGCGTAGGAGCCGGTGCCGGGGGCGACGTGGATCGTGATGTGGGCGGGGACGATGCTCCAGTCGAAGGCGCTCGCGTCGAGGGCCGCCTTGATCTGGGCGTGCTGCTTGGGGGTGCCGCCGTCGAAGCCGTAGTTGCCGCCGGCGGCCTGCGCGCTGCCCGTGACGGCGAGCGCGGCGGCGGCGGAAGCGAGGATGAGGCGGAGGGAGCGGGCCATGCCCTTACCCTCGGGCCGCCGGGCCGGCCCGGTGTCCCCCGTTTCCCGGCCGCTGGAGCCGTTTTGTCCCCCGTTCGGTGCGAAACCTGCTCTACGAGACCGCGGAGGCCTCCCGGACGGCCCGGCGCGCCGCCTCGGCGATGTGGCCGGCGTCGATCCCGGCCGCGGCGAGCAGCTCCGCGGGCTTGCCGGAGCGGGGCAGCTCCCGCACCGCGAGCAGCGTGACGTGCTGCATGTGCCCGCCGCCGGCGAGCGCCGCGAGCACCGCCTCGCCGAGGCCCCCCTCGGCCCAGTGGTCCTCGACCGTCACGATCGGCATCTGCAGCGTGCGCAGGGTGTCGCCGTCGATCGGCTTCACCGAGTAGAGGTCGATCACCCGCGCCGACACGCCCTCGCCGGCGAGCGTCTCCGCCGCCTGCAGCGCCTCGTGCACGGTGATCCCCGCGGCGACGATCGCGACGTCGTCGCCCTCGCGCAGCGTCTTCGAGCCGCCGACCGGGAACTCCTCGTCCGGCCCGTAGACCACCGGCGTGTCGGCGCGCGTCGTGCGCAGGTACGAGATCCCCTCGATGTCCGCCATCGCACGGACGAGCTTCGCGGTCTGGTTGCCGTCGCAGGGGTAGAGCACCGTCGAGCCGTGGACCGCGCGGAACTCGGCC
>DATKBA010000068.1:0-3576 GCA_035514455.1 Gaiellaceae bacterium | reverse complement strand
AGCTCGCCGGCAGCACGCCCTTCTACGACCTGCTGCGCACGAAGGCAGCGCTGCTGCCCTACTAGGCCCGATACTGAGCCCGATGCCGCTGCGCGAGCTGACCGTCGAGAACCTTGCCGTCGTCGAGTCGGTCCGCCTCTCCCTGTCGCCGGGCTTCAGCGTTCTGACCGGCGAGACCGGGGCGGGCAAGTCGCTCGTCGTCGACGCGGTGGCGCTGGCGCTCGGCGCACGCGCCAGCACGGACCAGGTCCGCTCCGGGACCGAGGCGGCGCGCGTCGAGGCGATCTTCGACGCGCCGCCGGTCCCCGACGACGACGCGATGGCCGAGCTCGTCGCGGCGGGCGACGGCGTCGTCATCGTTCGGCGCGAGGTCGGCGCCGATGGACGCTCGCTGGCGCGGGTCAACGATCGGGCCGTGACGGTCGGGGCGCTCGCCGCGCTCGCCGGGCGGCTCGGTGAGATCCATGGCCAGCACGATCAGCAGCGCCTGCTCGAGCCGGCGCGGCAGCTCGTGTTGCTCGACGGGTACGGCGGCCACGACCCGCTGCTCGGTGCCGTCGCGGAGGCGCACCGCGCGTGGCGGGCCACGAGCGCCGCGGCATCCGAGCTCCTGATCGACGCGCACGAGCTGGCGCGCCGCGTCGAGCTGCCCCGGCACCAGGTGGACGAGATCGCGGCGGCCGGTCCGCGGTCCGGCGAGGACGGCGAGCTCGAGGCGCATCTGCGGGCGGCGACGCACGCCGAGACGATCGCCCGCTCGGCGGCAGAGGCGGTCGCGGCACTCCGCGACGACGGCGGCGCGGGCGACGCGCTTTCGACGGCCGAGCACGGGCTGGCAACCGCCGCCCAGCACGACGAGCGCTTCGTGGCCCTTGCCGACCGCGCTGCGGCGCTCGCCGCCGAGGCGGCGGAGCTCGCGCGTGACGCGAGCGGCGTCGCGGACGCCGTCGAGCTCGACCCGGCGAGCCGGGCCGCGGCCGAGGAGCGGCTCAGTCTCCTGTACGACCTGCGGCGCAAGTACGGTGACTCCCTCGAGGCGGTCATCGACTTCGGTGCCGCATCGGCCGCCGAGCTCGACCGGCTCGAGAACCAGGAGGGGGAGCGGGAGCGCCTGCGCGCGGAGGAGGACGAGCGCCGCGAGGCGCTCGCGGCGATCGCCGCCGGCCTGACCGCCGCTCGTCGTGCCGCGTCCGACCGGCTCGCCGCCGCGGTGAACGCGGAGCTACCGCCGCTCGGGCTGCCCGGCGGCGCGTTCGGCGTCGAGATCGAGACGAGCGAGCCCGGCCCGACCGGCGCGGATCGCGTCACGTTCACCTTTGCCCCGAACCCCGGAGAGCCGCCTCGTCCGCTCGGTCGCATCGCATCCGGCGGCGAGGCGAGCCGTCTCTCGCTCGCCCTGAAGGTCGTGCTGGCCGCGGCGGACGAGACCCCGCTCCTCGTCTTCGACGAGATTGACGCCGGCGTCGGCGGGCGGAACGCCTCGGCCCTCGGCGAGCGACTCCACGCGTTGAGCGCGTACCATCAGGTCTTGTGCGTCACGCACCTGCCCCAGGTCGCGGCCCACGCCGACGCGCACTACGTCGTCGGCAAGCGCGTGGAGGACGGGCGGACGATGACGGAGGCGCGGCTGCTCACCGTCGACGAGCGCACCGTCGAGCTGGCCGCGATGCTCGGTGGCGACGGAGCTGGCGACGCGGCGCACGCGGCCGCCGAGGCGCTCCTGCGAGCCGCGCGGTGATGGCCCCGGCGCGGCCGGCGCCCGACCCGGTGCTGTCGGCGGCCACCGACGCGTTCCTCCTCGAGCTGCGCGTCGAGCGCGGTCTCTCGCCCCTGACGATCTCGGCGTACCGGCGCGACCTGGCGCAGTTCGCCGAGCATGCCGGCACCCGCTGGCGCGACGACCCGCAGCCGCTGCTCGACTTCGTCGGCGCCCTCCAGCGTGCCGGGGCGAAGGGCAGCACCCAGGCTCGAAAGTCCGCCGCCGTGCGCAGCTTCTACGCCTTCGCGCTGCGCGAGGGCCACGCCACACGTGACGTGCCGGGGCTCGTCGACGCGCCGCGCTCGGGCACGTACCTGCCCGAGGTGCTGGCCCCCGAGGACGTCGAGCGCATCCTCGATGCTCCACCCGCCGACGACCCGATCGGCATCCGCGACCGCGCCATCCTCGAGCTGCTCTACGGATGCGGCCTGCGGGTCAGCGAGCTCGTCGGCCTGGACACCGATCGCGTCGACCTGCCCGGCCAGCAGGTCCGGGTCATCGGCAAGGGCAACAAGGAGCGCCGCGTGCCGATGGGAGACGAGGCGCGCGAGCGCCTGCATCGGTATCGGTCCGGCCCGCGCAGCGAGTGGACGGCCGCCAAGCCGACGCCGGCGGTCTTCGTCGGGCGGCGGGGGAGGCGACTGAGCCGGGAGTCGGTCTGGCACGTCGTGAAGCGCTGGAGCGCGGCCGCGGGCATCCGCGAGCGGGTCACGCCGCACACGTTCCGGCACAGCTTCGCGACGCATCTGCTCGAGGGCGGAGCCGACCTGCGCGTGGTCCAGGCGCTGCTCGGCCATGCTAGCATCACGACCACCCAGCTCTACACCCACCTGACCGGCGAGCGCGTGCGCGAGGTCTACGCGCGGGCGCATCCGAGAGCATGATGCCCAGGCCGATCCGAGCACGGAGCGCACGAAGCTGATGAGTTACGCGCGGAACCTCCTGAGCCGTGGCGAGGAGGTCGTCTACGAGAGCCGCCAGCATTGGTTCGCGGTCATCGCCCGGACCTGGGTCTGGATCCTCGTCGCGATCGTCGCCCTGGCGGTCGTCATCTTCCTCATGTCGGGCGGCCCGATCGGCAACCCGACGGTCGACGGGATCGTCACCGTCCTCGCCGTCGGCGGGCTCCTCGCGGCGGCCGGCTACGTCGCCTTCGTCCTGTGGGACTGGCGCAACCAGGAGTGGCTCATCACGACCCGTCGCGTCATCCGGGCCGAGGGCGTGCTCAACAAGAACATGTCGGACTCGAACCTCGAGAAGATCAACGACGCCCGCCTGCAGCAGAGCATCTTCGGCCGGATCTTCGGCTTCGGCACGCTCGACATCCTCACGGCGGCCGAGGAGATGGGCGGCGCGAACGTCGCCGACTTCCCGATGATCGCGGACCCGGTGGACTTCAAGAAGGCGATGCTCGACCAGAAGGAGATGCTCGAGCGGCCGGACCTCGCACGGCCGCGCTACCAGCGCGCCGCGTCGCCGCCCGACCTCCAACGTGCCGAGCCGATGCCGGCGCGCGCCGGCTCCGACCGCGTTGCGATCCACGAGGAGGGCGCCGAGGCCACGTCGCCGCCACCTGCCGCAGCACCGCCGCCCGCTCCCGAGCCGCGCTCGGCCGCCGACGAGCTCGGCGCGACCCTTGAGCGCCTGGCCGGGCTGCGTGACAAGGGGCTGATCACGGCCGAGGAGTACGAGGCGAAGAAGCGCGACCTGCTGGAGCGGATGTAGGTGGGCGAACCGGTCCTCGGCGCGGAGCTGGATCGGCGGATCTCGGCGGCGACGGACGCCGTCCGCGCGCGCCTGGAGGCGGAGCCGGCACT
>DATKBA010000067.1:0-2841 GCA_035514455.1 Gaiellaceae bacterium | reverse complement strand
CGACGAGGACGCGAACGAGGCCGGCGCCCACGGGCTCGGCAGCGGGCCTGCGATCTTCCGCGGCCCGGCCGTGCACCCGCGGCTCTTCGAGCTGCTGGTCGAGGCCGCGGAGGCCGAGTCGATCGCGTACACCGTCGAGACGGGCATGGCCACGCACACGGACGCGGACGACACCTTCGCTTCCCGGGACGGGATCCCGACGGGCCTGATCTCGATCCCGCTCCGCTACATGCACTCGCCGATCGAGATCGCCGAGCTGGGCGACCTCGAGGCGTGCGTGCGGCTGCTCGTCGCCTTCGCGGCGCGAGTGCGTCCCGGCGAGACCTACTCCCGCTAGATTCAGGCCGTGACCCGCTCCGTGATCGTCTCCGCCGTCCGCACGCCCTTCGGCAGGCTCGGCGGCGGCCTCGCCGGCCACCGCGCGACCGAGCTCGGCTCGCTCGTGATCTCGGCGGCGCTCGAGCGCGCGGGGCTGGAGACGCACGAGCCCCAGTACGTGATCATGGGCCAGGTGCTCCAGGGCGGCGCCGGGCAGGCCCCGGCGCGGCAGGCCGCGATCGGCGCGGGGCTGCCGAAGGAAACGCCAGCGGACACGATCAACAAGGTCTGCGCCTCGTCGATCCGCGCCGTCCAGATCGCGGACGCGATGGTCCGCGCCGGCGACGTCGAGATCGTCGTCACCGGCGGGATGGAGTCGATGTCGAACGCCCCCTACCTGCTCCAGAAGGCGCGCTTCGGCTACCGGCTCGGCCACGGCGAGCTGATCGACTCGATGATCTTCGACGGGCTCACCGACGCCTACGACTCGATGCACATGGTCGAGCACAACTCGATGGTCGCCCGCGAGCTCGGGATCGGCCGCGAGGAGCAGGATGCGTGGGCCCTCCGCTCGCACCAGCGTGCCGCCTCCGCGCAGGACGAGGGCCGCTTCGAGGCCGAGCTCGTCCCCGTCGGCGAAGTCACCGCCGACGAAGGCATCCGCCGCGACACGACCGCCGAGTCGCTCGCGAAGCTGAAGCCGGTCTTCGACCCCGAGGGGACGACGACCGCCGGCAACGCCCCGGGCGTGAACGACGGCGCCTCGTGCGTGATCGTCACCTCCGAGGAGCTCGCGGAGCGGCGCGGGCTCGAGGTGCTCGCGACGATCGTCTCCCAGGGTTGGGTCGCGGACGAGTTCGCCTACCTCGTGCGCACGCCCGCGAACGCCGCGGCCGTCGCCTTCGAGAAGGCCGGCAAGACGATCGAGGACGTCAAGCGCGTCGAGATCAACGAGGCCTTCTCGTCCGTCGCCCTCAACTCGACGCGGCTGCTCGGCGCCGACGAGGAGATCGTGAACGTGAACGGCGGCGCCGTCGCGCTCGGCCATCCGATCGGGGCGAGCGGCGGCCGGATCGTCGGGACGATGGTGCACGAGCTCAGGCGCTCCGGCGGCGGGCTCGGCCTCGCGGCGATCTGCTCGGGCGGGGGCCAGGGCGACGCTCTGCTGATCGAGGTCTGATCCGGCTCGTCGTCATCGCAGTCGTCGCGCTCGTGGTGGCGGGCGACGCGCTCGCCTGCTCGTGCGCCCCCGTCGACCTCGAGCGCGACCTCCCGGGGGCCGACGGGGCAGTCGTCGGCTCCGTGCTCGAGCGCCGCGTCGAGGGCGGCACGGCGACGTACCTCCTGCGCGTGGAGCAGGTCTACAAGGGCGACATCAGCGACCGGATCGAGGTCGTCACCCCGGCGGACGGGGCCGCGTGCGGGATCGAGGCCGCCGTCGGCGACCGGCTCGGGCTCCTGCTCGCGAGGGAGGGCGGCGAGTGGCACTCGGGTCTCTGCTCCCAGGTCGAGCCGGCCGCGTTCCTCGAGGCGACGGACATCGAGGACAACGCCCTGCCGCCGCTGAACTGGGGCGGCTACGTGATCGGGATGCTCGTGCTCGCCCTCGGCGCCTACCTCGTCGCGCGGCGCTACAAGCGCCTGCGCTAAATCGCAACGAAGCCGCGGCCGAAGCGTCACGAGAGACGCGATAGTTGCTGTCAGCAACTAAGTTCCCTCTCGGGCGGAATCCGCTCGGCTCCTCGAGTTGTGGCGACGACGAGCTTGTTGCTGTCAGCAACTTGCCCGGGGTTCGGCGCTGCGCGCGGCGCGACGGCGGCTCGGGGCGTTAGCCTCCCGCCGATGGAGTTCGAGCACGTCCTCGTCGCGGGCGCCGGCCAGATGGGCGGCGGGATCGCCCAGGTGGTCGCCGCCTCCGGGCGCCGCGTCTCGCTCTACGACGCCGCGCCGGGCGCGACCGAGCGCGGGCTCGCGGCGATGCGCAAGAGCCTGGCGAAGCTGGCCGAGAAGGGCGGCGCCGACCCGGACGAGGTGCTGGCGCGCGTGGCTGCGGTGGACGACCTCGTCCCCGCCGACCTTTTGATTGAGGCGGTGATCGAGGACGCGGCGGTCAAGGAGGACCTGTTCCGGCGCGCGGACTCGTTGCTGCCGGCGGGGGCGATCCTCGCCTCGAACACCTCGTCGATCCCGATCACGTCGCTGGCGGCGGTCACCGGCCGGCCCGAGCGGGTGATCGGGATGCACTTCTTCAACCCCGTCCCGGTGCTGAAGCTCGTCGAGGTGATCCGCGCCGTGCAGACGTCGGACGAGACGGCCGCGGCGATCACGGCGCTCGCCGAGGAGCTCGGCAAGGTGCCCGCGCAGGCGAACGACTTCCCGGGCTTCGTCTCGAACCGGATCCTGATGCCGTTCGTGAACGAGGCGGCGTACGCGCTGATGGAGGGCGTCGCCGAGGCGGAGGCGATCGACACGATCGCGAAGCTCGGCTTCGCCCACCCGATGGGGCCGCTCGCGCTCGCCGAC
>DATKBA010000066.1:0-2703 GCA_035514455.1 Gaiellaceae bacterium | reverse complement strand
GCGGCCTAGGTCACCACCCTTTCAAGGTGGCTGCACGGGTTCGAATCCCGTTGGGGGCATGCACGGGCGGTTAGCTCAGCTGGTAGAGCACCTGCTTTACACGCAGGGGGTCGGCGGTTCGATCCCGTCACCGCCCATTCGCAGCCGGTAACCCTGGTGTTACGTAACGGGATCGTTACACTACCGGGATGAGCCAGGGCACGTGTGCGCTGCGGCTGACGCGCCGGTACGACATCCCCCCGGACGAGGTGTGGCGTGCGCTGACGGAGCCCGCGTCGCGGGCGCGCTGGCTCGGCGCCGTGCCGGCGGAGCTGCGAACCCTCCGCGACGGCGAAGCGATCGAGCTCGTCCTGCTCGACTCGGTCGCCACAATCGAGCTCCGGCCGGACGGGCCGGGCACCATGCTCGTGCTCGAGCACGCCGGCATTCCGGCGCCGCGAGGCATGCGGGCGATGCGGCTGTGGACGGAGGCGCTCGCGGCACTCGAGGAGCACCTGTGAGCGCGCTCGAGGCGCTGGCCGACCCGACGCGCCGCCGGATCGTCGAGCTGCTCGTCGACGGGGAGCGCAGCGCGGGCGAGATCGCCTCGCACTTCCCGACCAGCCGGCCGGGCATCTCCCGCCACCTCCGGGTGCTGCGCGAGGCCGGGCTCGTGCAGGCGCGCGGGGAGGGACAGCGCCGCCTCTACTCGCTCGACCCGGCCCCGCTGGTGGAGCTCGACGAGTGGCTCGCCCGCTACCGGGGCTTTTGGACGAACCGGCTCGACGCGCTCGACACCGAGATCCGACGACGAAGGAGGAACGGATGACCACGATCACTCCCTACCTGCTCTATGCCGACTGCGACGCCGCGCTGGCGTTCCTCTCGCGCGCGTTCGGCTTCGAGGAGACGCTCCGCTACACGGGCGAGGGCGGCTACGTCAACCATGCCGAGATGCGGCACGGGGACGCGCGCATCTACATGGGCGACCCCGGCGACGAGTATCGGAACCCGCGCGAGCGCGGCGGCGAGACGGTCGGCGTGTACGTCAACGTCGAAGGCGGCGTGGACGAGCTCTGCGAGCGGGCCCGCACCGCCGGCGCCGTGATCGTCGAGGAGCCGGTCGACCAGGAGTACGGCGAGCGCCGGTTCACCGCCCGCGACCCCGAGGGCCACGTGTGGTACTTCGCGGAGACGATCGGCGACGTCGCGCCGGCTGACTGGGGAGCGACGACGCCGAGCTAGAGTCGCGTGTGTGAGAGCACGCGCGCTGAGGCCGCCGCTGGCCGCACCGACCTCGTGGTGGCTCGAGGAGGCGCGCGCGCACCGGGGCGACGGCGTCGCGCCTCCCCTCGCGGCCGATCTCGACGTCGACGTGGCGGTCGCCGGCGGCGGCTACACCGGGCTGTGGACGGCGCTCGCTCTGCGCGGGCGCGACCCCTCGCTGCGCGTCGCGCTGGTCGAAGCGCGCGACGTCGGGGAGGGCCCGAGCGGCCGCAACGGCGGCTTCCTGCACGGTTACTGGTCGTCGCTGCCGACCCTTCGGGCGGTGCTCGGCGACGGCGGAGCGCTCCAGCTCGCGCACGCGTCGAGCGCGATCGTCCCGGCCGTCCGCGCCTTCTGCGAGCAACGCGGCGAGAACGTCTGGATGCGGGAGAACGGCCTGCTGAAGGTGGCCGCGACCGCGGCCGAGGAGGCGCCGCTCGAGCGCGCGCTCGCCGCGGCCCGCGAGCTCGGCGTCGAGGAGGAAGCGGTTCAGCTGTCGGCGGAGGAAGTCCGCCTGCGCTGCGCGTCGCCGCGCTTCCGCGGGGGCGTCCTCTACCGCGATGGAGCCACCGTCCAGCCGGCGCGGCTTGCGCTCGCCCTGCGCCGGGCGGTCGTCGACGCCGGGGTCGAGCTCTTCGAGCGCACGCCGGTCACCGCGGTGCGCGACGGGGCGCTCGAGACGCCCGGCGGCACCGTGCGCGCGCGAGAGCTCGTCCTTGGCCTCAACGCCTGGGGCACCGGCTGGCCGCTCGGCGGCCGGCAGACGAACTTCGCGAGCGCGGTCGTCCTCACAGAGCCGGTGCCCGACCTGCTGGAGCAGATCGGCTGGACGGGCGGCGAGGCGATCGTCGACGGCCGCATGTTCCTCCACTACTTCCGGACGACGCCCGACGGCCGCGTGCTGATGGGGAGCGGCTCCGGCCGGCTCGACTTCGGCGGGCGCGTGAGCGCGGGGCTGCTCGACGACACGGCCGCCCAGGCGCGTGCCCACCAGGGCCTGCGCACGCTCCTCCCCGCGCTCGCCGGTGCGCCCGTGGCGGCGCGCTGGAGCGGGCCGATCGACGTCTCCGCGGACAGGCTGCCCCGGTTCGGCACGGTGCCCGGCACGCGGATCCACTACGGCGCGGGCTACTCGGGCAACGGCGTCGGGCCGAGCTGGCTCGGCGGGCAGATCCTGGCGTCGCTGGCGCTCGGCCTGCGCGACGAGTGGACGGCGCTGCCGCTCGTCGACCGCCGCGCGCGGCGGCTGCCGCCGGAGCCCCTGCGCTTCGCCGGCGGGAAGGTCGTGCGCTGGGGCACGCTCGCGTCGGAGGAGGCGATCGCGGCGGGCCGCCGGCCGTCGCCCCCCGCTCGTGCGGCGGCTGCGATCCCGCGGATCCTGCGAATGCCGCTCGGAACGCGGTGAGGCACGCCGCTCTCGCCGTCGCCTGCCTCGCCCTCGCCGGCTGCGGCGGCGGC
>DATKBA010000065.1:0-16067 GCA_035514455.1 Gaiellaceae bacterium | reverse complement strand
CGGGATCACCTGGGCCGCCCTGCTCGTCGCCGGCGTCGTGCTCCTGCTCGCCTGGATCCGGATCAGCGCGTCGTGGTGGGTGCGCGCGCTCGGCGGCCGGCACCCGATCGCCGCGGGCACCGCGGGACTCGTCGTCGCGACGGGCGCGCTGACCGGCTTCATGGGCGCCTTCTACGGCATCCGCAGCGTCTCGGATGCACTCGCCTTCTCCCGCGCGGGGACCGCGGCGCAGCATGCGGCGGTCGACGCGCAGGTATGGGCGGTGCCGAGGCAGGTGTGGCAGCTCGTGATGGACCCGCTGACGCTCGTCGTCGTCCAGAAGCCGCTCTACGTGCCCGCGCTCGCGCTGCTCGCCCTCTTCCCGTTCGCGGCGCTGCTCGTCCGCAGGCGGCCCGCGGAGGCGCCGTGGGCGTGGCTCGACCCGGGCGGCGAGCTGCAGACGCCGCGGCTGAGCCTACGGCCTCTGGGGCCGCTCGCGATCGGCGCTGCCGCCGGGCTCGCGTACCTGCTCGCGATCGTCGTCGTCCGCTTCTGGGTCCACGCGAGCGTGTCCGCGGAGACGCGCGCCACCGACGCGGCCATCCTCTCCTTCTACGTCGGCACGCTCTCGCTTGCGCTCCTCTTCGCGCTCGGCGCAGGCGTGCTCGGCGCACTGCGAGGAGGGCTCGTCGGCGCGCTCGCGGCCGCGTTCGTCGCCTGCTGCTTCGCCTGGCTCGGGATCGTCGGCGGGCCGATGCTCGGCGGCTGCGTCGACCCGCTCTCCCTCAACCCGGGTCCGTGCGCGTGGACGGTGCCCGCGGCGTTCTCGTGGGACGTCTTCCAGCAGGTCGTCGCCGAGGGTGCGATCGCAGGGCTCGCCGGGGGGCTCGCCGCGCTCGGGGTGCAGGCGCTCGTCCGCCGCCGGCGCTCGGAGGCGCTGCAGCCGGCGGGCGCAGCGCCCTAGCGAACCGCCTTCAGCGCAGCCGCGAGCGACTGCTTCGAGCCGAGCACGCCCGCGAAGAGGTCGCCCTCGCGCGCGACACGCCCCAGCACGGCGTCCATCGTGAACGCGGCCGGGTCGAGCGAGGTGTTCACCTCCTTCCAGCGCAGCGGCGTCGACACCGGCGCCCCGGGCTTCGGTCGCACCGAATACGCGGACGCGATCGTCTTCCCCTCGCCGTTCTGGTTCGAGTCGATCAGGACGCCGCGCCGCTTCGCCTTCGTCCACTCCGTCGTCGCCAGTCCGGGATGGGCGCGCGCGATCGCGCCGGCCACGATCTCGGAGAACTCGCGGGTGTCGGCGTAGGTGTGGCGGCGCGCGACGGGGACGAGCACGTGGATCCCCTCGGAGCCGCTCGTCTTCGGGAACGACTCCAGCTCGAGCAGGTCGAGCGTCTGCTTGATCAGCAGCGCGACCTCGATCGTCTCGGCGAAGCCGACGTCGGGCGAGGGATCGAGGTCGAAGAGCACCCAGTCCGGCCGCGATGGCTTGTCCACCCGCGAGTACCAGGTGTTCATGTCGATGCAGCCCATGTTCACCATCCAGAGCAGGGCGAGCTCGTCGTTGACGAGCGGGAAATCGATCACGCGCCGCCGCGGCGGCCGGTCGCGCGTGGAGGCCTCGAACGGGCGCGTCGGGATCCATTCGGGCATGTGCTTGGGAGCGTCCTTCTGGAAGAAGAACTTGCCGTTCCACCCGTCCGGGTAGCGCTTCATCGTGAACGGACGGTCCTTCAGGTGCGGCGCGAGCACAGGCGCGACGTCGCGGTAGTACGCTAGCAGATCGCCCTTCGTGATCCCCTCCTCCGGCCAGAACGGCTTGTCCAGGTTCGACAGCTTCAGCACCCGTCTCCCCTTCCTCACCTCGGGCGCGATCGCCTCCCGCTCGCGCTGCACGTCCTCTGCCTCCTTGTCCTCGCGCAGTCCCTCGTAGACCGGCGCGCGCAGCCGGCCGTCGTGCGTCCACTCGGCGAAGCGGATCTCCGCCACGAGCTCGGGCTCGACCCAGACGACGTCGCCCTTGCGCACGCGCGGCATCTTCGGCACCTCGGCAAACGGGGAGTCGTCGCGGCGAAGCGACTCGAGCCGCGTGAGCAGGCGCGCGATCTCCGCGTCGTCGAAGCCGGTGCCGACGTTCCCCGCCCAGCGGAGGCCGCCCGCCTCGTGGACGCCGAGCACGAGCGAGCCGAACCCGCTCGAGCGGCGTCCCTGCCCCTTCGTCCAGCCGGCGATCACGAGCTCCTGGCGCCCGGTCGTCTTCACCTTCAGCCAGTGGCGCGAGCGCTTGCCGGGCTCATAGCGGGAGTCGGCGCGCTTGGAGATGATCCCCTCGAAGCGCTGCTCCTGCGCGGCCCGGTAGAGCGCGTCGCCGTCCCCGAAGGCGTCGGTGAGCTGGACGCCGCCGCGCCGGGTGTCGATCAGCCCCGCCAGCCGCTCGCGCCGCTCGGTCAGCGGCAGCTCGACGAGCGGCTCTCCCTCGACCTCGAGCACGTCGAAGGCGACGTAGAGGTACGTCGTCCCCTCCTTGCCCTGCTGCATCGCGGAGAAGGTCGCGCGCCCGTCGGCGCCGACGGCGACGACCTCGCCGTCGAGGACGCAATCGGGCGTTCGCAGCGAGCGCTCGAGGGCGCGGACGACGGTCGGGAAGCGCTCGGCGAGCGAGTTGCCGTTCCGGCTGCGCAGGTCGACCTCGCCGCCGCGGAGCGTCGCGATCGCCCGGTAGCCGTCCCACTTGACCTCGTGCAGCCACTCGGGGCCGGAGGGCACGTCGTCGGCGGGCGTCGCGAGCATCGGCGCGTAGCGGCGCCCGGAGGGAGCTTGTGACGATTCGTCACTTGCCTCTTCCCGCTTGCGCACGAGCAGCCAGTTCTTCTCGTCGCCCGAGAGCTTCGCGGGGACTAGCGCCCAGACCCCCTGCAGCCGCTCGCCGTGCAGGCGGACCGTCAGGCCGCCGTTCGGCTTCTCCTCGACGAGCTCGTAGGTGCCGTGGTCCCAGATCTCGACCGTGCCGGCGCCGTAGTTCCCCTGTGGAATCTCGCCCTCGAAGGTCGCGTAGGAGAGCGGGTGGTCCTCGACGTGCACGGCCAGGTGCTGGGTGCCGGGCTCGAGCGGGACGCCCTTGGGGACGGCCCAGCTGGCGAGGGCGCCGGCCCGCTCGAGCCGGAAGTCGTAGTGCAGCCGGCTCGCGTCGTGGCGCTGGACGACGAAGATCGGCGCCTTTCTGCGCCGCCCCTTGCCGAAGGGCTCGGGCGTGGCGCCGCGCCGGCGCTTGCGCTCGTAGTCGGTCAGCGAGGCCACGGGGAGGTCCTACCCCGCCGCGATGTTTCAAGGCAACCGGAACGGAGATCCGAGAGGGGCGCGTCGCGACACGGAGGGCGCGCACCGGCTTCTCCACCGAAGCGGGGGGTCAGTTGAGGCCGGCTTTTGCCGGCCTCAACACATATCAAGACCGTTTCTGAGCACTATTGGAAACAGGGGAAAAGCCTGTGGAAGCTGTGGAAAGCCGGATCGATCAGGCGAGCACGCCCATCGAACGGAACTTCGCCCGCCGCGCCGCCCGCAGCTCGGCCGCGGGTACGCCCTCGAGCTCGTCCAGCGCGTCCGCGATCGCCGCGCCGAGCAGCGTGGCCGCCTCGTCGTGGCTCGTTTGGGCGCCTCCCGCGGGTTCCGGGACGATCCCGTCGATCACGCCGAGCTCGAGGCAATGGGCGGCGTCCGGCTTGAACGCGGCGGCGGCCTTGCGAGCCTCGCCCGCGTCGCGCCAGAGGATCGCGGCGCAGCCCTCGGGCGAGATCACGGAGTAGATCGCGTGCTCCTGCATCAGCACGCGGTCGGCGAGCGCGATCGCAACCGCTCCGCCCGAGCCGCCCTCGCCGATCACGCAGGCTACGCTCGGCACGCCGAGCCGGGCCATGCGCGCCTGCGAGCGCGCGATCGCGCCGCCCTGGCCGTGCTGCTCCGCGGCGACACCGGGATACGCGCCGGGCGTGTCCACGAGCGTCACGACCGGGAAGCCGTGCCGGTCGGCCAGGTCCATGGCGCGCATCGCCTTGCGGTACCCCTCCGGGTACGCCATCCCGAAGTTGCGCTTCGTCCGCTCCTTGATGTCACGGCCCTTCTGGTGCCCGACGAGCACGATCGTCCGCTCCTCGAGCTTGCCGATCCCGGCGACGATCGCCGCGTCGTCCGCGCGGCCGCGGTCGCCGTGCAGCTCGAACCAGTCGTCGAGGATTCGCTCGACGTAGTCGAGGGTGTACGGCCGGTCCTGGTGGCGGGCCAGCTCGACGGAGCGCCAGATCTCCTCGTCGGTGGGCTCCGCTTCGATCCGGTCGAGCTGCCGCTGCAGGCGCTCGAGCTCGCCGGAGAGCCGTGCTCCGCGCAGCAGGTCGAGGCCGCCCAGCTTGCTCAACCGGTCCCGGAGGCGGATCTCTGCATCACGCGGCACCTTACGCCTCTCCGAACAGGCGGAGCAACCGCGCGAGCGTCGGCCGCAGCTCGGGCCGCGGCACGATCGCGTCGACGTGGCCGAAGCGCAGGTTCGACTCGGCCAGGCCGAAGTCGTCGGGGAGCTTCTCACGCGTCGTCTGCGCGACCACGCGCGGGCCGGCGAAGGACATCAGCGCCCCCGGCTCGGCCAGCAGGACGTCCCCGAGGCTGGCGAAGCTCGCCAGCAGCCCGCCGGTGGTCGGATGGGCCATCACCGAGATCAGGGCACAACCCGCCTCGTGCAGCTCCTCGACGGCGACAACGGTCTTCGGCAGCTGCATCAGCGCGAGAATCCCCTCTTGCATGCGGGCGCCACCGCTCGCGGAGATCGAGATCAGCGGGACGCCCGCCGCCGCCGCGCTCTCGCAGGCACGCGCGAACTTCTCGCCGGTGACCGAGCCCATCGAGCCGCCCATGAAGGAAAAGTCCATCACCGCCAGCTCACACGGCAGCCCTTCGATCGCGGCGTCGCCGACGACGAGCGCGTCGCCGAGCCCCGTCGCCACCTCGGCCTCGGCCAGGCGCTCGTTGTAGGCGCGGAGATCGAAGAAGCTCAGCGGGTCCGCCGAGCGCAGGTCGGCCGCCTCCTCGCTGAAGCTGCCGGGGTCGGCGAGCTGCTCGATCCGCTCCCGCGCCTTGACCGGAAAGTGGTGGCCGCACTGGGTGCAGACCCGCAGGTTCGCGCTCAGCTCGTCGTCGCGGTAGTGCGAGCCGCAGGTGGGACACGTGTTCGGGTGCCTCTTCTGCGGCGCGGGCTCGGGAGCCTGCTTGTGCTCGATCGAGACGTCGATCTTGGCGTCGGGGCTCTGAGCCATCGTGGGAGTTTAGACCTGCCCTTCCGGGCCAGGGTTACAGCCCGAGGGCGGCGGCGAAACGCGCGAGCTTGGGCTCGTTCGCCGGATCCCGCAGGAGCCCGCTGAAGCCGGCGCCCGCGACGCGCATGCGTCCGGCGACGTCCCGCAGCAGCTCCTCGAGCTCGTCCACCGAGAGCCCCTCCGGCTCGGGCATGAACGCCGTGAGCTCACCGGGCTCGGCCGCGTCGGCGTCCAGGGCGACGTAGACCGCATCGGCCCCCTCGAGCGCCCGGGCCACCGCCCCGTCGCCGACCTGGACGCCGCTCGCCGCGATGAACTCGGTTTCGGGTGGGTCGAGGTTGCGGGCGCCGATCAGGGCGACGTGCCGGGGCTCGACCGCACCGTCGTCGATCACCATCCGCAGCGGCATCCCCCACGCGTTCCCCGAGGGCGACGTCGCCGGGGTGTTGAGATCGCCGTGCGCGTCGATCCAGACGACCGCGAGGCACTCCTCGCCCGCCGAGAGCGCCTCGATCGCGCCGACGTGCGCGCAGCAGCAGCCGCCGAGCACGAGCGGCCTGTCCGGCAGCTCCGAGGCGACGAGCAGGGTCTGCTCCTCCAGCGAGGCGGCCTCGACGATGCCCGTCTCCGGATACGGCAACTCGAGGAACGCGGCCTCCGCCATCGCCTCGCCGCCCTTGCCCCAGGCTCGCGGCACGCGCAGCAGGCCCGCAGCGAACTCGCGTCCGCACGTGTGGCACTGGTACTCGGGCCCGAGCGCGACGGCGGTGAGGGTCCGGCAGTCCGGGCAGCGCGCGCGCAGGCGGCTCATGCGGAGAACCTACCCGCCGACTGAGCGCTCGAGGAAGACCGTGTCCCGGTACACGCTCATCCCGGCGCGCTCGTACAGCCGCGTCGCGCCGGTGACGCTCGACGCGTCGACACCGAGCGTGCCGCGCGTCAGGCCCTTCCGCCGAAACGTCTCGAAGGCGTGGAGGAGCAGCGCCTCGCCCAGCCCGCGGCGGCGCCACGGCCGGCGCACGCCCAACAACGCGACGTATCCCGCGGCGGGATCCACCGGGTCGACCCTGCAGACCGCGAAGCCCGCCAGCTCGTCGCCCGCGTGCGCGAGGAGCCAGAGCTCGGGGTCGTACGAGTCCCGCTGCACGTGCCAGTGCGCCCATTCTTCGAACGTCTCGTCGACCGGGTCGTTCGTGTCCTGCCAGACCTCGACCATGGCGGCGTGGACGGGCCGGTGGTCGTCGTCGGTCGCGATGCGGACGGAGATCCCATCCGGCCACTCCGGCGCGCGACCCGCAGCTGCGAGGTCGATCTCCATCCGGTAGGAGTGCCTGAGCGGCTCGAAGCCGAGGGCCGCGAACGCCTCGACGATGCGGGCGTCCGTCTCGGACGTCCAGACCCGTAGCCGACCCTCGCCGGCGCGGTCTTCCAGCCAGGCGACCAGCTCGGGGACGACCTCAGCGGCGTCGGCGTCCGGGTCGACCTTCACGTCGCACCACCAGAGCGGGGGTTCGTCGCGGGTCGGGTCGGCGTCGGCGTAGCCGATCAGGCGCCCGTCGCGATCGAGCACGCGGATGTCCCGCGCCACCTCGACGTAGGGCGTCGTCAGCCACGTGCGGAGGTCGTCCGCGGTGTAGTCGGCCTCCCCGAAGGCGGCGAGCTGATGCGCGTTCATCAGCGCGAGCATGGCGTCGAACTCGTCGTCGCGCGGTGGCCGTAGCGTCATGCAGGCGGGGGGACGAGCTCGTCGAGCGCGTCGGGCAGGCCGGTGAGATCCGGCAGCTCGCGGTCCGGCTCCGGATCCGCCTGCTCGTGCAGGCGGTTGATCCAGACGACCGTCAGCCCGAGCTCGCGGGCGGGCGCGATGTCGTGAAACAGGCTGGCGCCGACGTGCGCGTGATGCTCGCGGTCCGCTGTCGTCAGCTCGAAGAAGTGCGTCCAGTGGCCGTGGGCCGGCTTGTACGACCGGGTGTCCTCGGCCGTGACGACGAGGTCGAAGGGAACGCCGATCTGCTTCAGCGACTCGGACACGAGCGCGTGGTCGGTGTTCGAGAGGATGGCGAGGTTCCAGCCGCGGCGGCGCAGCTCCTCCAGCGCAGCCGGCACGTCGCGGAAGGCGGGCCAGTCGGGAAGCGAGTGGGGCAGCACGCCGCTCTCACCCTCGGGGATGCCGTAGCCGACCTCGTTCGCGAGCCGCTCGAGCGTCAGCGTCAGCACCTCCGCGTAGCTGCGGTAGGCCTCCGCCTGCACCTCGGGCTCGAGCTCGTGATAGCGGCGCAGCAGCGCGGGTGCCTGCTCGGCGCCGTAGAGCTGCGCGAGCGCGCCGCCGATCCCCGCGTTCCAGTCGATCAGCGTCCCGTAGCAGTCGAAGGTGGCCCACCTGGACACGGCGGCGACCTAGTCGGTCAGCTTGCGGAAGACGACGCAGGCGTTGTGGCCGCCGAAGCCGAACGAGTTCGAGACGCCGACCCCGATCTCCGACTCGCGCGCCTCGTTCGGGATGTAGTCGAGGTCGCACTCGGGGTCCTCGACCTCGTAGTTGATCGTCGGCGGCAGCACACCCCTGTTCGTGGCGAGGATCGTGAAGATCGCCTCGACCGCGCCCGCCGCGCCGAGGCAGTGACCGGTCGCGCCCTTCGTCGAGCTGACGGGGATCCTGTACGCGTTCTCCTCGCCGACGGCGAGCTTGATCACGCGCGTCTCGGACGCGTCGCCGAGCGGGGTCGAGGTGCCGTGGGCGTTGATGTAGCCGATCTCGGACGGATCGATGCCCGCGTCGCCGAACGCCATCTGCATCGCGCGGGCCGGGTTGGTGCCGACCGGGTCCGGCTCGGTGACGTGGTTCGCGTCCGAGGAGACGCCGTAGCCGATCAGCTCGGCGTAGATCTTCGCGCCGCGCGCCCTCGCGTGCTCGAGCTCCTCGAGCATGACGGCGCCGCCGGCCTCGCCCATGACGAAGCCGTCGCGGCCGGCGTCAAACGGGCGAGACGCGGCCTTCGGGTCGTCGTTTCGGCGCGAGAGCGCGCGCATCGCGCCGAAGCCGGCGATCCCGACGCGCGTGATCCCCGCCTCGGTGCCGCCGCAGATCATCGCGTCCGCGCGGCCGAGCCGGATCGCGTCCGCCCCCTCGCCGATCGCCATGTTCGAGGCGGCGCACGCGGTGCACTGGGAGGAGAGCGGTCCGCGCGTGCCGAGCTCCATCGAGACCCAGCCGGCTCCCATGTTCGGGATGATCGCGGTGATCGAGAACGGGTTGACCCGGTCGGGGCCGCGGTCGATCAGCGTCTGGTAGCAGTCCTGGAAGGCACCGAGACCGCCGATTCCCGTGGCGATCGACGCGCCGACGCGCTCGGGCTCCTTGGCGATCTCGAGCCCGGAATCGGTCTCGGCCTGGCGGGCCGCGGCGAGGATCATCTGCGCGAAGCGGTCCATGCGCCGCGCCTGCTTCCGCTCGATCCACTGCGTCGGATCGAACCCCTTCAGCTCGCAGGCGAAGTGAACCGGGAATTCGGAGGCGTCGAACTGCTCGATCGGCGCCGCGCCGGACTCGCCCGCGATCAGGCTCGCCCACGAGCTCTCGACGTCGTTGCCGAGCGGCGTGACCATGCCGAGGCCCGTCACGACCACGCGCCTTCTTCCGTTTTCTCCAGCCACCTACATCCCCAGTCCGCCGTCGACGAGCAGCACCTCGCCCGTGATGAACGAGGCCGCGTCCGAGCAGAGGAAGCGTACCGCTCCGGCCACGTCCTCCGGCTCGCCGAGCCGGCCGAGCGGAGTGTTCTCCAGCATCGCCCCGGTCGCCTCCTCCGGGAGCACGTCGGTCAGCTGGGTCTTCACATAGCCGGGGGCGACGACGTTCGCGCGCACGTTGCGCGAGCCGAGCTCGCGGGCGAGCGACTTCGTGAAGCCGATGATCCCGGCCTTCGAGGCGGCGTAGTTCGTCTGGCCCCAGTTCCCGTGCACGCCGACGATCGAGGAGATGTTGACGATCGAGCCCGCCCGCTTCTTCATCATCGGCCGCGTGACCGCGCGGCAGGTGTAGAAGACGGACGCGAGGTTCGTGTCGATCACCGTGCGCCAGTCGTCGTCGGACATCCGGGCGAGGAGCCCGTCGCGGGTGAGGCCGGCGTTGTTGACGAGGATGTCGAGGTCGCCGGCCTCCTCGACGAGCCGCCTCGCGTCGTCCGGGTCGGAGACGTCCGCCTGGATCGCTCGGCCGCCGAGCTCGGACGCGAGCGCCTCGGCCTCCTCCCGTCCCGAGCGGTAGCCGACGACGACCTTCGCGCCCGCCGCGGCGAGCTCCACTGCGATCGCCCGCCCGATCCCGCGCGAGGCGCCGGTGACGAGCGCGCTCTTCCCCTCGAGCGAGGCGAACCCCGCCGCGCTAGGCAAGCGCGTCCTCCAGCTTGTTCAGGTCCTCGAGATTGCTGACGGAGACGATCCGCACGCTCCTGTCGATCCTCTTCAGTAAACCGCCGAGCACGTTGCCGGGGCCGACCTCGACGAAGACGGTGACGCCCTTCCCGATCAACTCGCCCGCAGCCTGCGTGAACTTGACCGGGGCGGTCAACTGGCGGATCAGCAGCTCCCGGTAGTGGTTCGCGTCCTCGAGCTTCGCCGTCACCGTCGACATGAAGGCGATGCGCGGGTCGTTGAAGTGGATCTTCTCGACAGCCGGGCGGAGCTTGTCCGCGGCCCGCTCGACGAGCGGTGAGTGGAAAGCGCCGGAGACGCGCAGGCGGACGGCACGGCGGGCGCCCTCGCGCTCGGCCTCCGCGCAGCACTCGCCGACGGCGTCGTCCTCGCCCGAGACCACGATCTGGCCGGGGCAGTTGTAGTTCGCCGGCCACACGTTCGCGATCCTGCGGCACAGGCCTTCGACGACCTCGTCGGCGAGGCCGAGGATCGCCGCCATCGAGCCCGGTCGCTCCCTGGCGGCCTCGGCCATCGCGATCCCGCGCTCCGTCACGAGCCCGATCGCGTCCGCGGGCGCGAGCGCCTCGGCCGCGCCGAGCGCGGCGAACTCGCCGACGGAGTGGCCGACGACGAAGTCCGGCACGACCCCGCGCGCCCGGATCGCCTCGTTGAGCGCAAGGCTCGTCGCGACGAGCGCCGGCTGCTGCAGCTTCGTGTCGAGCAGGTCCTCGACGGGGCCGTAGAAGCAGATCTCGCGCAGGTCGAGCCCGGAGGCCTCGCTGCCGGCCTCGTAGACGGCCATTGCCTCGGGCACGGCCTCCGCGACGTCCCGTCCCATCCCGGCCTCGTACGAGCCCTGGCCCGGGAACATGAAGGCGATCTTGCTCACCTCGCTCCTCCCTGTGTCCATTCGATCAGCGCCGAGCCCCACGTGAGGCCCGCCCCCATTCCCGTCATCAGCACCAATTCTCCCTCGTGCAGGCGTCCGTCGGCGGCCGCGTCGGCGAGCGCCAGCGGGATCGACCCGGACGAGGTGTTCCCGTACTTGTCCACGTTTACCACGACCTTCTCCTCCGGGATCCCGAGCTTCCTCGCCGCATGGTCGATGATCCGCTTGTTCGCCTGGTGCGGGACGTACACGTCGACATCCGCCACCGTCAGCTCGCACTCCTCGAGCACCTTCTCCGCTGAGCTGACCATGACGCGCGTGGCGAACTTGAACACCTCGCGCCCGTTCATCTTGACCAGCTTGTCGGCGTCCTCGAAGTGGCGGGAGCCGCTCCCGGGCAGCCAGAGGTTCTCGCCCCCGCCGCCGTCCGCGCCGAGCTCGAAGCCGAGGAAGCCGCCGGACTCGACCGGCTCGACCACGACCGCGCCGGCGCCGTCGCCGAAGAGCACGAGCGTCGAGCGGTCGCTCCAGTCGAGGATCTTCGAGAGCACGTCGCCGCCGACGACAAGCGCCCGCTTCGAGAGGCCCGAGGAGACCATCCCGTAGGCCTGCGCGAGCGCGTACATGAAGCCTGTGCAGCCGGCGAGCAGGTCGTAGGCGGCCGCGTCGGGCATCCCGAGCGAGTCGGCGAGCAGCGCCGAGCTCGTCGGGAACATCATGTCGGGCGTGACCGTCGCAACAACGATCAGGTCGATCGAGGCCGCGTCGACGCCGGCGTCCGCGAGCGCGGCCACGGCGGCGGGCGCCGCGATGTCGGTCAGCGCCTCGTCCTTCTCCGCGAAGCGCCGCTCGCGAATCCCCGTCCGTTCGAGGATCCACTCGTCCGACGTGTCGACGTACCGCTCCAGGTCCTTGTTCGTGTAGACGCGCTCGGGGACGTTGACCCCGAGGCCGGTGATCCCGATCCGCCTCCCGTTCGCCGAGCCGATCACGACGACCGGTCCACCGCGAAGGTGAGCGTGCCGCGGACGGCGAGCTCGCCGCCGACGGTCGCGCGCGCCTTTCCCCTCCCGATCGGGCCGCGCACGGTCTCGAGGTCGCACTCGAGCGTGAGCTCGTCGCCCGGGCGGACGACGCGCTTGAAGCGGACGTCGTCGATTCCGGCGAAGAGGGCGATCCGGCCGCGGTTCTCCTCCAGGCTGAGCACCGCGACGGCGCCCGCCTGCGCGAGCGCCTCGACCATCTTCACGCCGGGCATGATCGGGTTGCCGGGGAAGTGGCCGGCGCAGTCCTCCTCGGTGACGAGCTTCCGCGCGACGACGCGGACGTTCGGCTCGAGCTCGATCACCTCGTCGAGCAGGAGGAAGGGGTCGCGATGCGGCAGGATCGCCTCGATCTCGGCCTTGCCCAGCGGCAGCTTCACGCGCTCAGCCGCTCCCGCAGGCCGTTGCGGCCGCGATGCGCGTAGCACTTGGCGGTGCCGACGGGAATCCCCTCGGCGCCCGCGATCTCCTCGAAGCTGAAGTCGAACGCGTGCTTGAGCACGACGATCTTCGCCTGCGCGGACGAGATCCCCGCGAGACACGCGCCGAGCTCGGCGCGCAACTCGGCCGCCTCGGCCGCGCGGGCAGGATCGCCGTCGCTCGCCTCGCGCCGGTCCTCGTCGAGCGGCTCGCACCGCCGGGCGAGCTGCCGCTGGGCGACGTCGCGGCAGGCGTTGACGGCGAGCCGGTGCAGCCAGGTCGTGAAGGAGGACTCGCCGCGGAACTGGGGCAGCTTGACGCAGAGCTTCGCGAGCGCCTCCTGGGCCGCGTCGCGGGCGTCCTCCGGGTCGCGCAGCAGATGGCGTGCGAGCCGCTCGACGCGCGGCGCATGCCGCTCGCAGAGGGCGCTCAGCGCGCGCTGGTCGCCGTCTTTCGCTCTCTTCACCAGGATCGGGTCGCTCAGCCTCTCGTAGACGAGCGGCGCGTCGGGCCGCAGGTCCTGCCCGATTGGACGTGATCGGCGCACTGGCGGTTGCACCCGCCGAGTGTACGGCTCGCCCGCGGTTCCTGGCGCGCGGCTCGCTCCGCGTAGGCCGGAGGGACAGTACGGAGGTACGGCCCTCCGGCTGGAGCGGGGCGAGCTGCGCGAGGCTGCCGCGGAGCCCGGCTCTGCCGGGCGGGAGCGGGGGCCGGCCAGGGGCCGCGGGACTCCGCCTCGGGCTAGCGCTTCGACTTGGGAGTGCTGGCGTTGCCCGCGGCGTCCCAGGCGACTGCGCGCACGATCCCCAGTCGCGGAGCGTTCGGGATCCTGGCCGTGCCTGCGGCGGTCGCCTCGTAGACGAGGCTTCGTGTGCCGAAGCGGAGCGTCAGGCGCGACGGCTCGCTCACCCACACCCGGAGCGGGAAGCGCTGGACGATCTTGACCTGCGGCCGGCGCGTGTCGGAGCCGAACGGGACCGCGAGCCGCGCGGTCGCGATCGCGTCGGTGGCCTCGACGACGGCCTCGTAGGCGCCGTCGAGCAGCCGGCCGACCCGCTTCGAGCCGTCCCACTCGACCGTGCGCACGCCCCGGTCGAGCGGGCCGGTGAAGAGCGTCGCGACCCAGTTCCCGTCCCGGAGGATGCGGAGCCGCACGTCGGCCGGGCCGGCGAGCGCGAACCGGAACGCGATCTTGTCGGCACGCCCGTCGGCGTTCGGCGAGAAGGCGGCGCGCGTGGCCGTCACGCGGCCGAGCGTCCGCGTCACGTTGAGCTGCGTCGACGCCGTCGCGACGCGCCCGCCGGTGGCCGCGGCGCTCACCTCGAGCTGGTAGACGCCGTCCGGCAGCGCCTGCGGATCGAACCGGATCGCGTGCTCGACAGCCCGCTTCCACGTCTTCGGCGCGACCGTCGCGACCTCGGCGCCGGCGGCGTCGCGGAGCTTGACGGTGACGTTCGCGGGCGTCGTCAGCGTGTAGGTGATCGTCGTCAGGTCGGCCGCCTCGTCGCCGTTGGGCGAGACCGTCTCGGGATCGGCGGCGAGCCCCTCGATCGCGAGGGTGACGTCGCCGGCGCCGCCGACCGTGCCGGAGGCGGGCGTCACGGAGCCGTCCTCCGAGCGGATCGCGTAGGTGTAGCGCCCGGGCGGGAGCGTCGTCGCGTCCCAGCTCCAGTCGACGTCCTGGGTCGCCCCGTAGCCGGCCGCGACCGTTGCGCCTGCGGCGTCGTAGACGTCGATCGCCCAGGGCATCGGCGCGGAGAGCCGCGCGCGGAAACGGACCTGTCCGGGGACTGTCCCCGTCACCGTCGGCGCGTACAGCTTCGGCAGGCCGATCCCCGCCGCGTCGCCCGCCATGCCCGTGAGCAGGTTGTAGAGCGCGGTGCCGGGACAGTCCGTGAACCCGGTGTCGCGATGCCCGGAGACGGTGCGCAGGAAGACCGGCAGCCCGGCCGGGAAACGGGCGTTGCCGCCCGAGATGATCGACTGCGTCGTCGCCGGATCGACGTGGGCGAGGTCGAGCCGCCACGCGAGCAGGCGGGCGAGCGAGTTGCGCGCCGTCGCGGCGACCGCCAGCGAGCTGTACTCGCCGAGGAGGGCCACCCCGACGGAGCCGGTGTTGAAGCCCTCGGCGTGTGCGCCGACGACGTTCCGCTCGAGCCCGCCGTACCGTCCCTCGTAGACGGTGCCGAAGCGGTCGACGAGGAAGTTGTAGCCGATGTCGTTCCAGCCGTTCCCCTTGACGTGGTAGAGCTGGATCGCCCTCACGATCGCGGGTGCCTGCGCCGCGGTGTAGCCGTTGGCGCCCGCCGTGTGATGGACCAGCACGAGGCGTACCGCCGGCGCGAACGACGGGCCGGCGCGCCGGATCGACTCGTCGGCCTTCCAGCCGCTGCGGGGAACGATCGCCGGCCGCCCGGCCGCCTGGAGGCGGCGCGGCGGCACGCCCGCGTCCGGGCTCCAGACGAAGAACGCACGCAACGCGGTGACGCGGCCGCGCAGGCGGTATTCGATCCTGTTCGAGGGCCCGACCCACCACGGGTTGCCGAGACGCCAGCCCGACCTGCGTGCTCGCTCGTCGGTGCCGGCATCCGGCTGGTCCTCGGCCTCGGGCGCCGCATCCTGCCAGCCGCCCCAGCGGCCCGCGAGCGAGCGGGTGCGGAACTGGACCGACCCCGGCCCGCGCCAGTGGAGCCCGACGAGGTTGAACCGCTGCGGCGGCGCGCTCGACGCAAGCGTGCGCTCGCCGGCCAGGGGGACATTGCGATCGACGATCGTCGCGCCGCCCGCCGCCGCGGGCGCGGGCAGGACGAGGGCGAGCACGATGAGGGCGAGAATGCGTCGGGACACGGGAGTCTCTCCACTTAGCGTGGCGACAGAGCCTTTCGGCGACAAGCCCTGTGACCCCTGCTTTGACCGAATCCTTACAGCTAGAGTCAGAGCGTGGCGGCCCTCCTCCGGGCACTCCTGGTCGTTGCCGCAGCCGCGGTTGCGCTCGGCGTTCCCGCGCTCGCGGCCGACTCCGGCGGACGGGTCCTCGTCGCCGAGCTCGAAAACGACATCAACCCCGTCACGCAGGACTACCTCGAGGACGCGATCGAGCGCGGCGAGCGGGAGGGCTTCGCGGCGGTCGTGATCGAGCTGGACACGCCCGGCGGCCTCGCGTCGTCGATGCGCGCGATCGTGAAGGCGATCATCGCCGCCGAGATACCGGTCGTGGTCTACGTCGCGCCTTCGGGGGCGAGCGCCGACTCCGCCGGTGCAGTGATCGGGATGGCCGCCGACGTGCTCGCGATGGCGCCGCAGACGAACATCGGCTCCTCGACCCCCGTCTCGATCGGCGGCGAGGACATCTCGGACGACCTCCGCCGCAAGATCGTCAACGACGCCGCCGCGTACATCGGCGAGCTCGCCCGCGAGCATGGGCGCAACGTCCAGGTCGCCCGCGAGATGGTCACCAAGGCGACGAACCTCGGCGCGCGCGAAGCACTCGAGCGGAACGTGATCGACGTCGTCGCGGACGACTACGCCGACCTCTTCCGCCAGATCGGTGGCGAGACGGTGCAGCCGAAGGGGCTCGAGGTGGAGGTCGGGCCGGGCACCGTCGTCGAGCGCACGGAGCTGTCGGCCTGGAAGCGCGTCCTCGACCTCCTGATCGACCCGAACGTGATCGCGCTGATGCTCTCGATCGGGCTGATCGGGATCGTCGTCGAGCTGTGGAACCCGGGGCTGGTCTTCCCGGGGACGGTCGGTGCGATCTCGCTGATCGTCGGCCTCTACGGGCTCCAGGTGCTGCCGATCTCGGCCGCCGGGCTCCTGCTGATGATCCTCGCGGCCGCCTTCTTCATCGCCGAGGCGTTCGTCGTCTCGAACGGGGCGCTTTCCGTCGCGGGCGCCGTCACGTTCGTGATCGGCTCGCTGATGCTCTTCGACCCGGCCGGCGACGCCTACCAGGTGTCGATGCCGGTGGCCGTCGCGATCGCCGGCACGCTCACGCTCCTGTTCGGCTTCGCGCTGACGAAG
>DATKBA010000064.1:0-4369 GCA_035514455.1 Gaiellaceae bacterium | reverse complement strand
CGTCGTCACCTCCTACGACATCGTCGCCCGCGACGCCGAGGTGATCGCCGCCGTCGCCTGGGACCGCCTCCTGCTCGACGAGGCCCAGGACGTGAAGAACCCGGCGACGAAGCGCGCGCGGGCGGTGCGCCGGATCGTCGCGCGCCGCAAGGTGGCGATGACGGGCACGCCGATCGAGAACCGGCTCGGCGAGCTGTGGGCGGTGATGGACGTCGTCAACCCCGGCCTGCTCGGCTCGCGCGACTGGTTCGACCGCACCTTCGCGCGGCCGATCGAGGCAGGCGGCGACGAGCAGGCGCTCGAGCGGCTGCGCTCGATCGTGCAGCCGTTCATCCTCCGGCGCGCGAAGGACGACCCCGAGGTGGAGCTCGAGCTGCCGCCGATCACCGTCGTCAAGGACTACTGCCGACTCACGATCGAGCAGGCGAGCCTCTACCGCGCGACCGTCGACCGGTGGCTGGCGCGCGTCGAGGCGCACGGGGACCGCTTCGGCCGCCGCGGCGCGGTGCTCGCGATGCTCGGCCAGCTGAAGCAGGTCTGCAACCACCCGGAGATGGTGGTCGCCACCGGCCAGGCGCTCGACGGACGCTCGGGCAAGCTCGAGCGGCTCGTCGAGCTGCTGCACGACGTGCCGGACGAGGACAAGGCGCTCGTCTTCACGCAGTACCCCGGCTTCGACCGGATCGTCCCGCACCTGGAGGAGCGGCTCGGCCGGAGCGTCGGCTTCTTCCACGGGCGGCTGAACGCGCGGCAGCGGGAGGAGCTGCTGACGTCCTTCGCGCTCGAGGAGGGCCCGTCGCTGCTCGTGATCTCGATCCGCGCCGGCGGCCGCGGCCTCAACCTGCCCGCCGCGAACCACGTCTTCCACTTCGACCGCTGGTGGAACCCGGCCGTCGAGCAGCAGGCGACCGACCGCGCGCACCGCTTCGGCCAGCGCAAGCACGTGCGCGTGCACAGTCTCATCTGCACCGGCACGCTCGAGGAGCGGATCGATGCGCTGCTCGACTCGAAGCGCGAGCTGGCGGAGAAGGTGATCGCCGGCGGCTCGGAGGACTGGCTCGGCGACCTCGACCTGGGCGCGATCCGCGCCGCGGTGGAGCTGTCGGTGGATGCGGTGGAGGGGGTGGCGGCATGAGCGAGCGGATCGGCAAGGGGCCGTGGGCGCGCCTGGTCGCGAGCTCGGTCGTGCCCGACGAGGGCTCGTCGGCCGCCGAGCGCGGGCGGCGGCTCGCCGGCTTCGTCGAGGACCTCGCGGTCGAGCCGGGCGCCGTGACCGCGCGCGTCGCAGGCTGTGACGTCCGGCTCGCCGCCGACCCGGTGCCGCCGCGGATCTGGACGGCGATGACCCGCTACGCGCGGAACCATCCGCAGCTCGAGGCCGGCGTCGAGGGCAGCGCGCAGTCGGTTCACCTCGAGCACCTGATGGTGGTCGACTGGGAGCAGCCGCTCGTGCCGCCCACGCGGGCGCTCGCACGCGAGTGCAGCTGCGACGCGGAGGGCGCGTGCGAGCACGTCGCCGCGGCCGGCTACGCGCTCGCGCTCGAGATCGACCGCGACCCCTCGACGCTCCTGCGCTGGCGCGGCTGCGTCCCGGGCGCTATCGAGCCCGAGCCCGAGCAGGAGCCACCCGCGCCGCCCGCTCCCGGCGACTGGGAAGCCGGCGAGCTGCCCGAGCTCGGCCCGCCGCGCCCGCTGCCGGTCGGGGCGGTCCTGAAGCGCCTCGGCCCGAGCGGCGTCCGCGTCGGCGCCCGCGACCTGACCGAGGTGCTCGAGCGCGCGTACGCGTCGTTCGCCTCGATGCGGGGCTGACCCGCCCGGCTACCAGTCGACGGGCTTGTAGTCCTTGAGGAACTGGCCCCAGACGTGCTCGCCGGTGTTGAAGCCGGCGATGATCGGGTCGACGATCCGGGCGGCGCCGTCGACGATGTCGAGCGGCGGGCGGAAGCGGTGCTCGGCGGTCTTCTGCTCCGCGATGTGGACCGGGTCCTCGTCGGTGACCCAGCCGGTGTCGACGCTGTTCATGTGGATCCCGTCCGCGAAGTAGTCGGCCGCGGAGGTGCGGGTCATCATGTTCAGCGCCGCCTTCGCCATGTTCGTGTGCGGGTGCCGCGTCGTCTTGAAGCGGCGGTAGAACTGCCCCTCGACCGCGGAGACGTTGACGACGTGCTTGTCGCGCTCGGGCGTCCGGAGCATCAGCGGCTTCAGCCGCGCGTTGAGGACGAAGGGGGCGACCGCGTTCACGAGCTGCGTCTCCAGGAGCTCCACGGTCGGCACCTCGGCCATCAGCAGCCGCCACGAGTTGCGCTCGCGCAGGTCGACCTGCTGCAGGTCGGCGTCGAGCCGGCCCTCGGGGAAGAGGTCGCTGCGCGTCGCCAGCTCGGCGTCGCCGGAGGGAAGCATCTCGGTGCGGCGCAGCCCCTCGAACGAGCCGAGCAGGGCGCGCACCTCGGCGGGCGCGCCGAGCAGGTCCTGCTCGCCGTCGAGCATGTGGCTGTAGAACGCCGCCGGCCTGCGCACGGTCTGGCAGGCGTTGTTGAGGATGAAGTCGAGCCGCTCGCGCGTCGAGAGCAGGTGCTGCGTGAAGGCTTCGACGCTCGGCGTGTGGCGCAGGTCGAGCCCGAAGATCTCGAGCCGGTCGCCCCAGTCGCCGAAGTCCTCCTCGCGCGCGTAGCGCTCGGCCGCGTCGCGCGGGAAGCGCGTCGTCACGATCAGCGTCGCCCCCGCGCGGAGCAGCTTGATCCCCGCCTGGTAGCCGATCTTGACGCGGCCGCCGGTGAGGAGCGCGACCCGGCCGGAGAGGTCGGCGGTCTCGGTGCGCTTCGCGTAGTTGAAGTCGCCGCAGGCTGCGCACATCTGGTCGTAGAAGGGATGGACGTCGTGGTAGCGCTCCTTGCAGACGTAGCAGTGCTGCGGCTCGACGACCTCGCGCCGGGCGGCCTCGTCGTGCTCCACCTGCTCGAAGCCGTCGGGCGCGAAGACGTTCGGCGTCGTGAAGACGGGCTTCTCGCGCTGGACGCGGATGCCCGTCTCGGCGAGCACGGCCTCGTCGCGCTGCCGCTTCTCCGCCTTGCCCCGCCGGCGGAGGGTCTTCGCCCACTGCCGCCGCTGGACGAGGTCGGGGTTGAAGACGTCCCCGGCCGCCGCGAGCAGCCGGGTCCGTTCCTCGACGGAGAGCCGCGTCAGCAGCGTGCGGTCGCGGACGACCGCCTCGAGCAGCTCGGTCGCGGCCCGCAGCTGCGCGGCGACGTCCTCGCCCACGGCATGCTCACCGATCGCCATCGTCCGAGGGTAGCCGGAGGCCGTTAGCGGCGGCGCCGGCGGCGCTGCCCCGACGAGCCGGAGCCCGCGGGACGCTGCTTCGTCGCGACGGCCATCCCGGAGGAGGCGAACTGCTCGCCGTGCCCGAGGCGGGTCGCGAGGCGCCCGACGTCGTTGCGCTGATCCGGGAGGACGAGCGTGACGCCGTTGCCGCTGCGGCCGGCGCGGCCGGTGCGGCCGACGCGGTGGACGTAGTCGTTGTCGCCCTGCGGCGGGTCGAAGTTGATCACATGCGTGATGTCGTCGACGTCGAGGCCGCGGGCGGCGACGTCGGTGGCGACGAGCGTCGTCACGCGACCCGACTCGAAGTGCGCCAGCGCCCGCTCGCGCTGGTTCTGCGAGAGGTTGCCGTGCATCGCGACGGCCTTGACCCCGTGCTGCCGCTCGAGCTTGCGCGCGAGCTTGTCGGCGCCGTGCTTGGTGCGCACGAAGACGAGGGCGAGGCCGCGGTCGGCGTTCAGCTGCTCGACGAGCCGCTCCAGCTTGTCGTCGACGGTGACGGGCACGAACGAGTGCGCGATCTCGCCGCGCTCGGCCTCGGCCGGAAGCTCGCCCCGGACGTGCACCGCGTTGACGGTGTAGGCGCGCGCCAGCTCGGCGACGGCCCCGCCGAAGGTAGCCGAGAAGAGCATCGTCTGGCGGTTCGCCGGCACGGTGCGGAGGATGCGGTCGACCTGCGGCTTGAAGCCCATGTCGAGCATCCGGTCGGCCTCGTCGAGGACGAGCACGCGGACGTCGTCGAGCCTGACCGCGCGCCGCTCCATCAGGTCCTGGAGCCGGCCGGGGGTCGCGACGAGCACGTGCGCGTCGCGCGAGCGCTTGATCTGCGCGCCGATCGGGGCGCCGCCGTAGACCGTCTCGATCCGCAGGCCCTTGGCCTTCGCGAGCGGGCGGAGGTCGGCCGTGACCTGGAGCGCGAGCTCCCGGGTCGGGACGAGCACGAGCGCGCCCGGCCGGGCGTTCGAGCCGGCCGTGCGCTCGACGAGCGGCAGGCCGAAAGCGAGTGTCTTGCCGGAGCCCGTGGGCGATTCCGCGAGGATGTCGAGCCCCG
>DATKBA010000063.1:0-14420 GCA_035514455.1 Gaiellaceae bacterium | reverse complement strand
GCGGCGAGCGCGATCCCGCCGACGACGAGCCACTGGACGAGCGCGAGCGCGCCGAGCAGCACGCGGTCGCGCCTCAGCGCATCCAGCGCGCGCTCAGCCGGACGCATGCAGGGTGCGTGCCGACCGGTACCAGGCGACCGTCTCGGCGAGGCCGTCGCGGAGCGGGACCCGCGCGCGGAAGCCGAACAGCTCGGCGGCGCGCGACGCGTCGAGGGAGCGGCGCGGCTGGCCGTTCGGCATCGACGTGTCCCAGACGATCTCGCCCTCGAAGCCGGTCACGTCCGCGATGGTCTCCGCGAGCTCGCGGATCGTCGTCTCGACCCCGGTGCCGAGGTTGACGGGCTCGGCGCCGTCGTAGCGCTCGGCTGCGAGCACGAATCCCTCGACGCAGTCGTCCACGTAGAGGAACTCGCGGCTCGGCGAACCGTCGCCCCAGAGGACGACCTCGTCCCGAGACTCGAGCATCTTCCGGATCAGGGCCGGGATCACGTGCGAGCTGTCGAGGTCGAAGTTGTCGCGCGGCCCGTAGAGGTTCGCCGGCAGCAGGTAGACGACGTTCAGCCCGTACTGCTCCCGGTACGCCTGGCCGCCGACCAGGATCGCCTTCTTGGCGACGCCGTAGGGGGCGTTCGTCTCCTCGGGATAGCCTTCCCAGAGGTCGTCCTCCCGGAACGGGACGGGCGTGTGCTTCGGGTAGGCGCAGACCGTCCCGGCCACGACGAGCTTGCCGACGCCGTCGAGGCGGCTCTGCTCGAGCACGTGCGCGCCCATGACGAGGTTCGCGTACCAGTACCGCCCGGGATTCGCCCGGTTCGCCCCGATCCCCCCGACCTCGGCCGCGAGGTGGAAGACGAGCTCCGGCCGCGCGTCCGCGAACAGTCGCGCCGTGTCCGTCTGCGAGGTCAGGTCGTAGTCGCGCCGGCGCGCCGAGAAGACCTCGTGGCCCTCGGCTTCGAGCCGCTCGACGAGGTGCGAGCCGACGAAGCCGCCGCCGCCGGTGACGAGGACGCGGCTCACGTCCGGGCGGGAGAGCCGGTCGGCATCCAGTCGACGCGGCCGACCCAGCGCTCGCGGTTCTGTGCGTACCAGCGGATCGTGCGCAGGACGCCCTCCTCCCAGGAGACGAGCGGCATCCAGCCGGTCTCGCGGGTCAGCTTCTCGTGCCCGACGCGGAGCGCCATCACGTCGGTCGCGCCCGGGCGGAGCCGCTTCTCGGTCGTGACGACGTGGCGGTCGTCCGGCCAGAAGCCGTGCTCCGCGCCCGTGCGCAGGATCAGGTCCGACCAGTCCGCCATCGAGATGTTCGCGCCCTGGCCGTAGACGTAGACGTCGCCGGCGGTGCCCTGCGCCGCGACCGTCAGGTGCCCGCGGACGCCGTCGGTGCAGAAGCAGAAGTCGCGCAGCGGCTCGAGTGCGCCCAGCTCGACCTCGGGGCGCTCGAGCGCCTGCGTGATGATCGTGCCGGTGACATAGCGCGGGTTCTGGCGCGGCCCGTAGTTGTTGAACATTCGCGTGACGACGCCGGGGACGCCGAACGCGTCGTGGTAGTTCATCGTCAGGAAGTCGGCGGCGACCTTCGCCGTCGCGTAGATCGACTTCGGGTTGATCGGCGACCGCTCGTGCAGGATCAGCCCGCCGGCGTCGTCGAAGTCGTGGTGGTGGGCGACCGACTCGCGCACGTTCCCGTACTCCTCGGACGTGCCGGCGGTGTCGAACTTCTCCAGCTCGAGGCCCCAGTCGACGATCGACTGGAGCAGGTTGAGCGTCCCGACCGTGTTCGCCATCACCGTCTCGTACGGGCGGTGCCAGGACTCGCCCACGTGCGCCTGCGCGCCGAGGTGGAAGACGTACGGCCGGTCGGGCGCGGTGTCGCGCAGCTCCTTGACGAGGTAGTCGATCGACGTCTTGTCGGTTAGGTCGGCGAAGTGCACCTTCAGCCGCGAGCGCAGGTGCCCGATGTTGTTCAGCGCGCCGCTCGAGGTCGCGCGGACGAACGCGTGCACGTTCGCCCCGAGCTCGACCAGCGCATCCGTGAGATGGGAGCCCATGAAGCCGTCCGCGCCGGTGACGAGCACCGTCCGGCCGCCGTAGGCGTCGCCGAACTCCCGGCGCAGGTCGGCTAGGGCGTTCTCGGTCCAGATCGGATCCTGCGTCATAGGGCGTACGCTTGCGCGCGTGCCGAAGCCTAGCGCCGGACCCCGTCGGAGCACGCTCTCAAGCGGCGTCCTGACCGCGCTCTCGCTGGTCGTCGTCACCGGGCTCTCGGCCGCGGTCGGGGTCGTGATCGCGCACGAGTTCGGCCGCGGCGCCGAGACCGACGGCTTCTTCGCGGCCTACGGCGTCTTCCTGGTGCTCGTCCTCGCGGCGGGAGCCGTCCGCGTCGCCGTGCTGCCGCCGCTCGCGCGGGCGCGCGACGAGGGCGTCTTCGGCACCGTCCTGGCCTCGTACGCGCTCGCGGTCGCCCTCGCCGCCGCGCCCGCGCTCGCCGTGGGCGTGCTCGCCGGCGACTGGGCGGCGGGGGTGCTGACCGGCGGCCTGCCCGCCCCGGCGAGCGAGACCGCGGCGGAGGCGCTGCTCTTCCTCGTTCCGGCCGCTGCCGCCCACCTCTTCGCGGCGCTGGCGGCCAGCGCGCTCGCGGCTCACGACAGCTACGGCACCGCGGCGGCGGGGTACGCACTCGGCAGCGTGCTCGGCCTCGCGCTGATCCTCTGGCGCGTCGGCGAGGACGGGATCGTCGCCTGCGCCTGGGGCACGCTCCTGAACGGCGCCGTCGCGCTCGCCGTCCCGCTGGCGGCCCTGGCGGTCCGCTCCGACTGGGGCCGGCGGGCTCGCCTCGGCGTCGGCGCGCGACTGGTCGAGCTCGCCCGCGCCGCGGCGCTGCCGTTCGTGCTCCAGGCGCTCTTCGTCGTCTGCCTGCGCTTCGCGAGCGGGCTCGGCCCGGGGGCCGTCACGAGCTTCACCTACGCCTACCTGGTCGCGGCGGCGCTCGTCGCGGTCACGGCGTCGTCGCTCGGGATGGTCTCGAGCGTGCCGCTGACGCGGGCCGCGCTCTCACCCGAGCGGTCGAGCCGCCACATCGTCTCGGCGTCGCTCGTCTCCTTCGCGCCGGTCGCCGCCGCGGCGGGGGTGTTCGCCCTCGTCGGCGACCGGATCGTCCGGCTCGCGCTCGGCCCGGCGTACGCCGGAGCCGCGGGCGGGGAGATCGGGCGCCTGATCGTCCTGCTCGGGCCGTGGATGGCCGTCTCGATCGGCGTCACGATCACGTTCCCGATGCTCTTCGTCGCCGGCCGCGTCCGCGGCCTGCCCTCCCTGGCCGCCGCCGCGCTGCTCGTCCACGTGGCCGTCGCGTGGGTCGCCGTCGACGCCCTCGGTCTCGACGGGGCCGCCGTGGCGCTCGCGCTCTCGACGGCCGCCGTGCTCGCGGTGCTGCTGGTGATGCTCTCGCGGCGCGTGCTCCTGGACGCCGCGCGCGGGCTGGGCGCCGGAGCGCTCCTCACCGCAGCGCTCGCGCTCGCCGCGTTTGGCCTCGCCGGCGCGGTGCTGCCCGCGGTCGTCGCCGCGGCGCTCGGCGCGGCCGTTTTCGCCGCCCTGCTCGCCGTCGCGAGCAGGCTGGGGCTGCAGCAGGCGTGGGGCTACCTGCGCACGCTCGACTAGAGTCCGGGCCGTGCTGCGCGACCTCGTGAAGCGGGCGCTCGGCGCCGCGGGGCGGACGGGTGTCGGGAAGAACCTCGTTCACGCCGCCGTCCTCGCCGACCCGGGCCGGGCCCGCTACGCGACGGTCGAGCGCTGGCCGGAGGAGCTGGCCGGCTTCGAGGACCTCGCGTTCCTCTTCTCGTCGAACCAGCTCAGCCACGCGATCGCGTCGCTCCAGCTCGACGAGGCCGCGCTCTTGTACCGGCTCGCGCGGCAGGTGGACGCCGGAGCCACGGTCGCCGAGATCGGGCGCTTCAAGGGCGGGAGCACGCTGCTGCTCGCGAGCGCGCTCCCGGAGGGGGCCGAGCTGTGGTCGTACGACCTCCACGTCGCCCTCCGCCCCGACCTGGGCGGGCCGCAGCTCGACGCCGAGCTGGAGGACGCGCTCGGGCGCTACGGGCTCCGCGACCGCGTGCAGCTCGTCGTCGGCGACTCGCGCACCGCGGCTCCGCCACCGCGCCCGCCCGCGCTCGTCTTCGTCGACGGCGACCACACCTACGAGGGCGCCCGCGCCGACTACGAGCGCTGGCGCGACCTCGTCGCGCCCGGCGGGCACCTCCTCTTCCACGACGCTGTCGACACGGGCGGCTGGGGCAACCACTACCTGGGCGTCGCACGCCTCGTGGACGAGATCTCCCGCGACGACGCGACGCTGGAGCGCCGGCCGGACGCGGGGTCGATCGCCCACTTCACGCGCCGTCCCTGATGCGCGTCGTCGCTGTCGTCCTCTCCTGGAACGGGCGCGAGGACACGCTCGCCTGCCTCGAGTCGCTGCAGGGGATCGACACCGTGGTCGTCGACAACGGCTCGACGGACGGCTCGGCCGCCGCGGTGGCGGAGCGGCATCCCGAGGTCGAGCTCGTCCGGGCCGGCGTCAACCTCGGCTTCGCGGGCGGGAACAACGTCGGCATCCGGCGTGCCCTCGACCGCGGCGCCGACTGGGTCCTGCTCGTCAACAACGACGCGACGGTCGAGCCCGGGATCGTGGACGCTCTCGCCGCGGCCGCCGCCGCGCGCCCGGATGCGGGCGTCCTCGCCTGCAAGGTGCTCGATGCCGGGTCGGACCGGCTCTGGTACGCCGGCGCGGGCTTCAACCCCTATCTCGGGCGTAGCCGGCACGAGCGGTTCGGGCGGCCCGACGAGCCGGGCGAGCTGCGCGACACGGTGCGGGCGACGGGCGCGGGGATGGCGGTCTCGCGGGCCGCGATCGAGGCTGCGGGGCTGCTGGACGAGGAGCTCTTCCTCTACGCCGAGGACCTCGAGTGGTGCCTGCGGATCCGTGAGGCAGGCTTCGCCGTCGTCTACGTCCCGGCCGCCCGCGTGCGCCACCGGGTCTCGGCCGCGAGCGGCGGCGCGGGCTCTCCGACCGCTCGTTACTACGAGGCGCGCAACGTCCTGGCCGTGGTCGAGCGGCACCGGCCGCTCCCGCGCGGCCTCACGGCCGCACGCCGCGCCGTCGTCGTCGCGCCGCGCGTGGCGCTCGCGCTCCGCCGCCCGAGCTCCGCGGCGGCCGCGCTGCGCGGCTGGCGCGACTACCGCAAGGGGCGCATGGGGCGGCGATGAGCCTGGAGCGACACCGCGAGGACTGGGAGCGGCTGGCCGAGGCCGACCCGCTCTGGGCCGTGCTCACGGCTCGCGGCCGCAAGGGCGGCGGCTGGGACGTGGACGAGTTCCTCGCCACGGGCGAGGCCGAGATCGCCGAGGTCCTGGCCCGGGCCGAGGCTCTCGGGCTTCCGGCCCGCCGCGAGCGGGCCCTCGACTTCGGCTGCGGCGCCGGCAGGCTCACCCGGGCGCTCGCCGCGCGCTTCCCCGTCGCGGTCGGGGTCGACATCTCCACGACGATGGTCGAGGCCGCGCGGCGGCTGAACGAGGGCGTTCCCGGCGTCGAGTTCCGCGTCAACGCGGCGTCCGACCTCGCTCTCTTCGAGGACGGCTCGTTCGACCTCGTCTACTCGAACCGCGTTCTCCAGCACGTCCCCTCGGCTGCGGAGATCGAGCGCTACCTGCTCGAGTTCCTGCGCGTCACGCGGCCCGGCGGGCTCGTCGTCGCGGGGATCCCGTGCCGGATCCCGCTCCCGTGGTCGCTGCAGCCCCGCCGGCGTGTGTACGCCCTCCTCCGCCGGCTCGGCGTCTCGGAGGCGTGGCTGCTGCGGCGGACGCCGCTGACTCCGATGCGGATGACCGTCGTGCCCGAGCACCGCGTTCGCGGGCTGCTGGAGGCGAGCGGGGCGGACCTCGTGGACGCGGAGCCGGTCGACGAGGGGCCTGTGCGGGCGCTGCGCTACTACGTCAGCGTGCGGTAGACGGCCTCGTGCCGGCGGGCGGTCTCCGCCCAGGTGAAGCCCTGCGCGCGTTCGGGTCCCGCGGCCGCGAACCGCTCCGGGGCGTCCAGTACGGCCGAGACGACCGCGGCCAGGTCCTCGGCGTCGCTCGGGTCGAACAGCGCAGCGGCGTCGCCGCAGGCCTCCGCGACCGCCGGGATGTTCGAGGCGGCGACTGGCGCGCCCGAGGCCATCGCCTCGAGCGGCGGCTGCCCAAAACCCTCGTAGAGGCTGGGGAAGACGAGGCAGGCCGTGCGCCGGTAGAGCGAGGCGAGCTCCTCGGCGGAGACGAGGCCGCGCACCTCGACCCCGGGCGGGACGGGCCGGCCCTCGTGACCGCCGCCGGTGAGCACGAGCGAGAGCTCCGGCCGCTCCTCCCGCAGCCGGGCGAACGCCTCGAAGAGCGTGACGTGGTTCTTGTGCGGCCACGGCCGGGCGGGGTAGAGGAGGAAGCGCTCGCGCTCCTCCCGGCCTGGCCGGAAGCGGGCGTGGTCGACGCCCCACGGGATCGCGTGCACGCGCTCGGGCGGGAGGCCGAGCAGCTCGATCGCACGGCGGCGGACGAACTGGCTCGGGACGATCACGGCGTCGGCCCTGCGCGCGGAGCCCTCGTGCGTGCGTGCGCGGAAGAGCCGCTCCGCCCGGGAGAAGAGCTCGGAATGGTCGAGGTGCTGGAGGTCGTGCACCGTGACCGCCGTCGGCAGGTCGAGCGGCGGCAGCGCGATCGTGAGCGGGTAGTGGACCGCGTCGAGCCCGGTGAAGCGGCGGCGTAGGCGGCCGGGCCGCGCGGCCGCGAGCGCCATCGCGAGCGCGCGCTCGCGCAGGGTGCGGGCGAGCCGGTACTCGGGCACCGCCACCTCGGGGAGGCCCTCGCCCGCGCCGGGCGCCGCGGGAGGGGTGAACGCAACGTAGTCGAGCGTGCCCACCTCGGCGAGCCCGCGCGCGAGCCCGCGCGCCGCCGTCTCCGCGCCGCCGACCTCGCCCGGCACGAGTGTCAGCATGCTCAGCCCGACGCGCATCGCAGGAGCCTATCCCGGGCGCCCGGTACAATCGTCCGGTGCCCGACGGCTCCCCGGAAAATGGCGACCTTGCAGGGATTTCCGCGCCCGGGCAGACCGACCTCGCCGCGCTCTTCGAGCAGCTGAAGCAGGAGGTCCGCCGCTCGGGCGCCGCGCCCGGCGAGGCCGGGGCGGGAGCCGACGAGCGCAGCGCCGCCCGCGCCGAGGCCGAGCGGCTCTGGCCCGTCTCCGCCGACCGCAACCTGCGCCTGCGCCCGGGCGTCCGCGGCGGCCTCGGCACGCCCGCCAAGGCGGTGCTGCGGAAGCTGATGCGCTGGTACGTCGAGCCGGTCGCCTACGACCAGCGTTCCTTCAACGCGGCCGCGCTGCGGCTGATCGACGACCTCGAGGCGCGCGTGGCGGCCCTCGAGGCCGAGCTGAAGCCGCGGTCATGAGAATCGCAGTGTGTGCGCCGCAGGTTCCGTTCGTCAGGGGCGGGGCCGAGATCTTCGCGGACACGCTCGTCGACGAGCTGCGCGCGCGGGACCACGAGGCGGAGCTCGTGACTGTCCCGTTCAAGTGGTACCCGGGCACCCGCGTGCTCGACCAGGCGTTCCTCTGGCGGCTGCTCGACCTGACCGAGTCGGACGGACGGCCGATCGACCTCGCGGTCGCGACGAAGTTCCCCTCCTACTGCGTCCGCCACCCGAACAAGCGGGTGTGGGTGCTGCACCAGTTCCGACAGGCCTACGAGCTCGACCAAACCGAGCTGGGGCAGTTCTCCGAAGAACCTGCGGACCGGGCGTTGCGGCGCTCGGTCCAACGCCTGGACCGGATCGCGCTCGGCGAGGCGCGCAGGCTCTTCGCGACCTCGCGCAACGTCGCCGACCGGATCGAGCGCTCGACCGGCCTGCAGGCCGAGGTGATGCCGCACCCGCCGCAGGAGCTCCCCTACCGGAACGACGGCTACGGCGACTTCGTCCTCTCGGTCAACCGGCTCGACCGGGCCAAGCGGATCGACCTCCTGCTCGAGGCGGCCGCGCTCGACCCGGCGCTGCGCATCGTCGTCACCGGCGACGGGCCGGACCGCGAGCGGCTCGAGCGGCTCGCGCACGAGCGCGGTCTCGACGGGCGCGCCGCGTTCACCGGCCGGATCGGCGAGGACGAGCTCGCCTCGCTCTACGCGCGCTGCCTCGCCGTCTACTACGCGCCCGTGGACGAGGACTTCGGGATGGTGCCGTACGAGGCGTTCCTGTCGGAGAAGCCCGTGCTGACGACGCACGACGCCGGCGGGCCGCTCGAGGTCGTCACCGACGGGCGGACGGGCCTCGTCACAGCGCCGGAGGCGGGCGAGCTCGCCCGAGCGGCCGGGCGGCTGCGCGAGCACCCGGACGAGGCGCGGGCGTTCGGGCTGGCGGGGCGGGAGCTCGCGGCGCGCGTGACGTGGGACGCGTGCATCGAGAGACTGCTCGCGTGAGAGTTGCGTACTTCAGCCCGATGCCGCCGGAGCGGTCGGGGATCGCCGATTACAGCGCGCACCTGCTGCCCGCGCTCGCGGAGCGGATCGACGTCCAGGTCGTGCGGCGCGGCCGCACCCGCTCCGTCCGCGGCACCGACCTCGCCCTCTACCACGTCGGCAACAACCCGGACGCGCACGGCTGGATCGTCGAGGCGCTGCGGAAGCGGCCGGGCGTCGTCGTCCTGCACGACTTCGTCCTCCACCACCTCGTCGCCGGGCTGACGATCGGGCGCCGCGACGGCCACGGCTACCTGGACGCGATGGAGCGCGAGGGCGGCGTCGTCGGCCGCCTGCTCGCGCACGGCGTGCTCGACAAGCGGATCCCGCCCCTCTGGGAGAGCCGCCCGGAGGACTACCACCTGGCGGGCGAGGTGCTCGGCCTGGCGACCGGCCTGATCGTGCACTCGCGCTACGTGGAGGAGCGGGCGCGCGCGGCCGGCTACGAGGGACCGGTCTGGCGGGTATCGCACCCGGCCTGGGAGCACGCGCCCGTCGAGCCGGCGCGCCTCGAGGGCAGCCCGCTGATCGGCTCGTTCGGGAACCTGAACGCGAGCAAGCGGATCCCGCAGCTGCTCGAGGCGTTCGCGCGGCTGCGCCGCTCGCGGCCGGAGGCCCGCCTGCTGCTCGTCGGGGCCGTCTCGCCGGGCTTCGACCTCGACCGGCGCCTGCAGCGCCTCGGCCTGTCCGAAGAGGGCATCCTCCGGGAGGAGTACGTGGAGGAGGAGCGGCTCTGGGCGCTGATGGCCGCCTGCGACTTCTGCGTCAACCTGCGCTCGCCGACGATGGGCGAGACGTCCGGCAGCGTGATCCGCCAGCTCTCGCTCGGCAAGCCGGTCGTCGTCAGCGGCGTCGGCTGGTTCGCGGAGCTCCCGGACGCGGTCGCGCTGAAGGTGCCGGTCGGGGCGGGTGAGACGGAGGCGCTGCACGCGGCGCTCGAGTTGCTCGCGCGGGACGACGCCGCGCGGCGGGCGATGTCCGCGGCGGCGCTCGACCTCGTCCGGCGCGAGCACGACCTCGGCCGCGTCGCCGACCTCTACGCCGCGGCGCTGGAGCAGGCCGCGGGCGGCGAGGCGGTGGCGGACGCCGTGCTCGGCGACGTCGCCCGAGCGGCGGCGGACGTCGGGATCGAGCCCGGGTCGCCGGAGGCGGCCGAGCTTGCCCGGCGCCTCGCCGAGGTCGAGCTTGGCCGATAGGCTGCGCCGCGTCCCGGCCTGGGCGTGGCTCGCGGGCATCGTCGCCGGCTCGATCGTCCTCCGCTGGTGGTCGGGCCGCGGGATGGTCGCCCCGTTCATCATGGTCGACGAGCTGATCTACGCGGAGCTCGCCCGCAGCCTCGCCGAGGGACGCGGGCTCGAGGTGCGGGGGGAGCCCTACGTCGTCAGCCTGCTCTACCCGCTCCTGCTCGCGCCGGTCTACGCGCTCGCCGACACGTTGCCGGACGCCTATGCCGCGGTCAAGGCGCTGAACGCGGTCGTGATGTCGCTGGCGGCGCTCCCCGCCTACCTGCTCGCGCGGCGCGTGCTGCCGGCAGGGCTCTCGCTGCTGGCGGCTCTCCTCGCGGTCGCCGTGCCGTCGCTCGTCTACACCGGCACGGTGATGACGGAGAACCTCTTCTACCCGGCGTTCCTGCTCGCGGCCTGGGCGCTCGTCCGCATGCTCGAGCAGCCGACGGCCGCGAGCCAGCTGCTCGCGCTCGCGCTCGCCGGCGCCGCCGTGCTGATCCGCGTCCAGGCGGTCGCGCTCGTGCTCGCGGCGCTGACGGCGCCGCTCCTGCTGCGCAAGCCGCTACGGCCGTTCGCCCCCCTCTACGGCGTCGCGCTCGGCGGCGCCGCGCTGGTCGTGCTCGCCCAGCTCGCGCGCGGCGGGTCGCTTGCGAGCCTGCTCGGCGCGTACAAGGTCGTCGGCGAGACGGACTACGAGGCCGGGCAGGTGGCGCGCTTCCTCGCCTGGCACGTCGCCGAGCTCGACCTCTATCTCGGCGTCTTCCCGGTGGTGGCCTTCGTCCTCCTCGTCGCGCGCGCCCGGTCGCTCGACGCGCCGGCGCGCGCGTTTCTCGCCGCGACCGGAGCGCTGGCCCTCTGGGTGCTGCTCGTCGTCTCCACGTTCGCGTCGCACTTCGCCTCGAACCGGATCCAGGAGCGGAACATGTTCTTCCTCGCGCCGCTCTTCCTGATCGCCCTGCTCGTCTGGATCGATCGAGGCGCGCCCCGGCCTCGTCTCGCCGCGGCGGCCGCCGCCGTCGGCGCGGGAGCGCTGCCGGCGGTGATCCCGTTCGAGCGCTTCATCGAGACGGGCGCGAAGTCGGACACCCTGATGCTGCTGCCGCTCTGGGAGCTGCAGGACCGGATCGGCCTCCACCGCGTCGACGAGGCGGTCCTCGTCGTCGGGCTGCTCGCCGCAGCTGCGTTCCTGCTCGTGCCGCGGAAGTGGGTGATGGCGCTGCCGCTCGCGGTGCTCGCCTACTTCGCGCTCGCCTTCCCGGCGATCCAGCTGGCGGAGCCGAACGGGCTCGAGCGGGCGTCGGTGGGAGCGCTCTTCCAGGGGATCCGGGCCGAGCACCGGGACTGGATCGACCGCGCGGTCCCGGACGGGGCGGAGGTCGCGCTCGTCTGGACGGGGCGCCCCGACCGGTTCACGGTCAACCTGAACGAGTTCTTCTCCAAGAGCGTCGGGCCGGTCTACGTCACCGACGAGGGCGTGCCCGGAGCGCTGCCCGAGACGCGGCTCGAGCTCGACCCGGAGACCGGGCGCTTCGACCCGCCCGTGCGGGCCCGCTACGCCGTCGTCGACGGCTCGATCGCGCCGGCCGGGAAGGTGCTCGCCCGCGACGAGGGCTGGGGGCTCGCGCTCTGGGAGCTGGAGGGGGGCGAGCTCCTCTCGACGACGTCCGTGAAGGGGCTCTACCCGAACGACACCTGGTCGGGGCCTGAGGTGACGTGGCGCCGCCTGCGCTGCGAGGGGGGCGCGCTCACCGTCACCCTCGCGAGTGACCCCAGTCTCTTCGACGAGCCGCAGGCGATCCAGGCGGCGACGACGGCGCCGGGCGGCGGCCGGGTGCGGCGCGTGCTCCTGCCACCCGACGAAACTGCCGAGATCACGCTGCCGCTCTCGCCGCGGAACGGCGTCTGCACGGTCATGTTCACGATCGACGACACGAAGGTCCCAGGCGCCGGCGACGAGCGCGAGCTCGGTGTCCACTTCCTGGGCTTCGACTACCGCGCGCCGTGAGGATCGTCGTCGACGTCAGTCCGCTCTCTCACCCGCTCACCGGGGTCGGCAACTACGTCCGCGGCTCGCTCGCAGGCCTCGTCGAGGCGGCCGCCGGCGAGCACGAGATCGTCGCGTTCGCGCCGACGAGCCCGGCCGGCCGCAAGGCGATCCCGCGCGCGCTCGACGGGATCGACGTCGAGCTCCGGCTCGTGCCGCTGCCCTTCTCGCAGCGCTGGCGCGACGCCTGGAGCCGGCTCGGGCGCCCCTCGCTCGAGCGAGTCGTCGGCGCCTTCGACGTGTTCCACTTCTCCGACTGGATGTACCCGCCCCAGGCGGGCGGCGTCCGCGCGACGACGATCCACGATCTCGTCCCGCTGCGCTTCCCCGAGTGGACGACTGCTAAGACGCGCGCGATGCACGGCGCGAAGTACGCACACGCAGCCCGGACGTGCGACGTGATCTTCGTCAACTCGGCGTACACGGGCCGGGACGTGGTCGAGCGCCTCGGCGTCGCCCCGGAGCGCGTGCGCGTCGCCCATCCCGGCGTGAAGGCGGCGTTTCACCCGGAGGTCGAGCGCGCCGACCTCGGCCGTCCCTACGTCCTCTCGGTGGCGACGCTGGAGCCGCGCAAGAATCTCGGCGTGCTCGTCGAGGCGCACCGTCTCCGCGACGGCGAGATGCTGCTCGCGGTCGCCGGCGGCGCCGGCTGGGGCGACCAGCCGCAGCTGCAGGGGCCGGACGTCGTCCGGCTCGGCTTCGTCTCGGACGAGGAGCTCGCGCGGCTCTACCGCGGCGCGGCCGCGGTGGTCTACCCGTCCCGCTTCGAAGGCTTCGGGATGCCGATCACCGAGGCGATGGCGTGCGGCGTGCCCGTCGTCGCCTCGGCGCACCCGTCGCTGGACGAGGCGGCTGGCGACGCGGCCGTCCGGGCCGATCCCGAGGACCCGGCCGCGATTGCCGCTGCGATCGACGACGCCGTCGCACGTCGCGAGGAGCTCGTCCCGCTGGGGCTCGCCCACGCGAGGCGGTTCACGTGGCGCGAGGCGGGGGAGTCGTTCCTCGCGGGCTACGAGGAGGCCGCGCGGTGATCCGCGCCGGCGTCGACGTCTCTCCGCTCACGCAGACGCGCGCCGGCACGGCCAGGCACGTCAACGGGCTGCTCGGCGCGCTCGCCGGCCGCGAGGGGATCGAGGTGACGCCGCTTGCGTTCGGAGGCGCGGGCCGCGCCGCGTCGGTCGCGCGCGACACGTGGTGGTACTACGCCGGCCTGCCCCGCGCCGCCCGGCGCCTGGACGTGCTCCACTGCACGACGTTCCGCGGGCCGCTGCGCGCGCCGGTGCCGTTCACGGTCACGCTGCACGATCTCGCGCTCGTCCGCCATCCCGAGCTCTTCCCGCGCTGGCACCGGCTCTCCGGCCGCGCGGGTCTCGGCCGCGTCGCCCGCGCCGCCGCCCGCGTCCTCGCCGTGTCGGAGTTCACGAAGCGCGAGGCCGTCGAGCTGCTCGGGCTGGCCGAGGAGCGCGTGTCCGTCGTGGGCAACGCCGTCGAGCCGGTCTTCTCGCCGGACGGCCGGACGGCCGAGGGCGACTACGTGCTGGCGGTCGGGACGCTGGAGCCGCGCAAGAACCTGCGGCGCGTCGCGGATGCGGCCGCGCTGGCGGGTGTCGAGCTCAGGGTCGTCGGCGCACCCGGCTGGGGCGCGGTCGAGACCGCAGGCTGGGTCGGCGCCGTGTCCGACGAGGAGCTGGCGGCGCTCTACCGCGGCGCGCTGGCGTTCGCGTACCCGTCGCTCTACGAGGGCTTCGGCATCCCCGTGCTCGAGGCGATGGCGTGCGGGGCCCCGGTGGTGACGAGCCGCGGCGGCGCGACGGAGGAGGTCGCCGGCGGCGCGGCGGTGCTCGTCGACCCGCTCGACGTCGAGGCGATCGCCGCCGGCCTCGGCGAGGCGGCGGCTCGGCGGGACGAGCTGCGGGCGCGGGGGCTGGAGCGCGCCCGGACGTACTCCTGGCAGGCGGTCGGCGACGCGGTCGAGCGCGTCTGGCGGGAGCTCCAGTGAGGCCGCTCGTCGTCGTCGACGCGGACGTGCTCGGCCGGCACCGCACCGGCGACGAGACGTACGTGCTCAACCTGCTGCGGGAGCTGGCGCCGCTCGTCCCCGACTCGGGCCTCCGGATCGCGGCCGTGGCGCGCTCCCGGGCGCTCGTCCCGGCGGGCATCGAGGCGGTCGAGCTGACGGCGCACTCGCAGGAGCTGCGGATGACGCTTCTGCTGCCCCGCCTCCTGCGCGGGCTCGGCGCGGCGCTCGGGCACTTCCAGTATGCGCTGCCGCTGGTGCTGCCGTGCCCGGCGGTGGTGACGATCCACGACCTCTCCTTCGAGCGGCGGCCGGAGCTGATGGGGCGCAAGGACCGGCTCGTCTTCCGCCGCGTCGTCCCCCGGGCGGCCCGGAAGGCGGCGCGCGTCCTCACCGTCTCGGAGCGCACGCGGCGCGACCTGCGCGAGCTCTACGGCGTCCCGGACGAGAAGATCGTCGTGACGCCGAACGGGGTCGATCCGGCGTTCTCGCCGGGCCCCGGAGCGCACGACTACGTGCTCGCGGTCGGCGCGGTGCAGCAACGGAAGAACCCGCTCGCCGCGCTCGCTGCCGCCGAGGCGGCCGGGCTCCCGCTCGTCGTCGCG
>DATKBA010000062.1:0-14905 GCA_035514455.1 Gaiellaceae bacterium | reverse complement strand
GAAGCGGATCGAGCTGAACTACTACGAGTCGATCCCGCACCTGCTGACCCCGGTCGTCTCGAGCCCGAAGGAGGCGAGCGCGGTCCTGACGAACCTCGTCGCGGAGATGGAGCGCCGCTACGAGCGCCTCTCGATCGTCCGGGCGCGCAACCTGCCCGAGGCGAACCGCGCCTTCCGGGCGCGCGGGGAGGAGCCGCTCCCGTACCTGCTCGTCGTGATCGACGAGCTCGCCGACCTGATGATGATCAGCCCGCAGGCGGTCGAGGACGCGGTCATCCGGCTCGCGCAGAAGTCGCGCGCGGTCGGCATCCACCTCGTCCTAGCAACGCAGCGGCCCTCCGTCGACGTGATCACGGGAATGATCAAGGCGAACGTGCCGAGCCGGATCGCCTTCGCGGTCTCGAGCCAGACCGACTCGCGCGTCATCCTCGACACGGCCGGCGCGGAGAGCCTGCTCGGCCAGGGCGACATGCTCTTCAAGCCGCTCGGCACCTCGCGCCTGCAGCGGGTGCAGGGCGCCTACGTGTCGGAGGAGGAGGTGACGCTCGTCGTCGAGCAGTGCCGCCACCAGCGCGAGCAGGAGCTCGACAAGACGCTGCTCGAGGCGCCCGAGGGCGCCTTCGAGGACGCCGACGGCCACGAGGGCGACTTCGACCCCGACGAGGACCCGCTGCTCGACAAGGCGATCGAGGTCGTCGTCCAGACCCAGACCGCGTCCGTCAGCCTGCTCCAGCGCCGCCTCCGCGTCGGCTACACGCGCGCCGGACGGCTGGTCGACATGCTCGAGCGGCGCGGGATCATCTCCGGCTACGAGGGCTCGAAGCCGCGCCGCGTGCTCGTCGACGAGGCCGAGCTCGAGCGCTTCGTCAGCGCCGCTCCCTGAAAGGCTTCCATTCGCCCCCGACTTAGGGTTGAATGCCGTGCGGAAGCTTGGCGGTTTGCTCCGTTTCCGTAAGGGTCGTTCCGTTTTCTCTAAGGAGGGCAAGTGAATTCACGCAAGTTCATGTCGCTCGTGGCGGCGGCATCGGTAGCTGTCCTGACGCTGGCGCTCGGCGCCGGGTCGGGCGCGGCCAGGTCCGACGTCGCGGCCGCACCGGCGGCGACGTTCAAGGTCGCGCTGGTGACCGACATCGGCGGTCTCGACGACCGCTCGTTCAACTTCCTCGCGAACAAGGGTCTCCAGGACGCGAAGAAGAAGCTGGGCGTCCAGGGGCGGGTGTTCATCTCGAAGTCGAACGCCGACTACATCCCGAACCTTTCCACCGCCGTGCGGCAGGGCTACAACCTCGTGATCGCGGTCGGCTTCCTGATGGCCGACTCGATCGCCGTGGTGGCGAAGCGGTTCCCGAAGGCGAAGTTCGCGATCGTGGACTACTCCGGCGCGCCGAAGGACCTCAAGGGCAAGCCGACCAACGTCCGCGGGCTGCTCTTCAAGGAGCAGGAGGCCGGCTACCTCGTCGGCTATCTCGCCGCACGCCAGGTGACCGCGAAGCCCGTCGGCGGCAACAAGATGATCGGCGCCGTCGGCGGCCTCAAGATCCCGCCGGTCGACCGCTTCATCGCCGGCTACTACGCTGGCGCCAAGAAGGCCAACCCGAAGGTCAACGTCGTCCACTCCTACTCGCAGGACTTCGTCGACCAGGCGAAGTGCAAGGAGCATGCGCTGAACCACATCGCCAACGGCGCGGGCGTCGTCTTCCAGGTCGCCGGCCAGTGCGGCCTCGGCGTCCTCTCGGCCGCGAAGGAGAGGAAGGTGTTCGGGATCGGCGTCGACGCCGACCAGGGCTACCTCGGCCAGCACGTGATGACGAGCGCGGTCAAGAAGGTCGACGTCTCCGTCTACAAGTCGATCGCGGCGGCCAAGGCGTCGGGTCCGAAGTTCCGCACAGGGTTCAGCGCCATCTTCACCGTCAAGAACGGCGGTGTCGGCTACGGCAAGATCTCGAACCGGATCTCGCCGGCGCTGAAGCGCGCGGTCGAGAACATCCGCAAGCAGATCGCCGCGGGGACGATCAAGGGCATCCCGCAGGCCCCGCCCGCGACGGGCTAGGTCACGCGGTCACCGGAAGGGGCGGGGTTGTTTCGAACCCGCCCCTTCCGGTATTACTGGGGGCATGACCCCACGTAGATACCTCATCATCATGCTCGCCCTCCTGGTGGCGCTCCTCGCGTTCGCCGGCTGCGGCGGCGACGACGACGACGACGCCTCGGACGGCGGCACGACCGCGACCGAGACGTCCGCGGCAACGACAGAGGAGGAGGCCCCGCCACTCAAGATCGGGCTCGTCACCGACATCGGCGGCCTCGACGACCGCTCCTTCAACTTCCTCGCGAACCAGGGCCTCGAGCAGGCCGAGGAGGAGTTCGGCGTCGAGGGCCGGGTCGTGATCTCGCGCGCGAACTCCGACTACGTCCCCAACCTCTCGAGCCTCGCGCGCCAGGACTACGACCTGATCGTCGCCGTCGGCTTCCTGATGGCGGAGGCCGTCGACGCGGTTGCGAAGCAGTTCCCGGACACGAACTTCGCGATCATCGACTTCCCGGCCGGCGCGCTCGCGGGCATGCCCTCGAACGTGCGCGGGCTGCTCTTCAAGGAGCAGGAGGCCGGCTACCTCTCCGGCTACCTGTCCGGGCTCTGGATCGCCGCGCAGGGCGGCGCGCCCGTGATCAGCTCGGTCGGCGGCCAGAAGATCCCGCCGGTCGACCGCTACATCGCCGGCTACCAGGCCGGCGCGAAGGCGGCGAACCCGGACGTGCAGACGCTGAACGGCTACTCCCAGGACTTCGTCGACCAGGCGAAGTGCAAGGAGATCGCGCTCAACCACATCGCGCGCGGCGCGACGGTCGTCTTCCAGGTCGCCGGCCAGTGCGGGCTGGGTGCGCTCTCGGCCGCGGCGGAGCGGAACGTGAAGGGGATCGGCGTCGACGCCGACCAGGGCTATCTCGGCGCCCACATGCTCACGAGCGCGCTGAAGAAGGTCGACGTGGCCGTCTTCGAGACGATCAAGTCGGTGCGGGACGGCGCGTTCTCGGGCGGCGAGGACACCGTCTTCGACGTCGCCTCCGGCGGCGTCGGCCTCGGCGAGATCGGCGACGACGTCCCGGCGGACATCGTCTCGCAAGTGACCCAGGTGCAGGACCAGATCGCCGCCGGTGAGCTGACCGACATCCCGGAGGAAGTCGCCGGCTAGAGGCTTGCGCGTCGGGGGATCCGCGGAAGCGGATCCCCCGACTTGCCCGACGGGTCACGGAAGGTCGCCGGGCAAAGTCGGGCCGCGAAGCGGCCCCTTCAGGGATCTTGCGCGTCGGGGGACCCGCGGAAGCGGATCACGAGGGATCACGGGCGAGTCGGGCCGCGAAGCGGCCCCTTCAGGGGTCTTGCGCGTCGGGGGATCCGCGGAAGCGGATTCCCCGACCTGCGCGACAAATATAGGATCGCGCGGATGGACGAGCGGCCGGTCCTCGAGCTCCGGGGCATCACGAAGCGGTTCCCCGGCGTCGTCGCCAACGACGGCGTCGACTTCGACCTGCGCAAGGGCGAGGTGCACGCGCTCCTGGGCGAGAACGGCGCCGGCAAGTCGACCCTGATGAACGTCCTCTACGGGCTCTATCACCCGGACGAGGGCGAGATCTGGATCGAGGGCAAGCGCGCCGAGCTCGGCTCGCCGAGGGCCGCGATCGAGAACGGCGTCGGCATGGTGCACCAGCACTTCATGCTGATCCCGGTGATGACGGTCGCCGAGAACATCGTGCTCGCGACCGAGCCCGTGCACCGGGGCGTCCTGCTCGACTACGCCGCCGCGGAGAAGCGGGTGCGGGAGATCTCGGCGCGGTTCGGCCTTGCCGTCGACCCGCAGGCGACCGTCCAGGACATCACCGTCGGCCAGCAGCAGCGCGTGGAGATCCTGAAGGCGCTCTACCGCGGCGCCGACATCCTGATCCTGGACGAGCCGACGGCCGTGCTCACGCCGCAGGAGGCTCACGAGCTGTTCGGGATCATCCGCAGCCTCACCGAGCAGGACAAGTCGATCATCTTCATCACGCACAAGCTGAACGAGGTGACGGAGATCGCGGACCGGATCACGGTGCTCCGGCGCGGGAAGAAGGTCGAGACGCTCCCCGCCGCCGGCGCGACGGAGGAGGGGCTCGCGCGCCTGATGGTCGGGCGGGAGGTGCTCCTGCGGGTGGACAAGGGCACCTCGTCGCCGGGCGAGCCGCTGCTCGAGGTGGAGGCGCTGCGCGTGATCGACGACCGCGGGATCGAGAAGGTCCGGGACGTCTCGTTCGTCGTGCGCTCCGGCGAGATCGTCGGGCTCGCCGGCGTCGACGGCAACGGCCAGACCGAGCTGATCGACGCGATCGCGGGCCTGCACAAGGTCGTCTCGGGACGGGTCGTGATCGGCGGCGAGGACGTGACTGAGAGCGGCTGCCGGGACTGCCTGGACGCGGGCCTCGGCCACATCCCCGAGGACAGGCAGCGGCGCGGGCTCGTGCTCGACTTCTCGCTGGCGGAGAACATCGCGCTCCACGACTACGACCACGCGCCGGCCTCCCGCTACGGCTGGCTGTACCCGAAGCAGCTCGTCGAGCGCGCCGCGAAGCTGCTCAAGGAGTTCGACGTCCGCGGCGGCGACCCGCAGACGCGCGCTGGCGGCCTCTCGGGCGGCAACCAGCAGAAGGTGATCCTCGCGCGCGAGATCGACCGCAACCCGCAGGTGCTCCTTGCCGCGCAGCCGACGCGCGGGCTCGACGTCGGCGCGATCGAGTTCGTGCACCGGCGCCTGATCGGGGAGCGCGACGAGGGCCGGGCGATCCTGCTCGTCTCGCTCGAGCTCGAGGAGATCCTGTCGCTCTCCGACCGAATCCTCGTCCTCTACGAGGGCGAGCTCGTGGGCGAGTTCGCCCCGAGCGTCACCGAGGAGGAGCTCGGCGTCGCGATGACCGGCGGCGGCCGGAAGGTGGCTGCGTGACGAAGTCACGCGGCCGGGAGGGGACTCGGGGGAACCGGCAGGTTCCCCCTCCAATGCGCGTCGATGCGAAGTATCGACGGCAGCGAGAAGGGGGTACGTGGGGGAAACAGGGTTTCCCCCACGCGACTGAGCCGCAGGCGAAGGAGGCTGCGTGAGCGATACGGCGCTGCCGCCGGAGGACGGCGGCAAGGTCGAGGCGCCGCCCCCCGGCAGCGACCCGACGCCGAGCCTCGCGGCGCGGCTCGCGCTCGCGCAGAAGGCGGGCGGGCTCGCCGTCCCCCTGCTGACGATGGTGCTCGCGTTCCTGATCGGCGGTCTCGTCGTGCTCGTCACGACCGGCAAGAACCCGCTCAACACGTACAAGGCGATCTTCGAGGGCGCGGGCTTCAACTGGTTTCTCCAGGTGGGGGCGCACGAGCTCCGGATCCCGTTCACGGACGCGCACATCCCCTTCCCCTGGCAGACGAGCGACTTCGAGTCGCTGGCGGCTCTCAACCTTCAGCAGACGCTGATCATCTGGGTGCCGCTCGTCTTCACCGGGCTCGCGGTCGCGTTCGCGTTCCGCTGCGGGATGTTCAACATCGGCGGCCAGGGCCAGTACCTCGTCGGGGCGATCATGGGCGTCTGGGTCGGGTCGTCGCTCCCAGACCTGCCCGGCTTCCTCCACATCGCCGCAGCGATCCTCGCCGGCGGCGTCGCCGGCTTCGTCTGGGCCGGGATCGCGGGGCTCCTGAAGGCCCTCGTCGGCGCCCACGAGGTGATCTCCACGATCATGCTCAACTGGGTGGCCGTCTGGGTGGGCGTGTTCCTGTTCGGCCTCGGCGGCCCGCTCCAGAACGACACGCAGCCCTTCGTGCCGGTCTCGAACGACGTGCTCGAGGAGTCGAAGCTGAAGGTCTTCTGGGGAGACCCGCTCCTGCAGGGCCTGCACGTCGGCTTCTTCATGGCCGTGACCGCGCTCGTCGTCTACTGGATCACGCTCAACCGCACGACGCTCGGCTACGAGGTGCGCGCGGTCGGCTTCAGCCCGGAGGCGGCCCGGTACGGGGGCATCTCGGTCGCGCGCAACTACTTCCTCGCAATGGCGATCTCGGGCATGTTCGCGGGTCTCGCCGGCGCGATCGACGTGGTCGGCTGGCAGTTCCGGATCAACACGAACGACGTGCTGACCTCCACGATCGGCTTCACCGGGATCGCGGTCGCGCTGCTCGGCCGGAACACCGCGATCGGCGTCGGCCTCTCGGCGCTGCTCTTCGCGGCGCTGATCACCGGCACGTCGACGCGGAACCTCGACCCCGAGATCTTCCGCCCCGAGCTCGCGTCGAACCTGACGGTGATGATCCAGGGCCTCGTCGTGCTCTTCGTCGGCGCGGACGTCCTGATCCTCTCATTGCTCGGGTTACGGAGGCGACGGCGGCGCAGAATGGAGGCGGCGACCGAATGAGCGAGCGCCTGCTCGAGAAGCTGCCGCAGGGCCCTCGCGCGATCGCCTGGGCCGGAATCGTCTTCGGCCTCGTCGCGTTCTGGGTCGCGCTGCCGCCGCTGAAGGTGCGCGAGCCGGTCCTGCCGATCATGCTGGGCCTCTTCGCGATCGTGCTCGGCGCCTGGGCTGTGACGCGGGGAGTGCGGAGGCTCGGCTGGGGCGCGATCACGGTCGCGGTGCTCGGGATCGGGCTTGGCTACCTCGCCACGCGCTCGGGCGTCGAGAACCTCGACCAGGTCGTCGTCTGGTCGGCGCTCCTCGCCGCGATGCTCCGCTACGCGACCCCGCTCGCCTTCGCGGCCATGGGCGGGATCTTCTCCGAGCGCAGCGGCGTCGTGAACATCGGCCTCGAGGGGATGATGCTGGCCGGCGCGTTCTTCGGGATCCTCGGGGCGGACAAGCTGAACTCGTGGCCGCTCGGGCTTCTGTGCGCGATGCTGGCGGGCGGGGCGATGGCGCTGATCCACGCCTTCTTCGCGGTCCACCTGCGCGCGGACCAGATCGTGAGCGGCTTCGCGATCAACTTCCTCTCGCTCGGGGTCACGGGCTACCTTTTCATCGACATCTACGGCGGCCAGGGGACGCCGCCGAACGTGCCCAAGATCCCGAACGTCCACCTCGGCTTCCTCGAGGACTGGTACTTCGTCGGGCCGATCCTCGGCCAGCTGAACCTGATGATCTGGCTGGCGTTCCTGACGATCGTGACGACCTGGGTCGTCCTCTTCAAGACGCCGCTCGGGCTGCGGATCCGCGCCGTCGGCGAGCACCCGCGGGCCGCCGACACGGTCGGCATCTCGGTCTACAAGACCCGTTACGCGGCCGTCGTCACCTCCGGAGTCCTCTCCGCCCTCGGCGGCGCCTACCTCTCGATCGGGTTCGTCAACTCCTTCAACCAGAACATGACCGTGGGGCGGGGGTTCATCGCGCTCGCCGCGGTGATCTTCGGCAACTGGCGGCCGTGGGGGGCCGCGGCCGCCGCGCTGCTCTTCGGCTTCTCGAGTGCTCTCGCGCAGCGCCTGCCCGCGTACTCGGAGTCGGCGGCGGTGCTGTTCCAGGCGCTCCCGTACGTGCTCACGCTGATCGCGGTCGCAGGTGTGATCGGCCGCTCGATCCCGCCGGCAGCCGTTGGCCGTCCCTACAAGAAGCAGTAGCAACGGCGGCCCGCCGCGCCCGAGCAGCGCGCGCGCCTCCGTGCTCGTCGGCCTGCTCGCCGTGGCCGTGCTGCCCGCGGCGATCGCGGCGACGCGCTGGTCCGAGCGTTACGAGCTGCTGCACGCGTCCGCGGCGGTCCCCGTCGCGGCGCTCCTGGGCGTGCTTGCGATCCTGCTCGCCCGCCGCGCACGCTCCCGGCTGGCGCCGACGCTCGGCCACGCCCGGGGGACGCGGACGGCGCGGATCGGGCGCCTGCTCGGCGTGCTCGGCTTCCTGCTCGCGCTGACCGCCGCGGGCTCGCTCGGCGTGTACGCGGTGCTCTCCCTCGTAGCGGACTAGTCCCTGGGAGGCGGTGCCGCTACCATGCGGCCCGTGTTCGAGATCGGCAACAGCCTGCGCGAGGCCCGCCTCCGGCGCCAGATGGAGTTCGCCGAGGCGGAGCATGGGACGAAGATCCGCGGCAAGTACCTGCGCGCGCTCGAGGACGAGCGCTTCGAGCTCCTGCCCTCGCACACCTACGTCAAGGGATTCCTGCGCTCGTACGCGGAGTACCTCGGCCTCGACGGCCAGCTCTACGTAGACGAGTACAACTCGCGCTTCGTCGTCGGCGAGGAGGACGCGCCGCTGCGCACGCCCCGACGCGTCCCGGCCGCGCGCGCTCGGAAGGCCGAGCGACGCGAGTCGAACGTCGTCCTGCTGGCGCTGATCGCGATCGCCCTCGTCACGGGGCTCGTGATCGTCGCCTGGCAGTTCGGCAATCCCGAGCAGCCGTCGGTGCGGGGCGTCAACACGACCGGGCAGGCACAGGCGCCGGCGGCACAGGCGCCGCAGGCGGCCGGCACGGCGCGCATCGAGCTGCGCGCCACCCGCGGCGACTCGTACCTGATCGTCCGCGCGCAGAGCGCGCTCGGCAACGTTCTCTACCAGGGGACGCTCGAGCACGGGCAGCGGCAGCGGTTCGACGGCCAGGTGCTGTGGCTGCGGCTCGAGTCGCCCCAGAACGTGCTCGTGCGCCTGAACGGCAACCGGGTCGACCTGCCGGCGGCGGTCAGGGCGCAGGGCGTCTTCATGACAGCCAAGAAGATCTTCCCCGCAGACCCGAGTTGAGCCCCCGCCGGGCCCGCCCGCGCGCGGTGATCGTCGTCACCGGGAGCGAGCTCGTCCGCGGGGAGCGCACCGACCTCAACGGCCCGTACCTCGCCCGCGCGCTGCTCGCGCTCGGCGTCGAGCCCGCGCGGATCCACATCGTCGGAGACGAGGCCGCCGAGCTCGAGGACGCGCTCGCCCGGGCGGTCGAGGGGGCCGACCTCGTCGTCACCTCCGGCGGGCTCGGGCCGACGCACGACGACCGCACCGTCGAGCTCGTCGCGAAGGTGGCCGGGCTGCCGCTGCGCGTCGACCCCGAGCTGGAGGCCGAGATCGAGCGCTTCTCGCGCACGGTCGCGGAGCGGATGAAGCGGCCCTACGCCGACTTCAGCGAGGGGGTGACGAAGCAGGCGACCGTGCCGGAGACGGCGACGGTGCTCGGCCTCGCCGGCACCGCGCCGGGGCTCGTGGTCGAGGCCGCGGGGACGCCCGTGATCATCCTGCCCGGGCCGCCTCCCGAGCTGCAGCGGCTCTGGCCGGCGGCGCTCGAGACCCCGGCCGTCCGGGCCGTGCTCGACCGGGGCACGCCGCCCCTGCGGCGCACGCTCCGCTTCTTCGGGCCGGGCGAGTCCCAGGTCGCGCAGGCCTTCGTGGAGGCCGGCGGGGACGGCGACGGGCTCGAGGTGACGATCTGTGCGCGCAACTTCGAGGTGCACGTCGACCTCGTCGCCGAGCCGGACGCGGAGGAGCGTCTGCTCGCTCTCGAGGCGGCGCTGGGGGAGCGGCTCGGCCGCTTCCTCTATTCGTCCGACGGCCGGACGGTCGAGGAGCTCGTGCTCGACCGCTGCCGCGAGCGGGGCTGGATGCTGGCGACCGCCGAGTCGTGCACGGGCGGGCTCGTCTCGGCCGGCCTGACCGCGATCCCGGGCTCGACCGACGTGATCGCGGGCGGCATCGTCGCCTACGCGAACGAGGTGAAGGTCGGCGAGCTGGGCGTCGCCGAGGAGCTGCTCGCCGCGCACGGGGCGGTCTCCGCGGAGGTCGCCGAGGCCATGGCCCGCGGAGTCCGCGAGCGGCTCGGCGTGGACGTCGGCGTCTCGGTCACCGGCGTCGCCGGCCCGGGCGGGGCCAGCGAGGAGAAGCCCGTCGGGCTCGTCTACTTCCACGTCGAGACGCCGGAGGCGAGCCGCGGCGGCACGTTCAGCTTCCCCGGCGACCGGGACGCGATCCGCCGCCGCGCGGTCGTCGGCGCGCTCCACCTCGTGCGGCGACTGTTGGAACAGAGTCGCGACAGTTCCGTGTGAGCTCTCCCGCTAGCGTGGTGGGCGATGAGCGACTGCGCCTCTTTCTCGGCTTCCGGCTGCCGGACGACGTCGTCGCCGCGCTCGCCGCATGGCAGGCGCGAGAGCTGCGCGGGCGGCTCGTCCCGCCGGGGAACCTGCACGTCACGCTGGCCTTCCTCGGCCCGCGCCCGGCCGGGGAGCTGCCTGCGGTCCTCGGCGTCCTCGAGCGCGCCGCCCGGGAGGCCGTCGCACCCGTCTTCGAGCTCCTGCGCTGGCGCGAGACACGTTCGGCGGGGATGCTCGAGCTCGGCGACCCGACCGGCGCGGGGGCGCAGCTGGCGGGCCGCGCCCAGCAGGAGCTGGCCGCGCTGGGCAGCTTCCGTCCCGAGCGGCGTCCGTGGCTGCCGCACGTGACCGTGCTCCGCTACCGCGAGCGGCCGCGGCTGCGGCCTGCCCTCCCGGAGGTCGCGCCGTTCGTGCCGTCCGGTGCGGCTGCTTTCCTTTCACGTCTGCACCCGTCCGGGGCGCAGTACGAGGTGCTCGAAACGTTCGGCTTAGGAGGTAGGTAGATGAACCGCGAGGAAGCTCTCGACGTCGCCCTCGGGCAGATCGAGCGTCAGTTCGGCAAGGGCTCGGTCATGAAGATGAGCGACCAGGCGCAGGTGCAGATCGGGGCGATCTCGACCGGCTCGCTCCCGCTCGACCTCGCGCTCGGGATCGGCGGGCTGCCGCGCGGCCGCGTCGTCGAGGTCTTCGGCCCGGAGAGCTCGGGCAAGACAACGCTCGTCTACCACGTGATCGCCGAGGCCCAGCGCCGCGGCGGCATCTGCGCCTTCATCGACGCGGAGCACGCGATGGACCCGCAGTACGCGCGCAAGATCGGCGTCAACGTCGACGACCTCCTGGTCTCGCAGCCCGACACCGGCGAGCAGGCGCTCGAGATCACGGAGCTGCTCGTCCGCTCCGGCGCCCTCGACGTCGTCGCGGTCGACTCCGTCGCCGCCCTGACGCCGAAGGCCGAGATCGAGGGCGAGATGGGGGACAGCCACGTCGGTCTCCAGGCGCGGCTGATGAGCCAGGCGCTGCGCAAGCTCGCCGGCACGCTCAACCGCACCGACACGATCTGCCTCTTCACGAACCAGCTGCGCGAGAAGATCGGGGTCATGTTCGGCAGCCCCGAGACGACTCCGGGCGGCCGGGCGCTCAAGTTCTACTCCTCGGTGCGGCTCGACATCCGCCGGATCGAGACGCTCAAGGACGGGGCGGAGGCCTACGGCAACCGCGTCCGCGTGAAGGTGGTCAAGAACAAGGTCGCGCCGCCGTTCAAGCAGGCCGAGTTCGACATCATCTACGGCTCCGGGATCTCGTGGGAGAGCTCCGTGCTCGACGTGGGGATCGAGCGGAAGATCGTCGCGAAGTCGGGGTCGTACTTCAGCTTCGGCGACGAGCGGCTCGGGCAGGGCCGCCAGAACGCGGCCTCGTTCCTGAAGGAGCACCCCGACGTCGTGCAGCAGATCCTCCAGCGGATCCAGGCCGAGGCGGGGCCTGAGCAGACGGTCTCGGCGCGGCTCCTGCCGAGCGCGGCGCCCTCGGAGGAGGCGACGCCGGTCGTCGACGAGGAGCCCGAGGAGACCGCGGTCGAGGAGGAAGCCGCCTCCGCGGCCTAGACGATTGATGCCACCATCTCGCGCGCTCGGTGCGTGTTCTGCCGTGTCTGGGCCACTCCCGGCCCGGCTTCCGGGCCGCTGCGCGGCCCTCCAGCCGTGCCGTCCGCTTCACGTCGCCAGTCCGCCACCGATGCCACCGGCATCGGCGACGGCCTGCCGCCGCACCCCAGAGCGAGCAGAACACGCCCCGAGACGAGCGAATCTCGTGGCATCAACCATCTAGTGCCCGAGCGCGAGGACGCCGTCGAGACGGCGCTCCGCGCGCTGCGCTTCCGCGACCGCTCGAGCGCCGAGCTCGGAGCCCGGCTCGAGCGGCGCGGCGTGGGGGACGCCGAGCGGGAGCGCGCGCTCGAGACGCTCGAGCGGGTCGGCTACGTCGACGACGGCCGCTTTGCGCGCACGCGGGCGGAGCAGCTCGCCGGCCGCGGCTCCGGCGACGGGCTGATCCGGCACGACCTCGAGGGGCGCGGCGTGCTCGCCGAGCACGTCGAGGCCGCGCTCGCGGCGCTCGAGCCCGAGCGCGCGCGGGCCGAGCGGATCGTGGCGCAGCGCGGAGCCGGGGCCCGGACAGCGCGCTACCTCGCCGCGCGCGGCTTCGGCGAGGACGCGGTCGCAGTAGCCGTTGCGCAGAGCGAGTGAGAAGCGATAGGATTGGCAGTGCTTCCATTCGACGTTTTGCCTGCACAAGCGCGTTTTTCCGAAATCGATTCAAAACCTTGACCCGTTTCTTCGCCACCGTTCTTCGTTCCGGCGACCAGGAGGAACCGCCGGGCTCAGCCTGACTCGACGCGCCAAGACCGGAGCGCGGCCGCAGGCCGAGCGCCGGATGTGAGCAACCGCGGCGTGCCGCCGCGGTCAATCCACCCTCTCTCCTGGAGGCAGGACGGTCATGCTCACCGCGGTCGCAGCGCTGATCGGGCTCATCACCGGAGCCGCCCTCGCCGCGGCGCTGCTCCTCCTGCGCAGCGGCTCACGCGTCCACGTCGCCGAGCGTGAGGCGGAGACGATCCGGCGCGAGGCCCAGATCGAGGCCCGCGAGCTCGCCGTCCGCCTGCGCGGGGAGATCGAGGAGGAGGTCCAGGGCCGGCGGGCCGACGCTGCCAGAGTCGAGGAGCGCGTCACCGCGGCCGAGCACGAGCTCGAGCGCAGGGCGATCGAGGTCGAGCGCCGCGAGCAGGGCCTGAACGACCGTGAGACGCACGTCAAGCAGCTGCAGGAGGAGCTGAAGGCGGCGAAGGACGAGGCGCTCGCGCGGCTGGAGCAGGTCGCCGGGCTCACGGTCGCCGAGGCGAAGCACCACCTGCTCGAGCGCTCGCAGGACCTGATCCGGCACGAGCTCGCCCGCAGCGTCCGCCAGCAGGAGGAGGAGGCGCGAACCGAGGCCCGGCGGCGCGCGCGGGCTCTCGTCGCCGACGCCCTCCAGCGCGTCGCCGCGAGCCACACCGCCGAGACGACGGTCACCGTCGTCGAGCTCCCGTCCGACGACATGAAGGGCCGGATCATCGGCCGCGAGGGCCGCAACATCCGGGCGCTCGAGCACCTCACCGGCGTCGACTTCATCATCGACGACACCCCGCAGGCCGTCGTGCTCTCGTCGTTCGACGGGCTCCGGCGCGAGGTCGCCCGCACGACGCTGCAGAAGCTGATCGAGGACGGGCGCATCCACCCGGCCCGGATCGAGGAGATGTACTACCTCTCGAAGGCCGAGCTGGAGGACAACGTGCGCCAGGCGGGCGAGCAGGCGGTGTTCGAGGCCCGCTGCGGCGAGTTCCACGAGGAGCTCGTCAAGGTGCTCGGCCGGCTCCGCTACCGCTCGAGCTATGGGCAGCACGTCCTCAAGCACACGCTCGAGGTCGTCCACCTGACCGGGATCATGGCGAGCGAGCTCGGCGCGAGCGTGAAGACGGCGAAGCGCGCCGCGCTCCTGCACGACATCGGCAAGGCGATGACGCACGAGGTCGAGGGCTCGCACGCGCTCATCTCCGCGCAGCTCGCGAAGCGCTACGGGGAGAGCCAGGGCGTCGTGCACGCGATCGAGGCGCACCACTACGAGGTGCAGCCGCAGACCGTGGAGGCCGTCCTCCTGATCGCCGCGGACGCGATCTCCGCCTCTCGGCCGGGCGCGCGCGGCGAGAGCCTCGAGCACTACATCAAGCGCCTCGGCGCGCTCGAGGAGATCGCCTCCGCGAAGCCCGGCGTGGCCAAGGCATACGCGCTCCAGGCGGGGCGGGAGATCCGCGTGATGGTGGAGCCGACCGAGGTCGACGACGACGGCGCCGTCCTGCTCAGCCACGAGATCGCGCGCGAGATCGAGGACCAGCTCGAGTACCCGGGCCAGGTGAAGGTGATCGTGATCCGCGAGAGCCGCGCGATCGAGGTCGCCAAGTAGTGTCCGCCGCAGCGGCCGCGCGGCCCGGGCGGAAGCTGGGTGGCGGCGGTCGCCGGCTCCCGCTGCTCGCGCTTCTGTCCGTCGCGACGGCGCTCGCGAGCCCCGGCCCGGCGAGCGCCGAGGAGCGCCCGCGACAGGTCGTCCTCGTCGAGCTCGACGCCGCGATCGACCACGTCTCGTCCGGCTTCCTGCGGCGCTCGCTCGAGGAGGCCGCGAGCGAGGGGGCCGTGGTCGTCGTCGTCCGCATCGACACTCCGGGCGGCCTGCTGTCGGCGACTCGCGAGATGGTCGGCCACGTCTTCGGATCGGCAGTGCCCGTCGTCGCCTACGTTGCCCCGGAGGGAGCGCAGGCGGCGTCTGCTGGGACGTTTGTCGCAGCGGCTGCTGCGCTCCTCGCGCTGGCGCCGGCGACGAACATCGGCGCGGCCGCGGTGGTCGGCAGCGGCGGGCAGGATCTCCCCGAGACGCTCAGCCGCAAGGCGACCGAGGACGCGGCCGCCCTCATGCGCAGCATCGCGACGCGCCGCGGCCGCCCGGCGGCGCCGCTCGAGGCGACGGTGCGCGAGGCGCGGTCGTACTCCGCCGGGGAGGCACGCGAGCTCGGGATCGCCGACCTGGTCGCGACCGACCTCGGCGCGCTGCTCCGCGCACTCGACGGCCGCACGCTGGCCGCTGCGGGCGGCGGGGTGCGCGTCCACACGGCGGGCGCCGCGGTCCGAACCGTGGAGATGAACGTGTTCGAGCGCGTGCTCTCGTTTCTCGCCGATCCGAACATCGCCTTCCTGCTCATCTCGCTCGGCGCGCTGGCGCTCGCAGTCGAGATCTGGAACCCGGGTCTCTGGGTGCCCGGCGCGGTCGGGCTCATCTTTCTCATC
>DATKBA010000061.1:0-37148 GCA_035514455.1 Gaiellaceae bacterium | reverse complement strand
GCACCAGGTTGTACACAGAGCGGTCCTCGCGAATCATGCCCTCGATCTTCGCATTCGCGTGCATCACCGTCGTGTGATCGCGACCGCCGAACTCCTTGCCGATCTTCGGCAGCGAGGAGTCGGTGAGCGCGCGCGACAGGTACATCGCGACCTGTCGCGGATAGGCGATCGCCTGTGAGCGCTTGGCGCTGCAGAGCTCGTTGATCGTCATGCCGAAGCGCTCGGAGACCGTCTCCTGGATGCTGCGGATGGAGATCTCGACGGCCTGGCCTTGTGGGAAGACGTCCTTCAGCACGTCCTCCGCAAGCTCGACGGTCATCGGCCGGCCGGTCAGCGAGGAGAACGCCACGACGCGCGTCAACGCCCCCTCGAGCTCCCGGATGTTCGTGGCCACGCGCTCGGCGATCGAGGTCAGCACATCGGGGTCGGGGACGTGGATCCGGTCGGTCTTCACCTTCTTGCGCAGGATCGCGATCCGCGTCTCCAGGTCGGGGGGTTGGATGTCCGTGATCAGGCCCCACTCGAAGCGCGAGCGCAGGCGGGCCTCGAGCGTCGCGATCTCCTTCGGCGGCCGGTCGGACGAGATCACGATCTGGCTGCCCGACTCGTAGAGCGAGTTGAAGGTGTGGAAGAACTCCTCCTGGATCCGCTCCTTGCCCTCGAAGAACTGCACGTCGTCGACGAGCAGGACGTTGTAGGTGCGGTAGCGCTGCTTGAATCCCTCGATGCGCTTGTCGCGGAGCGAGTTGATGAAGTCGTTCATGAACGTCTCGCTCGTGACGTAGCGCGAGGTGAGCCCGTTGCCGTGCTCGCCGACGTACTGGCCGACGGCCTGGAGCAGGTGCGTCTTGCCGAGCCCGGTGCCGCCGTAGATGAAGAGCGGGTTGTAGGCCTGGGCCGGCGCCTCGGCGACCGCGAGCGCGGCGGCGTGGGCGAAGCGGTTGGACGAGCCGATCACGAAGAGGTCGAACGTGTACTTGAGGCTCATCGAGCCACTCGCGGCGGGCTCGGGTGGCCGGTGCCGGACGGGCTCGGGCGGCGCGCCGTCCGCGGCCGGCTCCACCGGCGCGGCCTCGTCGCGGACGCTCAGGTGGATCCGGCGCTCGTGCCCGGTCGCGTCCTTGACCGCGGCGCGGATCAGGCCGAGGAAATGGCCCTCGATCCACTCGCGGGTGAAGTCGTTCGGGACCGAGAGCGTGAACGCGTCCTCGGTGAGCGCGATCCCCTCCGCGCCTCCGAACCAGCTACCGAACGTCGCCTCGTTGAGCGCCCCTCTCAGCCGACCCGCCACCTCGTCCCACAGGACCTCCGCAGTCAGCTCGATTTGGTGCTCCACGCCGCAGCCGGTCCCTTCTCTCGGTGGTGCAGGAGGCGCGAGCATAGCACCGTCCACGCGGCCGCTCAACACGCGCCGCAGCGGCAAAAGACGCCAATTTGCAGGGCTTTTTCGCAGTCCACACCACAATCCACAGCTGTGGAGAACCTGTGGGCGAAGGCTCGTTCCGGTGCCCGTTTGCGGGTCTTTTTCGGGACCCACTCCGTCTGTGGATAACCGCTTTCGAGGCCGTCGCTATACTTCCGCTCCCCGCCTGCCGGCGGCCTCGACCCCGACCGGAGACTCTCTCTTTGAAGCGCACCTACCAGCCGAACGTTCGCCGCCGCAAGCGCAAGCACGGCTTCCGCGCCCGCATGGCGACGCGCGCCGGGCAGGCGATCCTGAAGCGCCGCCGGGCCAAGGGCCGCAAGCGGCTCTCCGCGTAGCCGGTCCCGTCTATCCTCGAACCGTGCATCGCCGGAACCGCCTGTCCCGCTCGCGGGACTTCGACGCCGTCTATCGGAGCGGCCGCTCCGCCTCCACCCGCTTCCTCGTCCTCTACTGGTTCCCGCGCGAGGAGGGGGACGCCGACGCGCCGCGCCTCGGCCTGGCGGTGCCGAAGTCCGTGGGGAACGCGGTTGTGCGCAACCGCGTCAAGCGGCAACTGCGCGAGACGTGGACCGAGCTCGCGGACCGGGCCCGTCCCGGTCACGACTACGTCCTCGTCGTGCGGCCGGGGCTCGCGGAGCCGGCCGACACACGCGGCCACGAGTGGCTCGCCGAGCGCGTGACCGAGGTGCTCGAGAAGGCCGCAGCGTGAGCGGCGTAGGCTTGACGGAGCCGCCCAAGAGCGGAGGTGGCGGCTTTGCCGCCGCCGGAGCGGGAAAGTACATCGGGATCGCGCTCGTCCACGCCTGGCGCCGCACCTTCGGCCTGCTGACGCCGCCGAATACCTGCAAGTACCACCCGAGCTGCTCGCAGTACGCGCTCGACGCCCTCCACGCGCACGGGCTCGTCAAGGGGTCGGCGAAGGCCGTCTGGCGGATCCTCCGCTGCAACCCCTGGAGTCACGGCGGAGTCGACCCGGCGTGATCCTCGCCGGCATTCTCACCCCCCTCGAGGACCTCCTCACCTGGGTCCTGACGAACCTGCACGACCCGGTCGGGCTTCCCTGGGGCTGGTCGATCGTCGCGCTCGTCGTGATCGTGCGGATGCTGCTCGTGCCGCTGACCGTCCGCCAGATCCACTCGATGCAGAACCTGCAGGCGCACGCGCCGGAGATGAAGGCCATCCAGCAGCGCTGGAAGCACGACCGCCAGCGGATGAACCAGGAGATGATGGCCTTCTACAAGGAGAACCAGATCAACCCGGCGGCCTCGTGCCTGCCGATCCTGGCGCAGTTCCCTGTCTTCATCGGCCTCTTCTTCGTCCTGCGCGACTTCGAGAAGGACATCCTGCCGCTCTTCCCGGGCGCCGACCTCGAGTGGCTGAACCTGATCGACATCACCGAGGACACGAGGGTCGGCTGGGGGCCGCTCCTGATCGTCCTCTACGGGATCAGCCAGCTGACCTCGTCGTACCTGATGTCGCAGAACATGCAGCCGGCGCAGCGGGCGATGCTGCTGATCCTGCCGATCGCGTTCATCCCGTTCGTGCTCAGGTTCCCCTCCGGCCTGATGCTCTACTGGCTGACGACGAACCTCTGGACGACGGGTCAGGGGCTGATCACCCGCAAGCTGACGCCGAAGCCCCAGCCGCCGCCGAAGAAGAGCTCGCGGACGCCGCCGAAGAGCGCGGCCGGGGACGCGTCCGCCGCGGCGCCCGCCGACGGCAAGCCGGCCGGCGGGAAGGGTCCTGCCCAGACGCCTCCGCGCGTGCGCAAGGTGAAGCGGAAGAAGGGATCCCGAAGGTGAGCGAGATCTCGGTGGAGATGAGCGGCGAGACCGTCGGCGAGGCGAAGTGGGCAGCGCTGCGGGAGCTCGAGCGGATGCGGCCCGGCCTGAACAAGGACGCCGTCCGCTTCCAGGTCGTGACCGAGGGCGAGCGCGGCTTGCTCGGCGTCGGCTACGAGCCGGCGCGCGTGATCGCGAGCGTGGACGCGGGCGAGGCGCCCGAGCCGGCGCCTGTCGTCTCGGCGCCGCGCGAGGACGAGAGCGAGGACGCGGCCCGGCTGCGCGAGCTGGTCGAGCGGATCGCGCGCGAGATCGGCGTCCAGTGCGCCGTCGAGGTCGAGGAGTCCGACGAGCAGCTCCGCGTCGTCTGTGACGGCGCCGACCTCGGCATGCTGATCGGCCGGCACGGGCAGACGATCGACGCGATCCAGTACCTCGCCAACGCGATCCTCTTCCGCGGCCGCTACGACGAGCGCAAGCCCGTGATCGTCGACGCGGCCGGCTATCGCGACCGCCGCCAGGCGACGCTCGACGCGCTCGCCCTGCGGATGGCGGAGCAGGCCTCCGCGACCGGCCAGCGGGTCGAGCTCGAGCCGATGACCGCCGTCGAGCGGAAGATCGTCCACGAGAAGCTGAAGGACGATCCCGAGGTGGAGACCGCGAGCGAGGGCACCGAGCCCCACCGCTTCGTCGTCATCTACCCGCGCAGCGTCTCTGTCTAGCCTGCTCGACCGCTGGCTCGCCGCGGTCGTCGAGACGCCGGGCCTGACCGCGCTGAAGGACCCCGCCGACGCGCGCCGCGTCCTCCTCGACGACGCCCTCGCGGGACTCGAGCTCGTCCGCCGCTTCGAGGGGCCGATCGTGGACGTCGGCAGCGGCGGCGGTACGCCGGGGATCCCGCTCGCCGCGTCCCTGCCCGGGCGTGAGGTGACGCTGCTCGAGGCGGAGCGGCGCAAGGCCGAGTTCCTGGAGCGCTGGACGGCCGAGCTGCCGAACCTCCGCGTCGTGTGGGGCCGCGCCGAGGAGCACGTGACGCAGCGTTACGAGGTCGCGGTCGCGAAGGCCCTCGCGCCGCCACCGGTCGCGGCCGAGTGGTGCCTCCCCCTGGTCGAGGAGGGCGGCGCCGTGATCCTCTGGGTCGGGCCGTCCGCCAACCGGGATGCCGTTTCCCGTGTGGCGGAGCGGATCGCAGGCGCGCTCGAGGAGTCGCCGCCGGGCTTTCTCGTCCTCCGCAAGGTCGGCCCCACCCCGCCCGGCTTCCCCCGCCGGCCCGGCGTCGCGAAGAAGCGCCCGCTCGGCTGAGCGGAGCTAGTGACACAGTGTCACTAGGAGGGCTTGGCGCGTTTCGCGTTGTGCAGCCGGATGCCGCTGAACTCGAGCGTCGAGGCGACGACCTCGTCCCAGAGCGGCCACAGGCTCGGGAGGGCGCGGAGCTCGATCTCCGCCGCTTCGTGCAGCGCGACCAGGTCGCCGAGGGGAGCGACCTCGAGCGGCTCGACGGGCTCGTGGCTCACCCAGTAGCCGCCGACCTCGTGCGGCTCGAACGACGGCTCCGGCAGGCGGTACGCGAACACCTCGGCCGCCCGCATCCGGCCGAGCCAGGCCTCCTCGACCGCGTGGACGCGGGAGGCGCCGGCGAGCAACCGCTCCGCGTCGGCCGGGTCGGTCGCCTCGTCTGCCCAGAACGTCCCGCGCGGGCAGTCCCGTGGGAACCAGTAGAACGGCAGGTGGCGCGTGTCGACGGCCCAGACGAGCGGCTCCGTCTCGGCTGCGGTGGCGCTGACGTGCGGGTCGAAGCGCTCGATCCGGGCGTCCTCGCTCACGTGCCAGAGCGCGGGCGGGCCCTCGTCGGCGTACGGGGGAGCGGGGGCGCGCACGTGGCTGAGGATAGTCCGAGGCCCCCTCTAGACTCGGTGCGTGGCCGGGAAGATCATCGCGCTCGCGAACCAGAAGGGCGGGGTCGGCAAGACGACGACTGCGGTCAACCTCGCCGCCTGCCTCGCCGAGGCGGGAGAGCGCGCGCTCCTCGTCGACCTCGACCCGCAGGCGAACGCCACCTCAGGCCTCGGCGAGAAGGCGAACGGCGTCTCGAGCTACGACCTGCTCGACGGCGCGCCGGTCGCCGAGATCGCCCGCGCGACGCGCTTCGCGAACCTCGAGCTCGTGCCGGCGAAGCCCGAGCTGGCCGGCGCGGCAGTGGAGCTCTCACGGCACACGGACGGCGAGCGCTACCTGCAGAGCTCGCTCGCCGGCGCCCGCGAGCGCTACGGGTTCGTCTTCCTCGACTGCCCACCCTCCTTCGGCACGCTGACCGTGAACGCCCTCGCGGCCGCCGACAGCGTGATCGTGCCGGTGCAGGCCGAGTACTACGCGCTCGAGGGGCTCTCGCAGCTGCTCGGCTCGATCGAGCTCGTGAAGGCGCGGCTCAACCCGCGCCTCGGCATCGCCGGGATCCTGCTCACGATGGTCGACGGCCGCACGCGCCTCGCGGCCGAGGTCGAGGCCGAGGTGCGGCGGCACTTCGGCGACCTCGTCTTCACCCAGACCGTGCCGCGCTCGGTCCGCCTCGCCGAGGCGCCGAGCCACGGCCTCCCCGCGATCGCCTACGACCGCTCCTCGCGGGGCGCGGAGGCGTACTGGAAGGTGGCGATGGAGCTTGTCGAGCGCTCCTAGAAGAGGCCTGGGCCGGGGCCTTGAGGTCCTGATCGGCGGCGCCGAGCCCGGCGGCACCCAGCTGGCGCACCTCCCCGTCGACGCGATCCACGCGAACCCGCGCCAGCCGCGCCGCCGCTTCGAGCCGGAGGCCACCACGGGCCTCGCGAGCTCGATCAAGCAGCAGGGCCTGCTCCAGCCGGTCGTCGTCCGCCCGCGCACGGCCGGCGGCTACGAGCTGATCGCCGGCGAGCGCCGCTGGCGGGCGGCGCGCGAGGCCGGGCTCGAGACGCTGCCGGCGCTCGTGCGAGACGCCGACGACCGCGACACGCTCCTGCTCGCCCTCGTCGAGAACGTCGCCCGGGAACAGCTCTCGCCGGTCGAGGAGGCGCGCGCCTACGCGTCGCTCGTGGACGAGTTCGAGCTCTCGCTCGGCGAGGTCGCCGAGCAGGTCGGGCGCTCCAAGCCCGCTGTCTCCAACCGGCTGCGGCTGCTCGAGCTGCCGGAGGAGGTGCTCTGGATGGTCGCGCGCGGCGAGCTGACCGAGGGCCATGCCCGCGCCGTGCTCGCTCTCCCCGACCACGATGCGCGCAAGCGGCTCGCGAAGCGGATCGTCCGCGAGGGGATGTCCGTGCGCGCCGCCGAGAGGGCCGCGCAGGACGGCGGCGCCGCGCGCCGACCGCGCACGGCGACGAAGGTCGACCCGTCGCTCGCCGAGCGCGCCCGCGACCAGGTCGAGCGCGTGACCGGCTTCCAGGCCCGCGTCGTCGGCACGACGCTGCAGATCCCTTTCGGTGACGAGGTGCGGCTGGAGGAGCTCGTCGAGGTGCTCGAGAGTCTCTAGCCGCGCGCCAACGAACATGGGCGATCCTGGATTCGAACCAGGGACCTCCGCCTTATCAGAGCGGCGCTCTAACCAACTGAGCTAATCGCCCGAGCCCCGGCGATTGTAGCCTCAGTGGGCTCAGTGGATCAGCTGTGTGCGGCGGATGTAGTCCTCGACCGCGAGCAGGAAGTTCGCGTCGCCCGCGATCTCGGCGATCGTCCCCTTCGTCAGGTCGTCCAGCTCCTCGTCGGAGCGGAGGTTCGCGATGAAGGGGGCCAGCGTGCCCGCCTGCGACATCGCCGCCATACGCAGGCACAGCCGCTTCGTCTGCTCGTTCTGCGTCACCGCTTCGAGCGATTCGATGTCATGGAGCCAGAGGTCGACCACGGGTGTGCAACGGCACGCGCGCCCAGAGGGATACGGGCGGTCGCCCCGTTCCAGGGATCGGCTGTCGCGACACGCGTGCCGATCATTGTCGTGATGCGCCTGTGGCGGCGCTGCGGACGATGCGAATCGGAGACCCCATCACCTGGAAGGGCCGGCAGTACATCCTGCGCGGCCTCGACCCGATGGGCATCCCCGACCGGTGGGCCGAGCTCGAGGACGTCGAGACCGGCGAACGGATCCGCGTCCCCGTCGCCGCGCTCGAGCAGCGCTGAGATTCGCGCGGGCGGCCTAGGGCTACACTGAGTGGGAGGCCCTGACGATGCGTGAGATGGTCATCTACGGCGTCAGCTTCGACATGGTCGGCAAGCAGCCGATCGTGCTCCTGAAGACCGCCGACGGCAACCGCTTCCTGCCGATCTGGATCGGCCATCCCGAGGCGGCCGCGATCCTGGTCAAGCTCCAGAACGCGACGCCGGCGCGGCCGATGACGCACGACCTGCTCAACGACATGGTCGGCCAGCTCGACGCCGAGGTCGTCTCGATCGCGGTCACCGAGATGCGCGAGAACACCTACTACGCGCGGATCACGCTGCAGCAGAACGGCTCCGAGATCGAGGTCGACTCCCGCCCCTCCGACGCGATCGCGCTCGCCGTCCGCTCGGGCGCGAAGATCTTCGTCGCCGACGAGGTGATCGACGAGTCGGGCGTCGAGTTCGAGGGCGATGCCTCCGACGAGGAGATCGCGGCCGCGGCCGGCGTGCCGCCTCTCGCCGAGCTCGACCCGGACGAGTTCCGGGCGTTCCTCGACACCGTCAGCCCGGACGACTTCGTCTCGGACCCCGAGGAACCCTAGCCGCTCTCGTCGGCCCGGCCGACCTCCCGCTTCGTCAGGTCGAGCAGCTCGGTGTAGATCTCGCGCAGCCCTTCGGGCGAGAGCGGGCCCCGGTTCGCGCGGGTCAGGAACTGCAGCATCCACTCCTCGCGGGCTGGGTCGAGGAAGTCGATCCCACGCTCCTCCTTCACCCGCTTCAGCCGCGCCACGAGCTCGAGCCGCCGGTTCAGCGCCTCGACGATCTTGACGTCGTTGTCGGAGAGCTGCTCGCGCAGCTGGCGGATCACCGGGTCGTTGGCGTCGGGCGCGCTCACGTCAGAGGTGTACCAGCACGGTGGTGCCGTGCGCGTGGGCATCGAAGAGCGAGCGGGCGAGCCACATCGGCACGCGCACGCAGCCGTGCGAGGCCGGGTAGGCCGGTACCGAGGGGTAGCCGTGGATCGCGAAGCCGCCCTTGAAGTAGAGCGGGTACCAGAGCACCCAGTCCCAGCCGTGCACCTTGCGGTAGACCCGCCAGCTCCCGAGCGGCGTGTTCCCGGTCACACCCGTCGAGACGTGCACGACCCGGGCCACCTGGCCGCCCCGGACGACGAACAGGACCTGGCGGCGCTTGTCGACCTCGATGTAGTCGCCGCCGCGCGCGGCGCGCGGGACGCCCGCGGTCGCCAGCCGCCGCCACAGCGACGGCTCGACGCGGCCGGTGCGTGGCAGCCCGTGGACCTTCTGGAAGGCGAGCACTGCCTCGAACGTGTCGTGGTCGTAGACGCCGTCGACCCCGCGGAGCGCGTAGCGCAGCTCCGCCAGCCGGCGCTCGAGCGCGAGCACGCTCGGGCCGCGGTCGCCCTTCGCGAGCGTCGGCTGCACGACCCGGGAGGTGATCACGCGGCGCACCGGCGCCCACCCGGGCCTCGGCGCCGTCGTCAACTCGACGCGAAGCTTGCCGGGCGCGCCTGTCGGGAGCGCGCTACCTCGCGTGGCGACCCGCTTCCCGTCGAGGAGCACGCGCATCTCCAGCCGACCTGCCGCCGCCGGCACGAGTCGCGGTCGAAAGGCCAGCTTCCCGCCGACCGGTGCCGCCGCCGGCAGCGGCGCCTCGACCCGCGGCCGCAGCACGACCGTCCGCGGCGCGGACCGCGTCGCGCCGTAGCGGGCGTGGTAGGGCCCGGGCGAGCGGAGGAGCACGCGCGTGCGGAAGCTTCCGTCCGCGGCGACGCGCGCGGAGGCGACGTGCGTGCGGCCGCGGTAGAGCTGGACGCGGCCGCCGCGTACCGCCGGGAGCAGCGATCCGGAGAGCGTGCCGGGCGTGGCGTAGTCGGCTCGCCGCGGCGCCGTCAGCGACAGCCGCCGCGCGGTCGCGGTCACGCGGGCCTCGGCCCGGGCGACCTCGCCGCCGGCATTCGTCGCGGTGACAGTGGCGACGTAGGAGCCGGCCGCGTAGACGTGCGAGACGACTGCGCCCTCGGCGGTCGCGCCGTCGCCGAGCTCCCACGTGTAGGTCGCGTCCTCCCCGGCGGCGGTGAGGGTGACGGTGAGCGGCGCCACGCCGTTGGCCGGGACTGCTGCGGCGACGACAGCGGGCGGCGCAGCGTGAGCGGAGGCCGCGAAGGCGAGACCGGCGAGCAGGACGATCGCGCCGCGCACGCGCCGAGGATAGCGAGCCGGCCTACGCGGCGACGGAGACGATCAGGCTGGTGGCGTTGAAGGCGCAGTGCACGAGGATGCACGGGTACACGCTCGTCGTCCGCACGCGCAGAGCGGCCGTGACGAGACCGAAGAAGACGAGCGCGGGCAGCGCGAACACAAGCCCGTGCCCGAGCCCGAACCCGACCGACGTCACGAGCACGGACACCGGCAGGCCGAACCGGGCGAGCAGCGTCATCCCCGCGCCGCGGTACATCAGCTCCTCGACCACCGGCCCCACGAGCGCGACCGCGAGGAAGTTGGCGGCGTACGCTCCCGCCCGGCTCGAGTCCCAGGCCTCCGGCGTCAGCCCCTGCTCGTCCTGGGCGTCGAGCGCGATCAGGATCAGCCCGGCGCCGAGGAAGATCGCGACGTACGCGGCCAGCGCGAGGCCGAGCGCTCCGGGCCACGACGGTGGCCGGCGGAGCGCGAAGAGCTCCCGCTTCGGCAGCCCGCGCCCGATCCAGAGCAGGAGCAGCAGCAAGACGCCGTAGACCACGATCCCCCCGACGGCGGTCTCGTAGCGGTAGAGCGCATCGTCCGGCGGGCCGCCCCCGTCGAGCCGGCTGCCGTAGGCGAGGACGCTCAGGAAGACGACAAGGCTCGCCCATGCGGCGATCCGCCAGCCCTCTCTCCCCACGGCGTCCCGGTCTGCCTCCACGAGCCACGAGATGATAGGGACGAACGCGCCGCCGTCGAATCCCGGCGCATGGAGCTCTGGCAGCGCGTGCTCACGATCGGGGTGGTGCTGGCACTGACCGTGCTCGTCGCACGGATGATCGACCGTACGCTGATGGGCGCGAATCGCTCCCCCGAGGCGATGACCCGCTACCGCGTCCTGCGCCGGACGGTCTCGGTGGCGATCGTCACGATCGGGCTGCTCTCGGCGCTGCTCGTGATCCCGCAGGTGCGCGCGGTCGCGGGCGGGCTCCTCGCCTCCTCCGCGATCCTCGGGCTGATCATCGGCTTCGCCTCGCAGCGCACGCTCGGCAACGTCGTCGCGGGCGTGATGATCGCGATGACGCAGCCGCTGCGGCTCGGCGACTGGGTCGCCGTCGGTGGCGTAGAGGGCGCCGTGGAGGAGATAGGGCTGATGTACACGTTCATCCGCACCGAGGACAACGCGCGGCTCGTGATCCCGAACGAGAAGCTCGCCTCGGATACCATCGTCAACTCCACGATTCGCAGTGCTGCGAAATACGCCGAGGTCACCGTGCAGGTTCCGCCTTCAGTCGACCTTCGCCCGCTCGTCGAGAGCCTCCGCGCGGAGGTGCCCGGCGACCGCGACGAGGTCTTCGTCAGCTCGCTCGAGGGGTCGCCGACCCTGACGCTGCGGGCATGGACCGAGAGCGAGGCGGCCTCCGAGCTGGCCGAGCACGAGCTCCGCCTGCGCGTGCACGAGCGCCTGCGCGAGCGCGGGATCTTCGCGTGACGCCCCCCGCCCGGGGTCGCGGCGCGGACGACGAGATCTACGCCCGCCGCCGCCGCAAGCGCAAGCGCGTCGAGCGCAAGAGCACGCGCCGCCGCGCGGCCGTCCTCGCCGCCGTCGCCGTCCTCGGCCTGCTCTTCGTTGTCGCGGGCGCCGCGGTCACGAGCGTCGCCACGTTCGGCTCCTCGTGCGACCTCAACTCGCTCCAACAGGTCGAGATCGGCTCGAACACGTTCATCTACGCGGCCGACAACTCGCGGCTCGGCGTGATCCCGGCCGAGCGCAACCGCCAGCCGGTGGCGCTCGCGGAGATCAGCTCCTGGATGCCGAAGGCGACGGTCGCGATCGAGGATCGGCGCTTCTACGGCCACGCCGGCGTCGACGTCGAGGGAATAGCGCGCGCGCTCTGGAAGAACGTCAGCGCCGGCGAGGTCGTCGAGGGCGGCTCGACGATCACGCAGCAGCTCGTCCGGAACCTCTACATCGGCCGCGAGCGCACCGTCGAGCGGAAGCTGAAGGAGGCGTGCCTGGCGCTGAAGCTCGACGAGGCCTGGTCGAAGGAGCGGATCCTGGCCAGCTACATGAACCAGGTCTACTACGGCAACCTCGCCTACGGGATCGAGGCCGCCGCCCAGACGTACTTCTCCAAGCCGGCGAGCAAGCTCAACCTGCCCGAGGCGGCGCTCCTCGCCGGGCTGCCCCAGGCCCCGTCGCTGTACGACCCGTTCAACCGGCCCGAGACGTCGATCGTGCGGCGCAACCAGGTGCTCGCGGCGATGCTCGAGGAGGGCGACATCGACCGGGCCGCACACGACTGGGCGGTCTCCCGCGGGCTCGGGCTGAAGGCCGGGAAGCTCTACAAGGAGATCCGCGAGCCGTACTTCTTCAGCTACGTCCGCGACGAGCTGATCGCAGCGTACGGCGCCGCGACCGTCCGCTCCGGCGGGCTCAAGGTCTACACGACCGTCGATCCGCGCTTCCAGAACGCGGCTCGGAAGGCGATCGAGGAGACGCTCTACGAGGACGACGACCCGGCGGCCGCGCTGATCTCGATCAACCCCAAGAACGGCGCCATCCGTGCGATGACGGCCGTGATCCCCGGCAACAACAAGAACCAGTTCAACCTGCTCTCGCAGGCGCGCCGCCAGTCCGGCTCGACGTTCAAGACGTTCGTGCTCGCCGCCGCCGTCGAGAAGGGGATCAACCCGGCCACGACGAGCTACCTCTCCGCGCCCTTCTTCTACCGGCCCGACCCGAACGGGAACTGCGAGGACGGGAGCTGGTGGTGCCCGGAGACCTACGACGGGAGCTACACGGGCTGGACGACGATCGAGCGCGCGACGATCCGCTCCGACAACACGGTCTACGCGCAGCTCACGCTCGACGTCACGCCCGAGGCGGTGGCGGAGATGGCGACGAAACTCGGCGTCCGCTCGCCGCTCGACGCCGACGGCGCGTACGTGCCCTCGATCGGGCTCGGCGCGATGGACGTCTCGCCGCTCGATATGGCGTCCGCGTACGCGACGCTTGCCGCCGGCGGGATCTACTCGGAGCCGATGGCGATCCGCAAGGTCGTGCTCCCCGACGGCGAGGACACGAGCTCCGGCTGGGGCAAGCCGAAGCGCAAGCGGGTGATCTCGGACGGTGTCGCCTACACCGTCACGCGGATCCTCGAGCAGAACATGGACTACGGCACGGGCACGGGCGCGAACTACGGCCATCCCGCCGCCGGCAAGACCGGGACGACCGAGGAGTGGTCGGACGCCTGGTTCTGCGGCTACACCCCGCGGCTCGGGACGACCGTCTGGGTCGGGTACCCGAAGGGAAAGGTCCCGATGACGAGCGTCCACGGGATCCGCGTCAGCGGCGGCAGCTTCCCGGCCCAGATCTGGCGGCTCTTCATGAGCTCGGCGATCGGCCAACTCGAGCCGGAGGAGTTCCCGGAGCCGACCGACTGGCCCGAGTGGACGACGTTCGAGCGCGGCCAGTACGCGCGGTCGTTCGGCTCCTACCGGGACGACAGCGACGACGTCGCAACGACGACGACGGAGGAGACGACGACCGCGGCGGACACGCCGCCGCCCCCGACGACGACGGCTGCCCCGCCGCCCCCGACGACGACGGCCGCCCCGCCGCCCCCGACGGAACCCGCGCCGCCGCCGCCAGCGCCGGAGGAGCCGCCGCCGCTGACCGAGCCGCCCCCGCCGCCGCCCACCACCACCGCGGGCTAGCCGCCGATGAGCCGGGCCGCGCCCCTGGCGGCTGCCGCGGTCGCGCTCCTCGTCGCGGGCTGCGTCGCAGTCGCCTGGATCGAGGGCGCGCCGCTCGTCCCTGCCGATGCGGGCCGGGCCGGGGGCGGCGGCCTCGGCGCCGTCTTCCTCGCGCTCCTTGCGCTCGCGTTCGCCGCCTACCTGGGTGCGCTGTTCCTGCTCCGCCGGCGCCCGCCCGGCCTTCGCGCGGTGCTCGTCGCCGCGGCGGTGATCCAGCTCGCGCCGCTCGCCGGACCGCTGCTTCTCTCGACCGACGCGTGGACGTACTGGGAGTACGGCCGGATCGCCGCGGTGCACGACGCCGACCCGTACGTGACGACGCCCAGCGCGTTCCCGGACGACCCCGCCTACGAGCACGCCGGAGCGGCCTGGCGCGAGACGACGTCGGTGTACGGCCCGGTCTTCACGCTCCTCTCGGAGGTGGTCGCGCTCGTGTCGGGCTCGTCGGCCGCGGCGGCCGCGTGGATCTTCAAGCTGCTGGCCGCGCTCGGCGTGCTCGCCTGCACGCTGCTGGCGGCCCGCCTCGCGCGCGACCGGCCGCTGGCGGCCGCGCTCGTCGGCTGGAATCCGCTCTTCGCGATCCACTTCGCCGGCGGCGGGCACAACGACGCGCTGCTCGCGGCCCTCACGCTCGGCGCGCTCGCGCTCGCCGCGTCCAGGCGGCCGGCGCTCGCCGCCGTGGCCTGGGTGCTGGCCCTCTTCGTCAAGTGGATCCCGGTCGTCTTCCTCGCGCTCCGCACCGTGGAGGCGCGCGCGGCGAGGCGCCGGGTCAGCCATGCGGGCTTCGCCGCCGCCGTGGCCGTCGTCGCGGGGCTCGCGACCTGGCGCTACGGCCTCGACTGGCTGCGGGCGTTCGGCCCTCTCGCGCGCAACGCCGAGGGTCAGACGAGCTACGCCCTCCCGCACCGGCTCGAGCAGCTCGGCCTCCCGCACGCGCTCGCGCTCGGGCTCGCGGCGGCGGCGCTGCTCATGGGGCTCGCCTGGCTCGCCCGCGAGGCCGCGCGCGGCCGCGCTCGGCTCGGGCTCGCCGGCTGCCTGCTGCTCGCGACGACGCCGTGGCTCGCGCCCTGGTACACGATCTGGGCGCTGCCGCTCGCGGCCGCCGAGGACGACAGGCGCGCGCAGCTCGTCGCGCTCGGCTTCTGCGTCTACCTGCTGCCGCAGACGATCCCGCTCTAGTAGCGGCGGAAGACGAGCACGCCCGATTCGGCGAAGACGAGCCGCCAGCGCGGGCTCGCCCGGAGCGCCGCCAGCGCCTGCCGCGACGGCCCGGGCTCGAGGCTGTCGAGGTGCGTCAGGCGGCGCCCGTCGACCACGACCCACGACGCCTCGCGGAGGACGGGGAAGCTGAAGATGCGCGCGCGCTCCGAGAGATGGGCGCCGAACGCGTTCGTCGCGCTCACGGGCGCGTCGTCGGGCACCAGGGCCAGCGCCCGCCGCGCCGCCGCGTCGTCCGGTCCGGCGCGTACGTCGATCCGGCCGAGCGGCCCGAGCGCGACCGTCCCGGCGAGGGCGGCGACCGCGACCGCGTAGGCGGTCCGTGCGCCCAGCCGTGCGCTGCCGAAGGCCGCGGCGGCGAGCAGCGCCGGAACCGCCGCCGCGGCGTAGTGGCTCCTGACGGAGGTCTGCCCGGCGGCGTTCGACAGCACGTTCAGGCCGAGCTCCGGGAGCGCGGCGAGGAGCGCGAGCGGGGCGGCGAGGGGCACGAGAGCGAGCGGCAGCAGGAGGGAGGCGAGGTAGGAGAGGTCGCGGCCGTCGAGGGAGGGCGACTCGTAGCGGCGCTCGAACGGGGAGGCGCCGTCCGGGGCGAAGTGCGGGATCACGACGAGCACCGCAATCAGCGCGACCGCGGCCCCCGCGACGGTGATCGCGGCGCCGCCCCGCGGCGCCCGGTGCCGAACCGCGTACCAGACGCCGAGCGCCGCGACCGCGAGACCCACGTGCTCCTTGGTCGCGACCGCCGCCGCGGCCAGGAGCGCGAAGGTCCAGAGCCGCCGCTCGTCGAGCTGCCACCAGGCGAAGAGCAGCAGCGGGCAGGCGAGCGCCACCGGGTGGAAGTCGCTGACGGTCAGCCACTGCACGGGCGGGAAGAGCAGGTACGCCGCCGCGAGCGCGGCCGCCGCCCGCTCGTCGTCCAGGTGGCGGCGGGCGAGCAGGAAGACGGGCGCGGCTCCGGCTGCGACGGCGATCGCCTGCACCGCCAGCAGGAGCTCGGGCGAGGGCCAGAGCCACCAGAGGGGCGCGAGCGCGGCCAGGATCGGGTCGAAGTGGGAGCCGAGCCGGGAGATCTGCTCACCGCCGACGTCCGTGACCGAGAGCACGTCTCCGTGCGCGGTCGACCACACGGCCTGGGTCATGTTCCCCAGGTCGAACCGGCCGCTGCCGAAGGCGCGGTGCCGGAGGATCGCGGCGGCGCCGAAGAGGACGGCGAAGGCCGCGCTCGCCGCCCAGACTGCGCGCTGCGCGCTCACCTGGCGGCGAGCCGCTCGACGAGTCCGCGCCAGCGCTCGCCGAGCACGCGCTCGCTCGCGTGCTCCAGGTAGGCGGCGTGCCCGCCCTCGCCGAGCCGCCGGCCGAGCGCAGGGTCGGCCGCGAGCCGCCGGACGGCCGCCGCGAGCGCCCCGGGGTCGCCGGCCGGGACGAAAAGCGCGCTCTCCCCGTCGCGGAGGAGCTCGCGTGCGGCCGGCGTGTCGGCCGTGACGAGCGGGACGCCGCACGCGAGCGCCTGAAAGGCCTTGTTCGGGACGACGCGAGCTGCCTTCGCCGAGGTGCCGAACACACCGAGCGCGCACCCCGCGCGCTCGAGCTCCTGTGGCAGCCGCTCGTAGTCGACCCACTCGACCCAGTCGACGTTCGGCGACCGGTCGCGGAGCACGGCGTCGAGCTGCCCGCTGCCCACCACGCGGAACGAGAGCTCGGGCGCCAGCGTCGCGGCGGCGAGAATCGTCTCGACCCCGTGCAGGGGAATCAGCTTTCCGACGAAGAGCGCCGTGAAGGACTCCGGCGTGCGCCAGGTGGGCCGGAAGAGGCGCTCCTCCGCGCCGACGAAGCAGGTCTCGACGCGCTGGCGCGGGATGCCGCCGAGCGCTACGAGGTGGCGCGCGTTCTGGTCGGTGTCGGCGACGACGAGGTCGGCCCGGCGCAGCGCGAGCCGGTCGATCCCGAGCAGCAGGCGGGCCGCGAGCGAGCCCGGCGCGAACCGCCGCCGGTCCTCGACCAGGGTCTCGTGCAGCGACACGAGTGGATTGAAGATCACGGGGCCTCCGCGCGCGGCCCACCGCGCCGCGGGCAGGTCGAAGTGGCCGGGGTAGCCGACGATCACGGCGTCGAACCGCTCGCCACGGGCGCGGGCGGCCGCCAGCAGCCGCGCCTCCGCCACCGCGAGCCTCGCCGCGGCGGCAGGCCCGGAGGCCCACTTGTGCCGGCGGTGCTCCCAGACGCCCACGTGCCGCTCGACGACCTCGACTCCCGCCCCGCGCAGGCACGAGATCACCTGCGCGTTCCGGGGGTAGCCGCGCTCGTAGGTGCCGAAGTAGAGGACCCTCGGGCTCAGCGGAGGATCTCGTCCACGTGCAGCGTCGCGCCGCGCTCCCCGGCGCGTTCCTCGTGGTGGCTCGCGACCAGCTCGCTGACGAGCCCGAGCGAGAGGAGCTGGACGCCGACCACGACGAGCAGGACGCCGAGCGTGAGCAGCGGACGGTGCCCGATCGCCTCACCGGTCAGCTTGAGCACGGTCAGGTAGCCGAGCACGAGCGCCCCGAGGCCGCCGAGCGTGAGGCCGAGCCCGCCGAAGAGGTGGAGCGGCCGGTGCCGGTAGCGACCCATGAACGTGACCGTGAGCAGGTCGAGGAAGCCGCGGACGTACCGCTCCATCCCGTAGCGCGAGCGGCCGTGCCCGCGCGGCCGGTGGTTCACCGGGAGCTCTGCGACGCGGAAGCCGCGGTAGTGGGCGAGCACGGGGACGAACCGGTGCAGCTCGCCGTAGAGGCGCAGTCCGCCGACGACCTCGGCGCGGTACGCCTTCAGCCCGCAGTTGAGATCGTGCAGGCGGAGCCCCGAGAGGCGACCGGTGACTGAGTTGAAGAGGCGGGAAAGCAGGCGGCGCCGGAGCGGGTCGCGGCGCCGCGACTTCCAGCCCGAGACGAGGTCGAAGCCCTCGTCGAGCTTCGCGAGCAGCCGCGGGATTTCGGCCGGATCGTCCTGGAGGTCGCCGTCGATCGTGACGATGCGGTCGCCGCGCGCCTCCTCGAAGCCGGCCTGCAGCGCCGCAGCCTTGCCGAAGTTGCGCCGCAGGCGGACGACGAGGACGTCGTCGTGTGCCGCGTGCAGACGCGTCAGCGCGGCGAAGGTCCCGTCCGTCGACCCGTCGTCGACGAAGACGGCCTCCCACGGCTCGCCGAGGGGGTCGAGCGCGGAGCGGAGCTCGTCGTGCAGCAGCGCGACGCTGAGCTCCTCGTCGTGCACCGGGACGACCACCGAGATCACGGCCGTTAGCGTATGCCCGATGTCCGGGTTGCTGTCGATCGACGAGGCGCTCGCGCGCGTGCTCGCGCGGGCCCGCCCGCTCGAGCCGGAGCGTGTCCCGGTGCACGAGGCGGCCGGGCGCGTTCTCGCGGAGGACGTCGCCGCCGCGGTCGACCTGCCCTCCTTCCGGAGCTCGGCGATGGACGGCTACGCGCTTCGTGCCGCGGATACCCCGGGGACGCTGCCCATCGTCTTCCGCGTCGCCGCGGGCGTGCCTGCCGACCGGCCGCTCGAGCCGGGCGAGGCGATGGCGATCGCGACCGGCGGTGCCGTCCCCGAGGGCGCGGACGCCGTCGTCCCGATCGAGGTTGTTGTCGAGCAGGACAACAGACTGGAGGTGCCCGCTGCGGCGGTCGCCGGGGCTCACATCCGCCCGGTCGGCGGCGACGTGCGCTCGGGCGAGCCGCTCCTCGCCGCCGGGACGCTGCTCGGCGCCGCCCAGGTCGGGGCGCTCGCCGCCGCCGGCGTGGCCGACGTCGCCGTCGGCCGCCGCCCATCCGTGGTCGTCCTCAGTACCGGTACGGAGCTCCGCCGCCCGGGTGAGCCGCTCGGGCCGGGCCAGATCTACGAGTCGAACGGCCCGATGCTCGCGGCCGCCTTCGCGTTGGCGGGGGCGGTCGTGGAGCGGATCGGCCCGGTGGCCGACGACGAGGGCGAGCATCGCGCCGCGCTCGAGCGCGGCCTCGAGGCGGACGTGCTCGTCAGCTCGGGCGGCGTCTCGGTCGGCCCGCACGACCTGGTCAGGCGCGTGCTCGCGGAGCTTGGGGTGGAGGAGGACTTCTGGGGCATCGCCGTGCGGCCGGGCAAGCCGCTGGCGTTCGGGTCGCGCGGGCGCACGCTCGTCTTCGGCCTGCCGGGCAACCCGGTCTCGTCCCTCGTCGCCGTCGAGCTCTTCGTCCGGCCGGCGCTGCTCGCGCTCCAGGGCGCGGCGAGCCCTGGCCCGCGCTGGGAGGCCGGCCGGCTCGCCGCCGCGATCCGGCGGAACGCGGCCCGGGACGAGCTCGTGCGCGCGCGGCGTGTCCACGACGCGCTCGGCACACTGCTCGAGCCGCTCGGCGGCCAGGAGTCCCACATGATCGCCCGGGCCGCGGGGGCCGACGCGCTGGTGCTCGTCCCCGCCGGCGAGGGCGAGCTCGGCGCAGGCGAGCAGGCGCGGTACCTCGCGCTCTACTAGCTAGCCCAGCTGGGCGCCCGTCGCGTCCGGCGCCGTGATCGCCACCGGCTTCGCGTAGGAGATCCAGCGGTGCGAGGCGAAGAAGCGGGGGTGACAGGCCTGGAGGGCGAGCTGCTCGTAGCCCTTCGACTCGAGCACCGAGGTCTCGTCCGCGGGAACGATCCGGTGGCTCGTGATCTCGTACTCGACCGTCGCGTAGGGCAACTCGAGGACGACCCGGTCGCCCTTGGCGAGGCTGTCGATGCGGGAGAAGGGAGCGCCGTAGGTCGTGCGGTGCCCGGCGATGTAGACGAGCTCCCCCTCACCGGGCATCGCGGAGTCGAGATACCGGCCGGGTCCCTGCTTGAGCGAGGCGGTGTCGGTGCCGTTGACGACGAACTCGTCGACGCCGAGCGAGGGGATCCGCAGCCGCGCGACGGCGTCTCCGCGCTGCGAGCTCTCGCGCCAGCGCGCCGCGGCCGCCTCGATGTCGAGCTCGCCGTCCGCCGCGGCCAGCCGTGGGTCGCGTTCGAGCCTCCGCTCGAAGCTCTGCGCCAGCTCGCGCTGCTCGAGCTTGTGCGTCACCGCAGTGAACGGGTCCTGCCATTGCCAGACGGTCAGCGCCCAGGCGAGGGCGCCGGCGCCGGCGACGATCATGAGCGTGCCGGCGATCCGGGCGAGGCGTCTCATCACCCTTCTAACGCATCAGCCTCCGCGGCGGGTGCGCGGCCCCCGGCCCGCCGGCGCAGCAGCGACGCCAGCGGCCCGGGCGGACGGCCCCTCGCCTCCGGGTACGGGGCGTAACGGCCGGCGGCGAGCGCGGCGAGCTGCCCGGCTGCCGCGAGCCAGGCGACCGCCAGCAGGACGGCGAGCCACGGTATGTAGCCGACGGCCACGAGCGAGAGCAGGTACCAGGGCGTCGTCAGCCCGAGCCCGAACCGCGTCGCGAAGGAGAGGATGAGCAGCAGGGGGCCGGTGAAGCCGAGGGCCAGCAGCGCCCAGCGCGCCGCGGCCGGGGAGGCCTGGGCCTGAGGCAGCCAGAGCCAGGCGTAGAGGGTCGGCAGCACGTAGACGAGCGCGAAGGGATTCGTCGCGACCACGACGAGCGAGAGCAGGCCGAGCGCGAGCAGCGCGACGGTGTGGCCCGCGAGCGTCTCCTCCTGGGTGGCCGGGCGGTGCGGGATCAGGCGCTCGCGCCCGACGAGCCAGCCGCCGAGCAGGAGCGCGCCGAGCACGGCGAGCACGAGCGGTGAGGGGACGTACGCGTCCGCCTGCGGCGGCAGCGGCCGGGCCTCGCCGTCCGGGAACGCGCCCAGCACGGCGGCTGCGAAGAGCAGAGCGCCCGCGAAGCCCCAGAAGAGCAGGCGGGCGCGGAGGGCGAGCGCTGCCGGCGCCAGCCGGATCCGCCGCCTCCGGCAGCGCGCGAACAGGTCGATCGCACCGATCGCGAACGGGAGCAGGGCGGTCAGGAGCACGAGCTCGATCGCCCAGCCGCGCACGATGCGCGAGCCGAGGTAGACGTAGCTGGTCGTCCCCTGCGCGAGCTCGAGCCCGGCATCGAGCGAGCCGACGAGGTTCTGGGCTGCCCGGCCGAGCTCGCCCATCCGCTCGCCGCTGAGCGCTGTGTCCGCGAAGCCCTGCGAGGGGGCGTCCGGCAGCGTCGTCAGCGTCACAGCCGGGACTCCCCGCGCGACGAACGGCCCCTGCTCGCCGAGGGTGAACGGGAAGCCGAGAGCGAGGAGCTGCCGCAGCGCGGGCGTGCGCTCCGGCTCGCGCCCGGTCTGCTCGAGCACCCGCATCTCTGCGGTCCGGACGAGCGTCGCCGCGGGAGAGCGGGCGGTGTCGCCGGCGATCAGGAGCCGCGGGCTGCTCGTGCCTCCGATCGCGTCGAGGCTGATCACGGCCAGTGCGTTGCCCCGGTATGCCGAGCTCTCGGCGAAGTGCGCCGCGCCCAGGGCGCCGTGCGCGCCGCCGTCGGTGGAGACGAAGACGAGCGTATTCGCCGGCTGGGTCTGGATGAGGGTGCCGCCCACCGGCGCGTACGCCCGGGCGAGCTCGATCAGCGCCGCGGTGCCGGACGCGTTGTCGTTCGTGCCCCTCCCTTCGCCGTCGTTGTCGCGATGCGCTGTGATCACGATCGCGCGGGACGAGGCGCCCCTGACGGTCGCGACGAGGTTCTGCAGCTCGACCCGTCCGCGCCCCGGGATGCGCGCGCTGAACCGGTCCGTCTGGAGCGGGATGTCGTAGAGCGCGAGGCGCTCGGCGACCCACGTGGCGGCGCCGAGCCCGCCGGCCGAGCCGGGGGAGCGGTCCGGGTAGTCCCGCGCAAGCTCCCGGGCGAGCTCGACGGCGGTTCCCTGGTCGAACGCGGGCGGCAGGGCCGGCGGTGGCAGGGGCTGGGGGCGGGCGACCGTGAAGGCGGCGAGCAGCAGCGGCAGCGCCACGAGCAGCCAGGTGCCGCGCACCATGCGCGCGTTGATCGGACGCTCGACCGAGCCGCGGCGGGGCCGCGCGCGGTCCGCGCGCGCTCGTCTGGGCGGCGCCATCGCACGGCCAGTGTAGTGGCCTCCCAGGAGGGCGCCCCTGGAGCGTGGCCGCGGCCGCCTCTAGCATTGGGTCATGGCCGAGGGCTCGACCATCCTGCTCGTCGACGACGAGGAGTCCGTGCAGAAGCTGCTCACGTATCCGCTCGAGCGGGAAGGGTTCACGGTCGTGCACGCCCGCGACGGGGAGGAAGCGCTCGCGCGGTTCGCCGAGCACGACGTCGATCTCGTCGTGCTCGACCTGATGCTGCCCCGACTCGACGGCCTCGAGGTCTGCAAGCGCCTGCGCGCGGAGAGCTCCGTCCCGATCATCATGCTCACCGCCCGGGACGACGAGCTCGACAAGGTGCTCGGCCTCGAGCTCGGCGCCGACGACTACATCACGAAGCCGTTCTCGATCCGCGAGTTCCGCAGCCGCGTGCGGGCGCTGCTGCGCCGCGCCGCCGCGTCCCGTCCCGGCGAGCGGCAGGACGACGAGGTGATCGAGGCGGGGGAGATCCGGATCGACGCGCCGCGGCGCACCGTCGAGGTGCGCGGGCAGGAGGTGCAGCTGACGTACGTGGAGTTCGAGCTCCTGCGCGTGCTCGCCTCGGCCCCAGGTCGTGTGTTTTCACGCCGGCAGCTGCTCGAGCGGCTGCGCGGCGGGGCCGACTACCGTGAGCCGCGCACGATCGACGTGCACGTCCGCCACCTGCGCGAGAAGATCGAGCGCAACCCCCACGAGCCCGAGCTGATCCTGACCGTACGGGGCGTCGGCTACCGGTTCCGCGAGCGCTGATGCTGCGCCCCGCGATCAGGGGGATCCGCCTGCGGCTCGCGCTGGCGCTCCTGTTCGTGGTCGGCCTCGCGCTCGCCGTCGTCTACCTGATCGTCGTCCCCTCGCTCGAGTCGGAGCTCGTCGGCGCGCGGCTCGAGCGGCTCGAGGCGGACGTGCGGACGCTCGCCCGCGGCTACGAGAACGACGTCGGCTCGGAGCAGAGCTACGCCGAGGCCGGCGCGTCGGTGCTCCAGGAGCGCGTGGTCATCTACACGGAGCTCGAGGACTACCTGCTCGTCCTCGGCGACTCGAACACATCCTCGTCGGTCGACGTCGAACGCGACCCGTTCGCGCTGCGCGCGGCCGAGACGGGCAGGCTCCAGAGCGGCACGATCGAGCGCCGCGGCAGGGAGTTCGCGGAGGCCGCGCTACCCCTGCGGGAGTCCGGCGCCGTCATCCTCGTGATCGCCCCCACCTCGGACACGCTCTCGAGCCTGCACGTGATCGAGCGGAAGCTGATCGTCGCCGGCCTGATCGGCCTCGGCGTCGCTCTCGTGATGGGCTACGCGCTCGCGTCGATGCACGCCCGGCGGATCCGTCGCCTCGAGCGGGCTGCCGAGCGGATCGCGCGCGGCCGCTTCGACGAGCCCGTCGCCGACGGCGGCCGCGACGAGCTGGGCGAGCTGGCGCGCGCCTTCGACACGATGCGCGTGCGCCTGGAGAAGCTCGACCGGGCGCGCAGCGAGTTCATCGCCAACGCCTCACACGAGCTGCGCACGCCGCTCTTCTCCCTCGGCGGCTTCCTCGAGCTGCTCGCGGACGAGGAGCTGGACGAGGCGACCCGGGCGGAGTTCCTCGAGACCATGCGCGAGCAGGTCGACCGGCTCGCCAAGCTCGCGACCGACCTGCTCGACCTCTCCCGCCTCGACGCCGGCCGAATGCACGTCGCGCACGAGCCCGTCGACCTCGGCGAGGTCGCTCGCGTCGTCGCGGCGGAGTTCAGCGCGCTCGCGGAGCGGCGGGATCACCCGGTCGAGCTGCAGGTCGAGGGCGCTCCGATCGCCCGCGCCGACGAGCTGCGAGTGCTGCAGGTCGCTCGGGCGCTGCTCGACAACGCGCTTCGCCACACGCCGGCCGGGACGCGCGTCTCGGTGCGCGCCTTCGCCGACCGCGAGCACGCTCATCTCGAGGTCGAGGACGACGGCCCGGGTATCCCGCCGGAGCATGCACCGCACGTCTTCGACCGCTTCTATCGGGCCGACGGCGGCGTGGCGTCCGGCAGCGGGCTCGGGCTCGCGATCGCGCGGGAGCTCGTCAAGATGATGGACGGCGAGGTCGTCCTCTCGCACCAGCCGGAGGGCACGCGAATCCGGGTCTCCCTGGGCGCCGCGCCCACGTCCGTCCCGGCAGCGGCGGCCGGCGAGCGCGTTTTCACGTGAAAACGACGGGCCGCGCTACAGTGGCCCGATGCGCCCCGGTGCCATCGCTGCGGTCTCCGTCGTCGCCGCGGCCCTCGGCGCGGCGGCAGTGCTCCTCGTCGGCTCCCTCGCCGGCTGGATCGGCGACGAGGCCGGCGTGCGGACCGTCGTCGTTCCCACGCTCTCCGCCGAGGACGGCACCTCGCCGACGGTCGCGCCGCTCGGCGGCGTCGACTTCGACCCGGCCCGGATCTACGCGAGCCGCGCGGAAGGGGTCGTCACGATCCACTCCTACTTCGCCGACGGCCAGCGCTCGCAGGGGTCCGGCTTCGTCGTCTCGGACGCGGGCCACATCCTGACGAACTCGCACGTGGTCACCGACGCGCGCGACGATCGCACCCGCGTGCGCGGCGCGACGCGGCTGTACGTCGTCTTCGCAGACGGCGATCGGATCCCGGCCACGATCGTGGGCTGGGACCTCTTCAACGACACCGGCCTCGTCAAGGTCGACCCGAAGGACCACCGGGTCGCCCCGGTGCCGCTCGGCGACTCCAGCCGGGTCGTCGTCGGCGAGCCGGTTGCCGCGATCGGCAGCCCGTTCGGCCAGGAGGGCTCGCTCGCAGTCGGAGTCGTCTCCGCCACGCGCCGCTCGATCGAGTCGCTCACCTCGGCCTACGACGTGTCCGACGCGATCCAGATCGACGCCCCGATCAATCACGGCAACTCCGGCGGCCCGCTGCTCGACGCGCGTGGGCGCGTGATCGGGATCAACGCCCAGATTCGCTCCGACTCGGGCAACGCAGAGGGCGTCGGCTTCGCGATCCCGATCAACTCGGCGCGCCGCTCGATGGAGCAGCTGATCTCGACCGGTCGCGTCGCGTACGCCTACGTGGGCGTCACGACCCAGGACGTGACGCCCGCCCTCGCGCGCCGCTACGGGCTCGCGGCGGAGCGCGGCGCGCTGATCCAGTCCGTCGTCGAGGACGCGCCCGCGCAGCGTGCCGGCCTGAAGGGCTCGTCGAGGCGGGTGGAGTTCAACGGGATCCCGATCGGCCTCGGCGGTGACCTGATCGTCCGCTTCGCCGGCCGGCCCGTCGAGCGCGCCGCCGACATCGCCCGCATCGTCACCGACAGCCTCCGCCCCGGCCAGACCGTCGCGGTCACCGTCGTCCGCGCGGGTACGGGCGAGCGAGCCACGGTTCGCCTCCGCCTGATCGAGCGCCCGCTCGACCCGCTCCGGTAGCGGTTTAGAGCGAAGCTGCGCCGGGAAGAAACAGTGGAGATGTGAGAGGGTTCGGAAGCTTTCGGTAGATAATCGGATTGGGGCACGTGAACGACGAGATCACGATCTCGGCCGGTGGGGTCGACACGGGGAGGACCGTGCGGCTCACGATTCCGGCCAAGCCGGAGTACATCACCCTGTCGCGACTCGCGCTGTCCGGCCTCGCCCGGGTGCGTGCGCTGCCGGAGGAGACCCTCGCCGACCTCAAGCTCGCGCTGACGGAGGCCTGCTCGAACTCGGTCCGGCACGCCTACGGCGACGACGAGGGGCACGTCGCGATCAGCTTCGAGCTGCGGGACGACCGCCTGATCGTCGAGGTCGTCGACGACGGGACGGGCTTCGAGCCCGCTGCGCTCGGCGCGAACGGCGACGACGGCGCGGATCTGTCCGAGGGCGGGCTCGGGATCGCGATCATCCGCTCGATCGCGGACGAGGTCGAGATCGGCGGCGGCCCGGGCGGTCGCGGCTCGCGGCTCCGCTTCGTCAAGCTCCTCTAGCCGCCGGGATGGCCGGCCGGCGGACGCTGATCGTCGTCTCCAACCGCGGTCCGGTCGGCTACACGCGCGAGCAGGGGGAGCGCGTGGCGCGCCGGGGCGCCGGAGGCCTCGTGACCGCGCTCGGGCCGCTCGTCTCGCGCCACGACGTCACCTGGATCGCGAGCGCGCTCTCGGACGAGGACCGGCTCGCCGCCGCCGAAGGGCCCGTCGAGGAGACCGCGCGCGACGGCTCGCCCTACCGGCTGCGGCTCGTCTCCCACGACCCGGAGGCCTACGACCGCTACTACAACGTCGTCGCGAACCCGGCGCTCTGGTTCCTCCAGCACGGGCTCTGGGAGCTCAAGCACGAGCCCGGGCGCGACCTGACGGACGACTGGGAGCGCGGCTACGTCGCCGTCAACGAGTCGTTCGCCGGCGCAGTGCTCCAAGAGCTAAAGCGAAGCCCCGACGCGGCCGTCCTCTTCCACGACTACCACCTCTACGTCGCACCGGCGCTCGTCCGCCGCCGGCGGGCCGAGACCGCGATCGCGCACTTCACGCACATCCCCTGGGTCGGGCCGGCGGAGTGGTCGGTTCTGCCGCAGCAGATCGTCCGCGCGATCCACGAGGGGTTGCTCGCGAGCGACGTCGTCGGCTTCCACACCGAGCGGTGGCGGCAGGCGTTCCTCGCCTGTTGCGACGCCCTCGGGCTCGATGCCGGCCGCTCGCTCGTGACCGCGCATCCGATCTCGATCGACCCGGGCGAGTTCGCCGCACTGGCGCGGAGCGAGCCGGTGCTCGCCCGCGAGCGCGAGCTCGTGGCCGACCGCCCGGAGAGGCTGATCCTCCGCGTCGACCGGACCGACCCGTCGAAGAACGTCCCGCGCGGTCTGCGCGCCTTCGAGCTCCTGCTCGAGCGGCGGCCGGACCTGCGCGGCCGCGTCGGCATGCTCGCTCTGCTCGACCCTTCGCGCCAGGAGATCCCCGAGTACGTGGAGGAGCGGCGGCGGATCGAGGCGGCCGCGGCCGCGGTCGAGGAGCGCTTTCCCGGCGCGCTGCGCCTGCGGATCGCCGACGACTTCCCCGAGTCGATCGCGGCCTACAAGCAGTTCGACGTCCTGCTCGTGAACGCCGTCATGGACGGGCTCAACCTCGTCTCGAAGGAAGCGCCGCTCGTGAACGAGCGCGCCGGTGCTGTTGTCCTGTCGGAAAACGCAGGTGCGTTCGAGGAGCTGAGCGGCGAGGTCGTGCCGGTCGACCCTCTGGACGTCGAGGGCACCGCCGACGCGCTGGAAAAGGCGCTCGCGCTCCCGCTCGAGGAGCGCCGCAGGCGCCTCGCCGGGATCCGCGCTCGTGTGCGCGAGCACGATCTGGAGGCTTGGATCGCCGCGCAGCTGGCCGACCTCGACCGCGCGAGTACGATGCGCCGCGGATGAGCGATCTCTCGCACGTCGACGAGTCCGGGGCCGTGCGCATGGTGGACGTGGGCTCGAAGCCGCAGTCGCGCCGCCGCGCCGTCGCGCGCGCCGTTGTCCGGATGGCGCCGGAGACCGCTCGCCGTTTGCGCGAGCTGCCCAAGGGCGACGCGCTCACGACGGCGCAGCTCGCCGGGATCATGGCGGCGAAGCGGACGAGCGAGCTGATCCCTCTCTGCCATCCGCTGCCGCTGTCGGTGGTGGACGTCGCGCTGGAGGTCACCGGCGACGGCGTCGAGATCACCGCCTCGGCCGAGACGACGGGGCAGACCGGGGTCGAGATGGAGGCGCTCACGGCCGCTGCCGTGGCCGCCCTCACGGTCTACGACATGGCGAAGGCGATCGACAAGGGCATGGTGATCGCCGAGATCACGCTGCTCGAGAAGACCAAGGCCGAGGTGTGAGAGCCGCCGTCCTCACCGTCTCCGACGGCGTCGTCGCGGGCACGCGCGAGGACCTGAGCGGCGACCTGCTCGCCGGGCTGCTCGAGGCCGACGGGTACGAGGTCGCGCGCCGGGTCGTGCCCGACGAGGCGGATGAGATCGCCGCGACGATCGCCGACCTGGCGGCGGAGGCGTCTCTCGTGCTCACCACCGGCGGGACGGGGATGGCGCCGCGCGACGTGACCCCGGAGGCGACCCGCTCGGTGATCGACCGCGAGGCGCCCGGGATCGCCGAGGCGATCCGCGCCGACTCGCTCGCGCGGACGCCGCACGCACTCCTCTCCCGCGGCGTCTCGGGCGTGCACGGCCGCACGCTCGTCGTCAACCTCCCGGGCTCGCCGGGCGGCTGCCGCGACGGGTACGCGGTGCTGCGCCCGGCGCTCGCGCACGCGCTCGGCCTCCTGACCGAGGCCGAGACTGCGCACCGGCAGACATGAGCAGCACCGCCGTCTCGCTGCCGCGCCGGTTCGCGTCGCTCGTGAAACTGGAGCACACCGTCTTCGCGCTCCCGTTCGCGTACGTGGGGATGCTGCTCGCCGCCGGCGAGGCCCCTCCGGCGCGCGACTGGCTCTGGGTGACGGTCGCGATGGTCGGGGCACGCACGCTCGCGATGGGGCTGAACCGGCTGATCGACGCCGAGCTGGACGCTCGGAACCCCCGCACGGCGATGCGCGAGCTCCCCGCCGGAACGCTCTCCCGCGCGCAGGTCGCAGCGCTCTGCGCGGCCGCGCTCGCGGTCTTCCTCCTCGCCGTCTTCCAGCTCGACCCGCTCGTGCGCTGGCTCTGGCCGGTGCCCGTCGCCCTCTTCGTCGTCTACCCCTACCTCAAGCGTCTGACCTGGCTGTGCCATCTCTGGCTCGGCGCTTCGCTCGGGCTCGCCCCGGTCGGCGCCTGGGCGGCGGTGACGGGCGAGCTCCCCTGGCAGGCCTGGGCGCTCGGGGGGGCGGTCGCGCTCTGGGTGGCGGGCTTCGACCTCTTCTACTCGCTCTTCGACGCCGAGCACGACCGCGCCGAGGGGCTGCGGTCGTGGGCGGTGCGCTTCGGCGAGCGCGGCGTCTTCTCCGGGGCCCGGCTGCATCACGTCGGGACGGTCGCGCTGCTCGCGCTCGCCGGGCTCGGCCTCGAGGTGGGCCCCGCCTACTGGCTGGGCATCGCGGCCGTCGCGGCGCTCCTGCTCTACGAGCACCTGCTCGTGCGGCCTGGCGACCTGCGCCGGCTCGACGCGGCGTTCTTCACCGTCAACGGCATGATCAGCATCGCCTTCCTCGGCTTCGTGCTCCTGGACGTGCTCCTCCGCTGACCCGCTTCGCCCGGGGAGAAATCGTCACACTCCGGTGACGATGGCGTCACCCACGCGCGCACGGTCGCTCGATACGCTTACCGCAGGGATCTCGGGGATCCCCTGGGGGCATGTGGGGGGTCGTTCAGCGGGTGGCGCTGCGTGATCCGCGGGCGCGGGGTCGAGAAGCGCTACGGGCGGCGGCGGGCGCTGCGGGCGCTCGACGTCGAGCTCGGGCACGGCGGCTTCCTCGTCGTCACGGGCCCGAACGGCTCGGGCAAGACGACGCTGCTGCGCCTCGTCGCGGGGCTGACGGCGCCGTCCGCGGGCACGCTGGAGGTCGACGCCGACCGCGCCGGAGTCGGCTACCTCGGCCACGAGCCGCTGCTCTACCGCGACCTGACGGCACTCGAGAACCTCGACCTCTACGGGCGGCTCTACCGCGTGCCGGAGCGCCGGGAGCGGATCGGGATGCTGCTCGAGCGTTACGGCCTCTGGGACCTGCGCGGCGAGCGCGTCGCCTCGTACTCGCGCGGGATGACCCAGAGACTGGCGCTCTGCCGCGCGCTGCTCCACCGGCCCGAGCTGCTCGTCCTCGACGAGCCGTTCACGGCCCTCGACGCCGAGGGGGCCGAGCTGCTCGACCACGAGCTCGCCGAGTCGGCCGGCCGCGCCACGATCCTCCTCACCACCCACGACCCGGCGCGCGTCGAGCTGCTCGCGACGGCGCGGCTCGCGCTCGCGTGACCGGCTACCTCGCCGACGTCGCCGCGCTCGCGCGGAAGGACCTCCGGCTGGAGCTGCGGGCGCGCGACACGCTGCCGGCGATGCTCCTCTTCGTCCTCTCCACGCTCGTCGTCTTCCACTTCGCGCTCCCCACCGGTGCCGACGAGGTCGCGGCGCAGGGGCTGCTCTGGGTGGCCCTCGTCTTCACCGCGCTGCTCGGCCTGGCGCGCGCCTGGGCGCCCGAGCGCGAGGGCGGCGCGCTCGAGGGACTCGTGCTCGCGCCCTGCGACCGGAGCGCGATCTGGCTCGGCAAGGCCGCCGCCGTCTTCCTCTTCCTCGTCGCGATCGAGGTGGTCGCGCTGCCCGCCTTCTCGCTCTTCTTCTCGCCGCTCGACGGGAGCGCCGTGCTCGGCGTCCTGCTCGCCAACGTCGGGATCTGCACGGTCGGCACCCTGCTCGCGGCAATGGCGGCCGCCAGTCGCACGCGCGAGCTGATCCTGCCGCTGCTCTTCCTGCCGCTCGCGATCCCACTCGTCGTCGGCGGCGTCGGCGCGAGCGTCTCGACCGAGCCCGTTCGCTACCTGACCTTCCTCGGGTTGTACGACGCGGTCTTCGCGATACTGTGCTGGGCGTCCTTTGAGTACGTCGTCGCCGAATAGCAGGGGCTCCTCGAGCTCGGTCCCGCTCATCGCAGCCGCCGCTGCTGGGCTCGTCGGGCTCGCGATCGTGTTCGCGTTCCTGGTCGCGCCCGAGGACGCCGACCAGGGCATCTCGCAGCGGATCTTCTACTTCCACGTGCCGATCGCACTGACCGCCTACGCGTGCTTCGGCTGGGGCGCGTGGAAGGCGCTCCGGCTGCTCTGGACGCGCGAGGAGCGCTACGACCTCGAGAGCTACGTCGGTGTCCACTTGGGAACGATCTTCGGCGCGCTCACCCTCGCCACCGGCTCGATCTGGGCGAAGGCGTCGTGGGGCAAGTGGTGGGTCTGGGACTCGAACCAGCTCGTCCTCTTCCTCGTCCTCTTCCTCTTCTACTCGGCCTACTTCATGCTCCGCTTCTCGATCGAGGAGGGGCCGCGGCGCGCCAACGTCTCGGCCGTTTACGCGCTCTTCGGCGTCGCCTTGATCCCGGTCAGCTTCTTCGCGATCCGGCTGGCCGAGGACTTCATCCACCCGACGACCTTCACCCGCGACGGCCCGCAGATGACCGGGACGATGTTCCTCGCCTTCTGCGTCTCCTGGCTCGCGATCAGCGTGGTCGCCTACACGCTCTACCGCGTCGAGCTGCTCGGGAAGCGGCTCGACGCGAACCTGCGCGAGCTGCGGGAGGCACTGACGTGAGCCAGAGCGACTACGTCGTGGCCGCATACGCGATCGTCTTCGTGACGCTGCTGGTCTACGTCGCGATCATCGCCGCCAAGCTGGCGCGACTCGAGCGGGAGACGGCCGAGCTGGCCGAGCTCGCGCGCGCGAGGCGCGATGCTCGTGGCTGAGCTGCTCGTCTTCCCGGCCCTGCTTGCCTACGGGGAGGCGGCGTTCGCCTACGCGGGCGAGCTGCGCGGCCCCGGCCTCGCCGGGCGTCTCGCCACCTGGGGCGTGCGGCTGGGCTGGCTCGCTCAGACGGCTCTGCTCGTCGGTCAGGCCGTTTCGGCCGAGGGCTTTCCCTGGGGCACGTGGGCCGGCTCGCTCAACCTCTTCGTCTGGCTCGTCGTCGGCGCCTACCTGATCTGGGGCTGCACGCCGCGCTACCGGCTGCTCGGACTCGTCGTGATGCCGCTCGCGGCCGTGCTGCTCGCGCTCGCGTGGGCGGGCGGCGGCACCGCGGTCGTCGAGGGCGAGCGCTCGGGCCCCGTGCTGGCCGTCCACGCCGCGCTGATGCTCGCCGGCTTCGCCGGGCTGACCCTCGCCGCCGGGATGGCCGCCCTCTACCTGTGGCAGGAGCGGCGGCTGAAGCGGCACGATCGCGGCGTCCTGAAGGTGCGCGTGCCGGCGCTCGGCACGCTCGACCGCCTGGCTGCCCGGACGGTGGTCGGATCGCTCGTGCTGCTCACGCTCGGCATCGGCTTCGGCGCGGCGAGCTTCGAGCGAGGCGACTTCGACGCCGCCATGGCCGTCACGATCGGCATCTACGCGGTCTACGCCGCCCTGCTCGTGCTTCGCCACGAGGGCTGGAGCGGCCGCCGCGCCGCGCTGCTCAACCTGGCGGGCTTCGCGCTCGTCGCCGTCGTCCTCCCGATCACCCACTTCGCATGAGGCTCACGCTGGCAGGCGTATCGCACCACCGCACTCCGATCGAGCTGCGCGAGCGCGTCGCGATCGACCTCGATGCATGCCGCGACCTCGCCGCCCGGGTCGGCGGCGAGGCGGTCGTGCTCTCGACCTGCAACCGCACGGAGCTCTACCTCGCCCGCGAGGAGCACGCCGAGGAGGAGGCGGTCCGGACGCTGGCGGAGCTCGCCGACGACCGCGGCGCCGAGCTCGCCGCGGCGCTCTACCGGCTGCGTGACGAGGGGGCGGCGCTGCACCTGTTCCGGGTCGCGGCCGGGCTCGACTCGCTCGTTCCCGGCGAGGGGGAGATCCTGGGCCAGGTGCGCACGGCTTTCGAGGCCGGCTCGCCCGGGCCGTTCCTCGACCGGCTCTTCCGCCAGGCCCTCCACGCCGGGCGCCGCGTGCGCCTGGAGACCGCGATCGGCGAGAGCCCCGCCTCCGTCCCGTCCGCCGCGGCCGCGCTCGCGCAGCAGGTCTTCGAGGACCTGCGCGGGAGCCGGGTGCTCCTGCTCGGAGCCGGGAAGATGAGCGAGGCGACGGCGCGGAACCTCGTCTCGCGCGGCGCGGAGATCGCCGTCGTCGCGAACCGGACGCTCGAGCACGGCGAGGAGCTCGCCCGCAGGCTCGGCGCCCGCGCGCTGCCGCTCGACGCGGTCGCGCACGAGCTCGCCGAGGCGGACGTCGTCGTGTCGGCGACGAGCTCCTCCGACCACGTCCTCTCGAGCGACGACGTCGCCGCGGCGCTCCGGACGCGCCGCGGACGGCCGCTGCTCCTGCTCGACCTCGCCGTCCCGCGCGACCTCGACCCGGCGATCAACGCGCTCGAGGGGTGCTTCCTCTACGACGTCGACGACCTCGAGGCCGTCGTCGCGGAGACCATCTCCGGCCGGCGTAGCGAGGCCGCTCGCGCGGAGCGCCTCGTCGAGGAGGAGGCCGCGCGGTTCCGCGACTGGCACGCGTCGCTCGACGTCGTGCCCACGATCGCCTCCCTGCGCGCGCTGGTCGAGGAGATCCGCGACGGCGAGCTGGCGAAGGCCGGCGGCCGGCTCTCCGAGCGGGAGCGCCGCCACGTCGAGTCGATCACCTCCCAGATCCTCGCAAAGCTCCTGCACCTGCCCACGATCCGCATGAAAGAGGCGGCCGCGGCAGCCGATGGGGTGGTCTATGCTGACGTCGTGAGGCACCTGTTCGGCCTGGGAGAGGAGGAGCCGCGGCGATGACCATTCGGTTCGCGGGCAGCCGGCCCCTCCCGCTGCAGGTGCCGACGGCGTTCGTGCGCATCCGCCCGAGCAGCGCCAGCGGCCGGCGCGGGTGCGGCGAGTCCAGGCCCGCGTCGCGGCGAAGCTGTGCTCATCCGCGTCGGCTCCCGCGGCAGTAGGCTCGCGCTCACCCAGGCGGAGCAGGCTGCAGACCGCCTGCGCGGGCCCGGGATCGAGATCGCGCTGGTGCCGATCACGACGGCGGGCGACCGCGACCGCACGAAGCCCTTCGGCGAGATCGGCGCGCGCGGCGTCTTCGTGAAAGAGCTCGAGGAGGCGCTGCTGGCCGGGCGCATCGACGTCGCCGTCCACTCCGCCAAGGACATGACTTCGACGGACACGGACGGGCTGGCGGTGGGCGCCTATCCGCCGCGGGAGGACCCGCGCGACGCGCTCTGCGGCGCGGACGGCCTCCGGCCGGGGATGCGTGTCGGCACCGCGTCGGTCCGCCGCCGCGCGCAGCTGCTCGCGCTCGAGCCGTCGCTCTCGATCGAGCCGCTGCGCGGGAACATCGACACGCGCCTGCGGAAGCGGGGGGAGCGCGGCCTCGACGCAGTTGTCCTCGCGGCGTGCGGCCTCGAACGGCTCGGGCTGGAGCGCGAGATCGGCCTGCGCTTCGACCCGGTCGAGCTGCTGCCCGAGGCGGGACAGGGAGCGCTGGCGCTCCAGGTGCGCGCCGGTGAGGAGGCCCTGGTCGCGGCCGCCGACGACGCCGAGACGAGGCGGCGCGTCGAGGCCGAGCGCCGCTGCGTCGCCCTCGTCGGGGGAGGCTGCCTCGCTCCGGTGGCCGCGTACCACGACGGCGCGACGCTGACCGCGCTCGTCGCCGACGAGGACGGCGCGTGGATCGAGCGGCGGAGCGGCACCGATCCCGACGCCGTCGCCGCCGAGCTGCTCGCCTTCGTCTCGTGAAGGTCGTCGTCACGCGGCCGCGCGGGCAGGAGGACGCGCTCGTCCGCGGCTTGGTCGCGCTCGGCCACGAGGTCGTGCAGTGCCCGTTGCTCGAGGTCGAGCCGACAGGGGACGAGCCGCTCGACGTCTCGGGCTACGACTGGGTGATCGTGACGAGCGTGAACGGCGCCCGCGAGCTCCGCCGGCGGATGACCGGCAGGCCGGCGCGGGTCGCCGCGATCGGCCGGGCAACCGCCGACGCCTTCGGCGGCGCCGACCTCGTGCCGGCGGTCTCGACCCAGGAGGGCCTGCTCGCCGAGCTGCCGCGCCCGGCCGGCCGCGTCCTCTTCGCCGGCGCCGAGGGGGCGCGGCCGTTGCTCGCCGACGAGCTCGGCGCTGACGTCGCCGTCCTCTACCGGACGCGCGAGCTCCGCCCCGCGGAGCCGCCCACGGGCGACCTCGTCGTCCTCGCCTCGGCGTCGGCGGCGCGAGCCTTCGCGCGGCTCGAGACGGACATCCCTGCTGTCAGCATCGGCCCCGTGACGACCGCGGCCGCGCGCGAGCTGGGCGTGGAGGTCGTCCGCGAGGCATCGACGCACGACCTCGCCGGCCTGCTCGCCGCTATAGGCTCCGCCGCGTGTTCGTCACCTTCCTGAGCGACTTCGGGCTCCAGGACGACTTCGTCGGCACCTGCCACGGCGTGATCAAGCGGATCGCGCCCGAGACGCAGATCATCGACATCACGCACGGGATCCCGCCCCAGCACGTCCTTCAGGGTGCGCTCGTGCTCGCGAACACGGTCCCCTACATGCCGGTGGGCGTGCACCTGGCCGTGATCGACCCGGGCGTCGGCAGCGCGCGGCGCCCCCTCGCGCTGCGCGACCGCGAGGGCCGCACGTACGTCGGCCCCGACAACGGGCTCCTGATCCCGGCGGCCGACCGGGCCGGGATCGAGGCGGCGCACGAGCTCGCGAACCCGGAGTACGCGCTCGACTCGATCTCGCGCACCTTCCACGGCCGCGACCTGTTCGCGCCGGCGGCGGCACACCTCTCCCGCGGCGTCGAGCTCGGCGAGCTCGGGCCGCCGCTCGACCCCGACGCGCTCGTCCGCCTCGACCTGCCCCAGCCTGACCTCGGGCCGGAGCGGATCTCCGCGACCGTCCTCTACGTGGACGCATTCGGGAACATCGTGCTCAACGTCACCCGCGAGCACGTCAGCGAGCTCGGGATCGTCCCCGGAACGCAGGTGGAGCTCGAGCTCGGCGGCGAGCGCTTCTACGCCGTCGCCGCCCGCACCTTCGCCGACGCTCGGCCCGGCGACGTGATGCTCTACGAGGACAGCTACCGGAACATGTCCGTCGCGATCAGCGGCGGCAACGCGGGCGAGATGCTGCACGCGCGCCCGGGCCAGTCGCTCCGCATCAACACCGGCCGCCTGTGAGTGGCGCGCACCCGCTCGGTATGTAAATCTCCTCGGTACAAGGGCGTTCGCGAAGCGGTATCACCGTTCCGGACGTCCTTTTTTCTGCGCAGGCTGAGCATCCGCTCGCGCGGACGCTCAGCGCGCGAAGACCCCTGAAGGGGCCGCTGGCGCGGCCCTGCTGCGCCTCAGTGTCAGGAGTGTGGGGGACGCCGAGAGGCCCACGGGCGCGCCGCCTCGAGCTGCGAGGAGACGCGGAAGAGGAGCGCCTCGCCGAGCGGCGGGCCGACGAGCTGGACGCCGACCGGGATCCCCTCGTCCGTCCAGAAGAGCGGGAGCGAGACGGCCGGCTGGCCGGTGACGTTGAACGCGGCGCTGAACGGCGTGAAGCGCGCCGCCCGGTCGAACTGCGCCCGCGGATCGGCATCCTCGGCCTCCCAGCCCACCGGCGCCGGCAGCATCGCGAGCGTCGGCGTCAGCAGCAGGTCGTAGGACTGCCACAGAGCCGCCAGCGCGCGCGCCCGCAGCTGCAGCCGCCCGATCGCGCCGGCGTACTCGGGGCTCGACGTCGCCGCGGCCGACTCGAGGAACCACTGGTTCAGCGGCGTCAGCACCGACGGGTCGGCGATCGGGTAGAGCGACGGCACCGCCTGCCAGACGGGCAGGAAGTCCTCCATCAGCTCGGGCCCGCCCCAATCGACGTCCGTCTCCTCGACCTCGTGACCGAGCGACGTGAGCAGCTCTGCGGCATCGTGCGCCGCCGCGGCGCACGCGGGCTCGAGCTCGGTCTCCAGCGGGGGCGCAGTCGTCAGCGCCACCCGCAGCCGGCCGGGGTTGGCGCCGATCTCCTCGACGTACGGCCGCTTCGGAGGCGGCGCCGGGAAGGGGTCGCCCCACTCGTACCCCGAGACGACGTCGAGGTAGGCGGCGGCGTCGCGGGTCGTGCGGGCGAGCGGCCCCGTCGTGCCGAGGCCGATCCCGGGCACGAACGGCGCGTTCGAGACGCGCCCGCGCGAGGCCTTGATCCCGAAGAGGCCGCAGCAGGAGGCGGGGATCCGGATCGAGCCGCCGCCGTCCGAGCCCTGCGCGATCCCGACGAGACCCGCGGCGACGGCGGCCGCGGCGCCCCCGCTCGAGCCGCCGGCGTTGCGGCCGAGGTCCCACGGCGTCCGGCACGGCCCGTGCAGGGGCGAGTCGGTGAACGCCGTCGTCCCGAACTCCGGGGTGTTCGTCTTGCCGAGGACGACGAAGCCGGCCGCCTTCAGCTTCGCGACGTGGACGAGGTCGAAGTCGGGGACGTAGTCCGCGAAGGCGTGGGAGGCGAAGGTGGTCCGGATCCCCGCGGTCGTGTCGAGGTCCTTGAGCGCGATCGGCACGCCGTGGAAGGGCGCCTCGGCCGGCTCGCCCGCCTTGGCGCGCGCCTCGGCCAGCGCCTCCTCCGCCCGCACCGTCACGTATGCGCCGAGCTCCGGGTTCAGCCGCTCGATCCGCTCGAGGTAGAGCTCGACCAGCTCGACCGGCGACACCTCGCCCTCGCGGACGAGCCGAGCCTGCTCGGTCGCCGGGAGGAACGCGAGCTCGTCCATGGGCTCAGCCTAGTCGCGACGGAGCCGGCGAAGCCGGCCCTCTAGGGGTCTTTGCGCGGAGCGGGATCCGCGCAAGCGGATCCCGCTCCTTGCGCCGACTAGCTCAGATCCAGCTGAACGTGTCCTGGAGGAACGGGACGAGGAAGTAGAGGAGGAACGCGGCGGACGCGATCCACATGAACGGATGCACCTCGCGCGAGCGGCCCTGCGCCGCGCGGGCCACGACGAAGGCGAGGAAGCCCATGCCGATGCCGTTCGTGATCGAGAACGTGAACGGCATGATCATGATCGTCAACGCCGCCGCGAGGCCGATTCCGAGCTCGCTGAAGTCGATGCCGGCGAGCTTGCGGCCGCGCGTGCCCTCT
>DATKBA010000060.1:0-4112 GCA_035514455.1 Gaiellaceae bacterium | reverse complement strand
TGGCCGACTACGCAGTGGCGAGCGCCTGGAGCGCGCCGCTGCGAGCGCCTGCGATTGCCGCGACGCAGCGGTCGACGTCCTGCTCGGTCGTCGACCAGTTCGAGATCGAGACCCGCAGCAGGCGCTCGCCACGCCACGTCGTCGCGCCCACCCAGCAGGTGCCGTCCGCCTGCACGCGGCGCTCGGTCTCGTTCGTCGCGCGCTCGTCGCCGACGCGCGCGAGCACCTGGTTGAGCACGACCTCGTTCACGATCTCGATCCCGTCGGTGGCCGCGAGCCCGTCGGCGAGGCGGCGGGCGAGCGCGCAGCAGTGGTCGACGAGCTCGGCGACGCCGTCGGCCCCGAGCTGCCGGATCGCCGCCCACGTCGCGAACCCGCGCGCGCGGCGTGACGACTCGGGGACGAAGTCGCCTCCGCCGAAGACGCGGCCCGCGACCTGGCCGGTCAGGTACGAAGCCGTATAGGCCATCGCGGTCGCGTGCACGTTCGCGTCCGCGCAGATCGCGTAGCCGGAGTCGTACGGGACGTTCAGCCACTTGTGCCCGTCGCACGCCCACGAATCCGCGAGCTCGATCCCGTCGACGAGCGGCCGCGTGCGCGGGCTCGCGGCGGCCCACAGCCCGAACGCGCCGTCGACGTGCACCCACGCGTTCGCCTCCCGCGCCGCCTCGACCACCGCGCGGACGTCGTCGCACGCGCCGGTGTTCACGTTCCCGACCTGCGCGCACAGGATCGTCGGCGCGGCCGGCCCCTGCCGCAGGACCTCGCGCAGCGCGGCCGCGTCCATCGCCCCGTCGGGGCGCACCGGTACCTCCTCGAGCGCCTCCTCGCCGAGGCCGAGCAGGCGGAGCGCGCGATCGATCGTCGCGTGGCGCTCGGCGCCCGCAAGCACCCGCACCTGCGGCGCGCCGCGCAGCCCCTGGCGCCCCACGTCCCACCCGGCCGCGTGCAACACCTGCCAGCGCGCGGCGGCGAGCCCGACCGTGTTCGCGGCCTGGCCGCCCGTGACGAACCCGACCGAGGCGCCGGCCGGCAGGCCCAGCAGCTCCTTCAGCCAGCGGCCCGCGACGTCCTCGACGGCGATCGCGCCTGGAGACGTCGCCTCGTTGAAGGCGACCTGGTCCCAGCCGGCCGCGAGGGTGTCGGCGAGCAGCGCGGCGTCGAGCGATCCGCCGACCACGAACCCGAAGTAGCGTGGGCCCGCCGACGCCATCAGCCCGGGCGTGACCGCGGCGATCAGCTCCTCGACGACCTCTGCGGGAGCGGCGCCGCCGCGCGGGAGCTCGGTCTCGAGCACGGCGCGCACCTCGTCCCGCCCGGCCCGCGGCGTGACCCGGGCCTCCGGGAGCTGCGCGCGGTAGTCCGCGACGGCGTCCGCGACGTCGTGCAGCAGAGGGCGGAGGCGGTCCATCCGGCGATTCTATGCCCGCGGTGGCGAAAGTACGCTGAGCCGGTGGAAGCCGGAACGATCCTCGCCGCGCCGGGCGACGCCGAGGCCGTCACGGACGAGCCGAAGCGTACCGTCCGGGTCGTGAACGAGCACCCGCTGCTCGACTCGACCTGGTCGCGCTCGCCGACCGCACGGTTCGCGCGAGCGCGGGAAGCTGGCTGGCCCCGCCTCGACCCGGGCAGCCGCCTGTTCCCGTAAGGTCGCGCGCGTGGAGCTGGTCGAGCTGTCCGAGGTGGAGCTGCGCTACACGGAGCTGGAGTCGCTCGACTACGCGAGCGGCGGCCAGCTCTACGGGACGATGGAGGGCACGCTCGCCGGCGAGCGCCTGAGCGGCGAGCTGCGGCTGACGAACCTCGCGGCGCGCCGGCCCGACGACGTCAACCTCCCCACGCTGCGCGGCGTGCTGACGACGCACGACGGCGCCGAGGCGTGGGTCGAGCTCGACGGCGTCGCGACGCGCCGCGAGGAGGACGGCGCCCGCGTGTTCGTGACGACGTTCCGGGCCCGCACGGGCGACGAGCGCTACGCCTGGCTGAACACGCTCTTCGGCGTGCTCGAGGGCGTGCTGGACGCCGTCGCCGCCGGCGGCACCGCCCACGGGCGGCTCTACGAGTGCCGCGCGACGGTGACCTGATCCGCGTCCCTACTCCTCCAGCCCGTGAGCCATGCGCAACGCGGTGACGTCGATGCGATCCTGGTCCCTCCCCGCGACCTCCTTCATCGCGATGAGGTCGTCCAGACCCGTGACGAGAATCGTCGAGCCGATCTCGTCCACGTACTCCTCGACCGCGTTCTCCCGCAGCTCGTCGTAGGAGTCGAACGGATCCACCCACTGCATCACGTCGAGCCTCCCCAGGCGCGTGTGCACGATCCAGTTGCCGCCGCCCTCGATCAGGCCGTCGAGGCCCCACTCCATCGGCATCTCCTCCGGGCGGAAGTCCTCGATGCCCTGCGGCCGGGCTTCCAGCTCCTCGAGCGCGCGCCAGAGCCGCGTGAGGTTCTCGCGCCCGGGCTTCGGAACGATGTCCACGTCCTTGGTCGCCCGCGGGGCCCCGTGGAACGCCAGGGCGAAGCCGCCGATCAGGACGAACTCGACCTCATGGGCGCGCAACGTCCGGAGGAGCTCGAAGAAGCGAAGCGGCGGGGGCGTCTCAGGCGGCACGGCCGCGCCTCCGGGCGCCGCGCCGGGCGAGCGCCGTCGCGGCGCCGCTGAGCGCGTCGGCCTCGCGGAGGCGGTCCGCCGCCGAGGAGTCGCGGAACGCTTGCCGCAGCTCGTCCGGGCGGACGTTCGGGCGCAGAGTTGGGTTCGGCAGGCCGCGCTCCCCGAGCCTGCGGAGGGCCGCCGCGACGACCCCCCTCGAGAGGGCTCCCTCCTCACGGAGGCGGCGGACCTCGGCGACGAGCTCGAGCAGCGCCGCCGCCTCGACCTCTTCCCGCCCGCCCGGGCGGCGCAGGACGGGAAGCCTGCCGGCCGCGATCCACCGCTGGAGCGCGGTGACCGAGACCCCGAGCAGCGCCGCCGCCCGCGCCTTCGGCACGCTCGGCCCGATCTCGCGCCTGAGCAGCCGCTCGGCGCGCCTCAGCCGGCGAGCGGCGCGCTCGTCCACGTCCGTAGACGCAAGACGGATCGCCGTCGCGACCTCGACAGCCCACTCGGTGCGTTCGGCCCTGCCCATGTCCGGCCAGGTTAGCGAAAACGAACCGCTTTTAGGCACTCACGGGCGGTAGAACGCGTCCGCTGTCGCTCCGGCTGTCCGAAGCGCGTCCACGGCCTGCTCGTACTCGCGGCTCGTCAGCTTGATGTGCGAGTGCTGCCGAACCGAGGCGCGAAGCGGCCGTCCGGCGGTAAGGGCCGATAGCCGGGGCGCACCGGCGTAGCCCATCCACAGGATCGGCCTGACCTCGCAGATCCAGCGGTCGTATGGAGCGACGCCCTCCCCGCGCTCCACCGGTCTAAAGACCTCCACGATCGCGAAGACGTGGTCGTATCCAACTGCGTAGAGAACCAGCTTGTCCCCTACACGAACCGAGGGCCGGCGCGGGAAGCGCACATGCCCGAGAACGCGCTGGATCGCCGACTCGTCCATGCGGGCGCCGGCGGAGCCGAGGCACTTCAGCCAGTAACGCAAGGCCGGCCTACTCCGCCAGTTCCACGAAGCGGCAGAGCGCGTTCGCGAGCCGCATGTGCTCGATCGTCTTCGCGTCCACCTCCAGCAGCCGCGGGCTCGCGACGAGGTAGGCGAGGCAGCGCGCCCGCGAGATCGCGACATTGAACCGGTTGCGCGAGAAGAGGAACTCGAGGCTGCGCGGGATGTCCTCCCCGCTCGAGCTCGCCATCGAGTAGAGGACGACGTCCGCCTCCTGCCCCTGGAACTTGTCCACCGTCCCGACGGGGACGTCCCGGTGGACGACCTGGCGCAGCAGGTTCACGTGCGCGTTGTAGGGCGCGACGACGATCAGCTGCTCGGGGCTCATCCCCGCGCCCAGGAGCCGCTCGACCTCCTCGGCGACGCGCGCCGCTTCCTCCGGCGACTCCTGCCGGCGCCCCTCGTGCTCGACCGCGAGGTACCTCAGCCCGGTTCCGAACGGAGTCGTCCGCGCGGCCGTGGACTCGTCGTGGCCGAGCCGCCCGGCGTAGAACGCCTCCGAGACGTAGGCGCAG
>DATKBA010000059.1:0-3739 GCA_035514455.1 Gaiellaceae bacterium | reverse complement strand
CGGCTGGATCGTGGAGGCGCTCCGCCGCTGGCCGGGCGTCGTCGTCCTGCACGAGATCGTCCTCCACCACCTGATCGCCGGTCTGACGCTGGCGCGCGGGGACGCCGCCGCCTACCTCGACGCGATGGAGCGCGAGGCCGGTCTGGCGGGGCGCCTGCTCGCCCACGGCGTGATCGAGCGGAGCGTGCCGCCGCTCTGGGAGCAGCGGCCCGAGGACTTCCCGCTCGCCGGGCTCGTGCTCGAAGCCGCGCGGGAGCGCGGGCTGGTCGTGCACTCGCGGTACGTCGAGGAGCGGGCGCGGGCGGCCGGCTACACCGGCCGCATCTGGCGGATCCCCCATCCCGCCTGGCCCGACCCCGGCGTGGAGCCCGCCGAGGTCGACGGCGACTTCGTGATCGCCTGCCTCGGCCACGTGAACGCGAGCAAGCGCGTGCCCCAGCTGCTCGAGGCGTTCGTGCGCCTGCGGGAGGAACGGCCCGGCGCCCGGCTCGTCCTCGCCGGCGCGGTCGCACCCCGCTTCGACCTCGAGTCGCGCCTGCGCCGGCTCGGCCTCGACGACGGCGAGAGCGTCGTCCGCGAGGACTACGTGGACGAGCGTCGGCTGTGGGCGCTGCTCGCGCGCTGCGACGTCTGCGTCGGCCTCCGGTCGCCGACGATGGGCGAGACCTCCGGGATCGCGCTTCGCGCTCTCTCGCTCGGCCGGCCGCTCGTCGTCACGGACGCCGGCTGGTTCTCCGAGCTGCCCGGCGAGGTCGCGCTCAAGGTCCCCGTGGACGAGCGCGAGGTCGGCACGCTCGCCGCCGCGCTCGAGCTGCTGGCCCGTGAGGGAGCCGTGCGCTCGCAGATGGGCGAGGCCGCGCGCGCCTACGCCGGGCGCGAGCACGCCCTGCCGCGGGTCGCGGAGCTCTACGCCGCCGCGCTCGAGGAGGCCGCGGGGGGGCGGGCTGTCGCCGGCGCCGTGCTCGGCGAGGTCGCCGTCGCGGCCGCAGAGGTGGGGATCGGTCCTGGCAGTCCCGAGGCCGCGGAGCTCGGAGCGCGCCTTCGGGAGACGCGGATCGGTGAGTAGCCTCACCGTGCAGGCCGTCCTGGGCCGTCCGCTCACGCTCGTCCGGGCGGTGCCCGCCTGGGCCTGGCTTGTCGGGATCGTGGTGCTGTCGTGCGCGGCCCGGTACGCCTTCGGACGCCGGATCGTCGCCCCGTGGATCATGGTCGACGAGCTCGTCTACGCCGAGCTGGCGAAGAGCCTGGCGGCGACGGGGGAGCTGTGGCTGCGCGAGATCCGGGCACGCGGCGCGTTCGGGGTCGTCTACCCGCTCGTGCTCGCGCCGGCGTACCTCGTGCACGAGTCGGTTCCGTCGGCGTACGCCCTGGCGAAGACGATCAACGGCTTCGTCTTCTCCCTCGCGGCCGTCCCGACGTACTTCCTCGCCCGCCGGATGGTCGCCCCGGGGCCGGCGCTCGCGGCCGCCCTCCTGGCCGTGATCGTCCCCGGCTCCCTCTACAGCGGGATGCTCATGACGGAGAACGTCTTCTACCCGCTCGTCGTGACGGCGGTGCTCGTGCTCGTGCTCGCGCTCGAGCGGCCGACGCCGCTGCGCGTGGCCCTCCTGCTCGGCCTGGTGGCGGTCGCGTTCGCCGCGCGCGTGCAGGCGGTCGTGCTCGTGCCCGCGGTCCTGACCGCGCCGCTGCTCCTCGTCGCGGCCGAGCGGAGCGGGCTGCGCGGCCTCGCGCGCTTCCGCTGGCTCTACGCGCTGTCCGCGGCGGCGGCGCTCGCCGTGGTCGCCGTCCTGGCGGTGCGCGGCCGGACGCCCCTCGACCTGCTCGGCGTCTACCGCGGCGTCAGCGAGCAGCCGTACGAGCCGGTCGAGATCGCGCGCTGGGCCCTCTACCACGTGGCCGAGCTCGACCTCGCGCTAGGCGTCGCCCCGTTCGCGGCCTTCCTGCTCCTAGCCTCGCTGGCGCCGCGCCTCGGCGCGCGCGAGCGCGCGTTCCTCGCCGCCTCGGTCGCGCTCTCGATCTGGATGGTCGTCCAGGTGGCCGCGTTCGCGTCACGCTACGCGCTCCGGATCGAGGAGCGCAACCTCTTCCACCTCTTCCCGCTCTTCCTCGTCGCGCTCGTGGTCTGGGTCGACCGCGGCCTCCCGCGGCCCCGCGTCAGGACGGCCGTCGCGGCCGTCGTCGCGGGCGCGCTGCCGCTGCTCGTCCCGTTCGATCGGCTGCTCGGGCCGGGGAACGTCAGCGCGACGTCGGACACCTTCGGGCTCCTGCTCTGGTGGGACGTCTGGGAATGGGGCGTGCCGCTGGAGTGGCTGTGGCTCGCGGCGCTCGCCGTCTCCGTCGCCCTCGCTCTCGTCTTCGCCCTGCTCCCGCGCCGCCTCGGCGTGCTCCTCCCGGTTCTCGTCGCCGCGTTCTTCGTCCTCTCCGCGTACTCCGTCGAGCACCGGATCCGGACGGCCTCGATCGGGCACCTCTACCAGGGCATCACGCACCCGCAGCGCGACTGGGTCGACCGCGCCGTCGGGGCCGACGCGGACGTGGCCGCGCTGTGGACCGCGCGCCGCGACTGGCTGACGGTGCTCCAGAACGAGTTCTTCAGCCGCTCGGTCGGGCGCGTGTACGCGCTCGACGGCGTGATGCCGACGGGGCTGCCGCAGACGCCGCTCGAGGCCGACCCCGAGACCGGCAGGCTGCTCGCGGGAGGCGGGCCGGTCGAGCACCGCTACGCGCTCGTGGACGAGAACGTCCCGCTCGCCGGGACGGTCGTCGCGCGCGACCGGGTGAAGGGAATGGCCGTCGTCGAGGCCGACAGGCCGCTCCGGCTCGAGCACCTCACGGACGGCATCTACGCCGACGCCTGGTCGGAGCCGTCCTTCACGTACCGCCGCTTCGAGTGCGAGGGCGGGTCGGTGCGCGTCCTGCTCGAGAAGGACGCGAACCTGCTCGCCGCGCCCCAGCGGATCGTCGCGCGGGCGGGCGGCTCGCGCGACGCGGAGCGGACGGTGACCGCGAGGGACGTCGACCCGACGCTCGAGGTCCCGCTACGCCCAAATCCCGGAGGAAGGTGCGAGGTGCGTTTCGTCGTCACCCCCACGGCCGTGCCCGCTGAGGTCCGCCCCGGCAGCGAGGACACCCGCCGCCTCGGCATCCGGGTCCTCGGGTTCGAGTACCGCAGCCCGTGATCCCACCCAAAGCCCACCAAGTAACAGACTGTTACTTGCTTGGAGGTAACGGATGAGGATCGCGTTCGACGTCTCGCCCCTCTCGCACCCGCGCACCGGCGTGGGGAACTACATCCTCGGCTCGCTGCGCGGGCTGCTCGAGGCGGCAGGCGACGAGCACGACGTCGTCGCCTTCGCGCCGACGAGCCCGTGGGGGCGTCCGCACCTGCTCGGGGCGCTCGACGGCGTCCCCGTGGAGCGGAAGGTCGTCACGCTGCCGCTCGCGCACGCCTGGCGGACGGCATGGAGCCGGGCCGGCTACCCGCCGGCGGAGCTCTTCCTGGGCCCCTTCGACGTGCTCCACTTCTGGGACTGGATGTACCCGCCGCAGCGGTCCGGCGTGCGCGCGACGATGATCCACGACCTCGTGCCCCTGCGCTTCCCCGAGTGGACGACGCGCCGGACCCGCGCCATGCACCGGGCGAAGTACCGGAACGCGGCGCGCACGTGTGACGTGATCTTCGTCAACTCCCGCTACACCGGAGACGACGTCGGCGAGCGGCTGGGCGTCGTCCCGGAGC
>DATKBA010000058.1:0-7126 GCA_035514455.1 Gaiellaceae bacterium | reverse complement strand
CGGGCCGGCAACCGCGTCGATGCTCGCGCGCGAGCTGGGGGAGTCGAGCGGGGCGACGAGCTACCACCTGCGCGCGCTCGCCGCGGCGGGCCTGATCGAGGAGGACCTCGACAGGCGCAAGGGCCGGGAGCGCTGGTGGCGACGCGACCCGAGCCGCGTCGGGCTGATCTCGTCCGCTCCCGCCGAGGACCCCGAGTACGACGCGGCAGTCGCCCAGCTCGAGAGCACGATGATCGGCCGCGACGAGGAGGCGCTCCGGCGTTACATCCACCAGCGCGGCGAGGGCGAGCACAGCGACGAGTGGCGCGAGACCGCCTTCGTCGGCGGCTGGATGGTCTACGCGACGCAGGAGGAGGTCAACGAGCTCTCCGAGTACGTCGTCCGCTGGCTGCGCGCGCGGCGCAAGCCCGAGGAGGAGCGAGAGCCCGGCACGCCGCTCGTGTACGTCACCTACCGCGCGCTGCCGCAGACGCCGACGGCTGACTAGCGCCTGCGGATTTCCCGCAGCGCGAATCCGCGGCGCCGCCGATGCCCGGGACGCCGGGCCGGACGAAGCTGCACGCCATGGATCCCGAGATCTTCATGTGGCTGGCGCTGGAGTCGTTCGCGGTGCTCGCGATCGTCCTGGTCGGCTGGACGATCGTCCACCTCGCCGCACCGCGCGGCGACGACGACCGGCACGGCCCCGACGTCGCCGGCGGCGGCTAGGCCACGATCCGGTAGACCTGGAAGCACTCCGCGTACTCGCGGTTGACGTTGATCCCGTGCACGCGGGCGAGGTTCCAGACGTACTCCGGGTTCGCGTACCGGCGGTGCTGCTGCGAGGCGTACCGCGCGAGCGCGGCGACCTTCCGCTCGAGGTGGCGCTGCTCGAGCGCGACGTACGCGCCATAGGAGAAGTCGAAGTTGTTCCAGGGGATCTCGTACCCGAGCACGGTCGTGCGCTTGAAGGCGCGCAGCCCCTCCTGCGCGATCGTCTGGTGGTCCTGGTGCACGTCGTGGTGGGAGGGCTGGAAGACGGCGTCCGGGCGCAGCTCCTCCCAGAGGCCGACGAGCAGCTCGAGGATGTCCTGGCGCCGCTCCGGGAACGTGCGGACGTCGAAGTCGTGCACGACGAGGTGCGCCTCGGGGATCCCCAGCTCGCCGGTCGCCTCCCGCACCTCGCGGGCGAGCGTGTCGGGCGCGAAGCCCTCGGGCAGCGAGCGGGTGGCGATCGAGAAGGCGTGGTAGTGGACCTCGACGCCCGCCTCGACGAGGCGCGCCATCGTGCCGCCGCAGCCGAACTCGCCGTCGTCGGTGTGCGGCGCCAGCACGAGCACGCGCTTCCACGCCTCGATCACGCTGCGGCCTCCTCCGGGCGGCGCGCCACGGCGAGCGCGACGAGGCCGAGGAGCGCCCAGACGACGGGATCCTCGAAGAGCGCGTTGTAGAAGAAGCTGTGCACGGCGATCGCGCCAAGCGTAAGCCCCGCGGCGAGCGCCGTGCGCCCGGCATCGGAGCTTCCGCGCACGCGGAAGGCGGCGACGAGCGCGGCCGCCCCGAGCCAGGCCAGCAGCGCCAGCCCGGTCAGGCCCGTCTCCGCGGCGACCGTCACCGGCGTCGAGTGCGAAGCCGCCTTCTTAGGCGCCCGGCCGGGAAGCCCGGTGCGCTCGGCGTACGCGCGCTTGAACCCGCCCGTGCCGACGCCCGCCACGGGGTGGTCGGCAGCGATCCGGAGCCCATTCCCGATCAGGCCGGCGCGGTCGCTCGTGACGGCGTTGAGGCCGGCGCGCGACTCCTCGAGCAGCTGGTGGCGGACCTGGGGGGTCGCGAAGCCGACCGAGACGAGCACGACGGCGAGCGCGGCGAGCGCAGCCGCCGCGCGCCAGCGCCAGACGAACGCCGCCGCCGCGAGCGTGCCGGCGATCAGCGCGAGGAAGCTGGACTGCGAGAACGAGAAGAGCAGCCCGGCCCACGCGAGGACGATCGCGGCGACGGCGCCGGCGAGCAGCCGCTCACGCAGCCCGAGCAGGATGAGGGCCAGCGTCGCGAGGATCGCGACGACGAGGTAGCGGCCGTAGATGGACGGGTCCCAGAAGACCGAGTTGACGCGGAAGAAGGGGGCGTAGGCGTTGTCGACGATCAGCTTGGGGTTCCAGAACACCTCCCGCGTCACCCACTGGTAGAGGCCCACTCCCGCGTAGGCGACGGCGGTCGCGACCAGCGCCCCGTAGACGCCGACGAGCGCCCGCCTGCTCCACGGCAGCCGCGCGACGCCGATCGCGAGCAGGCCGAACGGGAGCACGAACGCGGCGAGGAAGATCGAGCCCTCGCGCAGGTCGTCGCTCCAGAGCAGCGCCAGGCCGGACCAGGCGACGACGGCGGCGAGCGGGAGCGCGACGGGCCCGAGCTCGCGAGCGCGCCGGTCTCCGCGCAGCAGCTGCCAGCCGAGCGCGAGCGCGAGCGCCGCGACGACGAGGTAGAGCGGCAGGAGCAGGTTCGCGTCCTCGTCGCCGACGCCGACCGGGATCCGCACCGGGATGCAGGCCAGGATCGCGAAGGCGAGCGCCCACGGGAACCGGAGCAGCAGGTACGCGCCCGCCGCAGCGAGGACGGCGCCGACGGCGGCCGCGGCGGCGAGCTCGCCCACTCGCCCGTCGGGGGCGAGGTAGAGCCCGAGCACGAGCGCGCCGAGCCCCCAGGCCGCGAGACCGGCGATGCGCAGCTCCCGCCGGGGCGCGGCGAGCAGGAGGGCGAGGCCCGCGCACGCGAGCGGGCCGGCGAGGCGGGCGAGCTCGCTCAGGGCCCCGGCTCCCGGACGAAGACAGCCGCGCGGGCAGCGTGCCCGCCCGTGGAGACGGTCAGCGTGAACTGTCCCTTCTGGAGCGGCGCCCGCAGCCGCAGGGTGCCGGGCCGCGCGAAGCCGCTGCGGCCGCCGAGCGTCCAGCGGACCCGCTCGGCGTCGGCGGAGACGCGCACAACGAGCCGCTCGCCCGCTCCCGCCACGATCCGGTCGCGCCCGAGCGCCACGTAGCGGAGCACGAGCGGTACAGGAGCAGAGCGCTCGCTCACGTTCCCCGCCGGATCCTCGGCGGCCACCCGCGCGACGTACGTGCCCGCCGGGAACGCCCGCCCCTCGAGCCGGCCGCTCCAGACGAGCCTGTCCTCCGTCCGCGCGAAGCGGTTCCGCACACGGCGCGTTCCGTCGACGAAGAGGAGGCCCTTGGCCGGCTCGTCGGTGCGGTAGCGGACGACGACGCGGTCGGCGCGACCGTCGCCGTCCGGCGAGAAGACCTTCGGCTCGACCGAGACCATCTCGACCTGCGGCGGAGTCACGTCGATCCGGATCGGGTTCGGCAGCGTCGTCGTGAACCGCGCGTCGTCGAGGTGCACGCGCGGCGCGTACTCGCCCTCCGGCAGCACGCGGCCGGCGTCGTCGCGGCCGTCCCACTCCTCCGAGACGCGGCCCGCCGGATACGGCGCGTCGCGGACGACCGTCCGGACGACGTCGCCGGAGCCGTCGACGATCGCGAGGTCGACGCGGTCGCGCTCGCGCAGGACGAAGGAGATGGTCGCCGTTGCGGTGTCGCAGGCGCAGACGGGGGAGAAGACGGCGTCGACGACGGTGCCGCGAATCGGCGCCGGCTGAAGCTTCAGGCCCTGGGTGAGCGCGAACGCCGCGGCCGTGGCCGCGAGCAGCGCGACCACCAGCACGGTCGAGGCGATTCGAGCCACAGCAGGGCAAGTCTAGATGCGCTCATCGCCGATTCAGGGCCAGGCTCGCGACCAGCGCGTAGCCCGCGGCCGCTCAGCTACCGTCGCGGGATGGAGCGCGCGACAGATCCCTATCGCGACACGGCGGTGATCGACTCGCGCGCGCCACGCGTCAACCAGGGAGTCGTCGGGATCGGCTCGGTGCTCGCCGTGACGACCGGGCCGTGGTGGCTGCTCGCGCTGCTCGGCGCGCAGCTCGCGATCGGACTCACCTTCGGCCGCCGCTACTGCCTCCCGTGCCTCGCCTACTTCGAGCTCGTGCAGCCGCGCTTCGGCGAGGGGCCCCTCGAGGACGCGCGCCCGCCACGGTTCGCGAACCTCGTCGGCGTCGTCTTCCTCGGCGCGGCGAGCATCGCCTTCGCCGGCGGCTGGGAGGCCGTGGGCACGGTGCTCGGCGCGGTCGTCGCCGCGCTCGCAGTGCTCGCGTCGGCGACAGGGTTCTGCGCCGGTTGCGAGGCCTACAAGCTCGGCTTCCTGCTCACCGGCCGCCGCTTCGAGTCGTGTCCGCTTCCGCGGCAGCCGGCTCCGGCCGGGCGGAGCCTCTAGCCAACCGGCGCACGCCCGCCGTGAGCAGCACGAGCGCGGCCGCCGAGAGCACCGCGACGATCACGAGTTCCGCGCCGGGCACCTCGGCGAGCTTGATCCCCGCAAGCGTCAGCGTCATCGCCAGGCCGAGCCGCAGCGCCCGGTCGGGCAGGTTGACGGACACCTGGCTCCCGAGCAGGACGCCCGGGATCGAGCCGATCAGGAGCCAGCCGGTCGCGTGGAGGTCGACGTTGCCGGCCGCGAGGTGGCCCGCGCCGGCGACCCAGAGCAGCGCCGCGGCGTGGAAGATGTCGGTGCCGACGACCTTCGAGGCCGTGAGCGGGAAGACGAGCAGCATCACGAGCCCGAAGAAGGTGCCGCTGCCGACGGAGGTCAGCCCGACGACGAAGCCGCCGAGCGCGCCGGTCGCGACGGCGATCCGCCGGTCGGACGCCGAGAGGAGGAACGGCGCGTCGCTCTTGACGCGCCCGGCGACGAACGTCTTCGCGGCGAAGCCGATCCCGCCCGCGATCAGGGCGAAGCCGAGGATCACGCCGGCGGCGTCCTCGAAGCCGTCGCCGTAGCGGTGCTTCAGCCACGTCGAGAGCCCCACGCCCACGAGCGAGCAGGGCGCGGAGGCGAGCAGCATCCAGACCGTCAGCCGCGCGTGGACGGTGCCGAGCTGGCGGTGCCGGGCGGCGCCGAACGACTTGAAGATCGCTCCGTGGAGGATGTCGGTGCCGATCGCGACCGTGGGCTTGAAGCCGAAGAAGAAGACGAGCAGCGGCGTCATCAGGGAGCCGCCGCCCATGCCCGTCATCCCGACGAGCGCGCCGATGAGGAGCCCGGCGAGGGAGAGCTTCCAGTCCACGGGCGGCAGCGTACCGAATCTCTACTAATACTGTCGATTAGCTTGGCTTATATGGATGCTGGTACCCTTCCGCGCGTGGCGACGACGGCACACGACGAGATCGCGGCGCTCGCGGAGCGTTCCGAGGCGCTCAGCGCCGAGCAGCTACTGAGCGAGCTCGTGGCCCGCTTCGGCGACCGGCTCTCGCTCGCCTGCTCCTTCCAGAAGGAGGAGACCGTGCTGCTCGACCTGCTCTTCGGGCTCGAGCCGAAGGCGCGGGTCTTCGCGATCGACACCCACCACCTCTTCCCGGAGACGTACGCACACTGGCGCGAGGTCGAGCAGCGGTACGGCACGACCGTCGAGGTGTTCGAAGGCCCGAGCGCCGAGGATCTCGCGGCGACGCACGACGAGCGCGTCTGGGAGACGAACCCCGACCTCTACCTCGCGGTCGCCAAGGTCGAGCCGCTCACCCGCGCGCTCGGAGGCCTCGACTGCTGGATCACCGGCGTCCGCCGCGACCAGTCGCCGACCCGCGCGGACGCGCCGAAGCTCGGCTGGGACGCGGCGCACGAGCTGTGGAAGGCGAACCCGCTCGCCGACTGGAGCGGCGACGACTGCTGGACGTACATCCGGGAGCGCGGGCTCCCCTACCACGCGCTGCACGACCGCGGTTACTCGTCCATCGGCGACACGCACTCGACGCTCCCGGGCGAGGGTCGCGAGGGCCGCTGGGCCGGCAGCGACCGGACCGAGTGCGGACTGCATCCGTCTTGATGCAGGCGCCCGTCCACCTCTCCCATCTCGACGAGCTCGAGGCGGAGGCGATCCACATCATGCGCGAGCTCGCCGCCGAGCTCGAGCGTCCTGTGCTGCTCTTCTCCGGCGGCAAGGACTCGATCGTGCTGCTGCGGCTGGCGGAGAAGGCGTTCCGGCCCGGCAAGTTCCCGTTCCCGGTCATGCACGTCGATACGGGCCACAACTTCCCCGAGGTGATCGAGTACCGCGACCGCCGCGTCGCGGAGCTCGGCGAGCGGCTGCTCGTCGCCTCGGTGCAGGAGTCGATCGACAGGGGGCGCGTCGTGGAGGAGACGGGCCCGCGCGCGTCGCGCAACCAGCTTCAGACGACGACGCTGCTCGACGCGATCGAGGAGCACGCCTTCGACGCCGCGATCGGCGGCGCCCGCCGCGACGAGGAACGCTCCCGCGCCAAGGAACGGATCTTCAGCTTCCGCGACGACTTCGGCCAGTGGAACCCGCGCGCGCAGCGGCCCGAGCTCTGGAACCTGTACAACGCCCGCGTCCGCCGCGGCGAGCACGTGCGCGTCTTCCCGATCTCGAACTGGACCGAGCTCGACGTGTGGCAGTACGTGGCCCGCGAGCAGCTCGAGCTGCCGTCGATCTACTTCGCGCACGAGCGCGAGGTCTTCCAGCGGGACGGGATGCTCTACGCCGCCAGCGAGTTCGTCGAGCGGATGGAGGGCGAGGAGCCCTTCACGGCCTCGGTGCGCTTCCGCACGGTCGGCGACATGAGCTGCACGGGCGCCGTCGCGTCCGACGCGAGGACGCTCGAGCAGGTCGTGACCGAGATCGCCGCGACGCGCGTGACCGAGCGCGGCGAGACCCGGGCCGACGACCGCGCGAGCGAGGCCGCGATGGAGGACAGGAAGCGCGTTGGCTACTTCTGAGTTGATGGCTACCGACCTGCTCCGCCTCGTGACCGCGGGCTCGGTCGACGACGGCAAGTCGACGCTGATCGGCCGGCTGCTCTTCGACACGAAGCAGATCCTCGTCGACCAGCTCGAGCACATCGAGGAGACGTCGAAGCGCCGCGGCGACGGCTACGTCAACCTCGCCCTGCTCACCGACGGCCTGCGCGCCGAGCGCGAGCAGGGGATCACGATCGACGTCGCCTACCTGTCCTTCGTGACGCCGCGCCGCCGCTTCCAGCTCGCGGACGCCCCCGGCCACGTCCAGTACACGCGCAACATGGTCACG
>DATKBA010000057.1:0-2685 GCA_035514455.1 Gaiellaceae bacterium | reverse complement strand
GGCCTCGACGCTGACCGCGCCGAGCGGTCTCGCCTCGGTCACGGTGACGCCCGCCGCCTGGCCGTCGCTGCCGTCCGCCTGGGACTTCATGGTGCTCCGCGTCGACCTCGCGCCTCCCGCCCCGGTCGTCGGCACGGGCCTTCTCCCCGGCACGCAGATGGTCGAGGTGACCGCGCACTGGGCGCTCGCCGGGACGCCGGTGACGCAGTTCGAGGCGCCGATCGACATCGTGATCCCGAACCCGTCGGGCGAGGTGGTCGTCCCCGCGATCTCGCAGGACGGCTCGACGTGGCGTGTCCTCTCCCAGGTCGCCGGCTCGCTGCCGGCGGGTCAGGCGGACGGTTGGTACCGCGACGGCTCCGGGGCCGTGCACATCCTCACGCGCCACCTGACCTGGTTCGCGCTCCTGCGCGACAACGAGGCCCCGACCCCCCCGCGGGACCTGGCGGGCGTCGTCGCCGAGGACGGGTTGACGCTGCGCTGGATCCCCGGCACGGACTCGAGCGGGCAGCTCGGCAACGTCGTCCTCTTCGTCAACGGTGAGGCGTACCAGAACTTCGAGACGGCGCAGTTCGAGGTCAAGCTCGGCGCCTTCGAGCCCGGCGACACGCGGCGGTTCACGCTCGTCCAGCTCGACGCCGCCGGCAACGCCAGCGAGCACACCGCACCGCTCCGCGCCCTCCCCGTCCTGGCCGGCAAGAGCATCGAGCAGGCCGCCGCCGAGCTCGCCGCGGCCGGCTTCCGCGTCGGCCAGGTGAGCGAGACGCTGGTCCCCGGATCCGTCACCGGCACCGTCGTCGAGCCCGCCGGCATCCGCTTCGCGGCCGAGGGCACGACGATCGACCTCGTCGTCGCGATCGCCACCGGCGTGCCGCAGACGCGCCTCGTCTTCGCGGTCGCCGGAGCGAAGTCGCTGAAGCTCGCCAAGCGCACGCAGATCCCCGTCCGGATCAGCGTCTCGAAGCCCGCCAACATGACCGCGACGCTGTTCGGAGTCGACACGAAGCGCCTCTACACCTGGCGGCTGAAGGTGAAGGCCGGCGCCAACGTCGTCAAGCTGACGCTGCCGCGGCAGATCCGCCGCCCCGGCACGTACACGCTCACCTGGGTCGCGCGCTCGGGCACGGAGACCGTGCGCCGCACGGTCAAGCTGAAGCTCGTCGGCCCGAAGCTCGTGCAGGTGAAGCCGAAGAAGCAGGAGATCGAGATCGTGCTCGCCGGCGAGACGCCGCAGAAGGGAGCGCTCCAGCCGGGGCTGAAGGGGACCGGCACCCGCGTCGTCGCGACGGCCGGTCCCGACCGGACGTTCGCGCTCGTCGCGTCCAGCGCCCGCGACGTCGGCATCGTCGTCGTCGACGTCGACTCCTACGGCGTCGGCTTCGTCCGCGACCTCCGGACGGTCTTCCCCACCCTGCGCCTGATCGCGATCTCCCGCAGGCCGCTCCTGCGCGCCCAGGCGGTCCGGGCCGGCGCCGTGCTCGCGCTGCCGCGGAACGTCACCGCGAAGCAGCTGGCGAAGGCGATCGCGAAGATCAGCTCCGGTTAGCGATCGCCGCCCGGGCGCCAGAGCGGCTCGTCGCCGCCTGCGTCCGCGTTCGCCGCACGGGCGAGGATGAAGAGCAGGTCGGAGAGCCGGTTCAGGTAGCGGAGCACAAGCGGGTTCAGCTCCAGCTCCTGCCCGCCGAGGAGCACGTCCCGCTCGGCCCGCCGACAGATCGTGCGGGCGACGTGGAGGCGGGCGGCGGCTGCGGTGCCGCCGGGGAGGACGAAGCTGCGCAGCTCGGGCAGCTCGGCGTTGAAGTGGTCGCACAGCTCCTCGAGCCGGTCGATCATCGGCTGCTCGACCCGCAACCGGTCGGCGACGCCCCACGGTACGGACAGGTCCGCGCCGACGTCGAAGAGCTCGTTCTGGACAAGCTCGAGCGGCTCGCGCAGCGACTCGGGCAGCTCGCCTGCGAGCACGACCCCGAGCGCGGCGTTGAGCTCGTCGACCGTGCCGAACGCCCCGATCCGGCAGTCGAGCTTCGACACTCGCGACCCGTCGCCGAGCGACGTCTCTCCCTCGTCGCCGCCGCGCGTGTAGATCCGGGTCAGGCGGACGGGCTCGTCGCGGCGCCTCATGCGGTCGCGGCGGGCTCGGGCTGGAGCTCGAGGATCCGGCGCGCGATCACGAGCCGCTGGATCTCGCTCGTCCCCTCGTAGATCTCCGTGATCTTCGCGTCGCGGTAGTAGCGCTCGACCGGGAACTCCTTCGTGTACCCGTACCCGCCGAGGATCTGGATCGCCTCGGCCGTCTGGCGGCGGGCGGTCTCGGACGCGAAGAGCTTGGCCTTCGCGCCGGCCTCGGTATGCGGCTCGCCCTGCTCCTTCAGCCAGGCCGCGCGGTAGGTGAGCAGCCGAGCCGCGTCGATCTGAGTCGACATGTCCGCGAGCTTGAACTGGATCGCCTGATGCTCCGCGATCCGCTTGCCGAACGTCCGCCGCTCCTTCGCGTACTCGCGCGCCACGTCGTAGGCGGCCTGCGCGATCCCGAGGGCCTGCGCCGCGATCCCGATCCGCCCGCCGTCGAGCGTCGACATCGCGACCGCGAAGCCGCGCCCCTCCTCGTGCAGGAGCCGGTCGCGCCCGACCGTCGCGCCCTCGAGCACGAGGTCGACGGTCGAGGACGAGTTGAGCCCGAGCTTC
>DATKBA010000056.1:0-3407 GCA_035514455.1 Gaiellaceae bacterium | reverse complement strand
GAGGCCGCACCGCTCGAAGATGCGGTGGTACGCGCCGCGCTGCAGCTCGAACGAGCGGGCGAGCCCCTCCTCGTCGACGTCGAACGAGTAGGCGTCCTTCATGATGAACTCGCGAACCCGGAGGAGGCCGCCGCGCGGGCGTGGCTCGTCGCGGTCCTTCGTCTGGAAGTGGTAGAGCATCTGCGGCAGCTGGCGGTAACTCTGCAGCTCGCGCGCGTGGAACGTGAACGACTCCTCGTGCGTCAACGGGAGCACGAGCTCGCGGCCGCCACGGTCCTCGAGCTTGAACAGCTCCGGGATTCCGTAGCGGCCCGTCTGCTCCCACAGCTCCGCCGGCGTGAGCACCGGAGCGAGCATCTCCTGGCAGCCGATCGCGTCCATCTCCTCACGCACGACCCGGACGACCTGTTCGTGGGCCTTCCAGCCGAGCGGCAGGTACGTCCAGAGGCCGGCGCTCACCTGGCGGATGTAGCCGCCGCGCACGAGCAGCTTGTGCGAGCGTGCCTCGGCGTCCGCCGGCGCATCGCGCAGGGTCGGGAGGAAGAGCGTGGACGCGCGGTGGAGCATCCGCGCAGCCTAGTCCAGCGGAATGAGCGAGGCCTCGGCCATCGCGAGCGCGGCGGGCTTCGCCATCTTCAGGCGCTTCGGGCGCTGCATCCCGCCCTCGATCCAGCGGTCGATCTCGTGGAAGAGCTCGTCGATCAGGATGTCGGAGCTGACCTTCTTGAGCACGCGGCCGTGGGCGTAGATGAAGCCGACATCGCGGCCGCCCGCGATCCCGAAGTCGGCGTCGCCCGCCTCCCCCGGCCCGTTGACGGCGCAACCCATCACTGCCACCTCGAAGGCCTGCGGGTAGGCCTTGAGGCGCTCCTCGACCACGACGGCGAGCTTCTCGACGCCGACGTTGTCGCGGCCGCACGAGGGGCAGGAGATCATCACCGGGCCGCGCTCGCGCAGGCCGAGCGCCTTCAGGATTTCCCAGCACGTCTCGACCTCCTTGACGGGGTCCGCGGTGAGGGAGACGCGGATCGTGTCTCCGATCCCGTCCGCGAGCAGCGCGCCCATCCCGACGGCGCTCTTGATCGACCCCGAGAACTGCGTGCCCGCCTCGGTGACGCCGAGGTGGAGCGGGTACGGCACCTTCGCGGCCAGCATCCGGTAGGCGCGGATCATCGTCGGCACGTGCGTCGACTTGACGGAGATCTTGAAGTCGCGGAAGTCGAGCCGCTCGAGCAGCTCCACCTCCTCGATCGCGGCGGCGACGAGCGCCTCGGCCTGGTCGGCCTGCGCCAGCTCCTCGAGGTGCTTGGGCAGCGAGCCGGAGTTGGCGCCGATCCGCATCGGGATCCCCGCCTTCCGCGCCGCGTCGACCACGAGCTCGACCTTGTCCGGGCCGCCGATGTTGCCGGGGTTGATCCGCACCGCGGCGACGCCCGCCTCGATCGCCTTCAGGGCGAGGCTCGCGTTGAAGTGGATGTCCGCGATCACGGGGATCGGGCTGAGCCGCACGATGCGGGCCAGCGCCTCGGCGTCCTCGGTCTTCGGCACGGCGCACCGCACGACCTCGCAGCCGGCGGAGGCCAGGGCAGCGATCTGGGCCGTCGTCGCCTCGACGTCGCGCGTCGGCGTCAGCGTCATCGACTGGATCACGACAGGCGCGCCGCCGCCGATCGCGACGTTGCCGACCCTGATCTGGACGTCCGAGGCCATGGCGACAGGGTACCCCTCCGCCGGCGCGACAACGGGCGTTGTCAGGGACAGTCCCTGGTTGCCGCGGTTGTCGATCGGGGCTTTCCGCGGATGCGCCGCCGCGGCGTCCTGCAAGCGTCGAGACGTGCGCCGCCCGATCACCGTGAAACCGACGTCGAGCGTGAGCTCGAGCGCCTGCGCCACCGCGTCCGCTAGTTCCCCAACCGTCCGATGTCGTTCGAGAGGCCGATGAAGAAGAGCAGGAGCACGACCGCGATCCCGACCACCGAGACACGCTCGTAGACCTCCCGCGCCACCGCCTTGCGGCGGATGCCCTCGACGAGCGAGAAGGCGATGTGGCCGCCGTCGAGCGGCAGCAGCGGCAGGAGGTTGAGCAGCGCGAGCGAGAGGCTGATCAGCCCGAGCACCCAGAGGTAGCTCGCGATCCCCTGCTCGACCGCCTGCGAGGAGCCCTGGACGATCCCGACCGGGCTCGCGATCTGCTCGCGCCCGTCGCCCGTGGCGAGCCGGGCGATCGTGGCGCCGATCTCCTTGGTGACGATCCCCGTGACGCGGACCGCCTGCCACGTCGACTCCGCCGGCCCGAGACCCTCGCCGCGGAGCACGAATCCGAGCCGGAATACGCCGTCCGTCTGCGCCGGCTCCGTCGGGCCGAGCTTGACGGTCTCGCCCGCGCGGACAACGGTGACGGTCAGCGGCTGCCCGCCGGAGCCGGAGATCCGCTGGGCGATCTGGTCGGCGTCGACCGCGCTCCCGTCGATCGAGACGATCCGGTCGCCGGCCTGGAGCCCCATCGCCGCGGCCGGGCTCTCCGGGACGACGTCCGCGACGACGCTCGTCGCCTTGCCGCCGCCGGACAGGAAGAGGAGCGCGAACAGCACGACCGCCAGCACGAGGTTGGCGCCGGGGCCCGCGAAGATCACCGCGACGCGCTTCCAGGTCTTCGCGCGCCAGTACGCATCGGGCGCGAGCGCGTCGGCAACGTCCGTCAGGCCGCGCTCGGCGGAGCGCTGTGCGGGGTGCGACAGCGTGGTCGCGTCGACGGCTGCGCGCACGGGGCCGAGCGCTTCGCGGGCACCGGCGTAGTCCGCCTCGTCCAGGCGGCCGCGGAGCTGCTCGAGCGGATGCCGCAGCGAGGGCCGCTCGTCCACCGCACGGCCGAAGTGCACGTCGAGGTCCGCCGCCGCGGGGCGGTGCATCCCCGGGATCTTCACGTAGCCGCCGAGGGGGATCGCCCCGATCCCGTACTCGATCCCGTTGCGCGTCGTCTTCGCGAGCGCGGGCGGGAAGCCGACGTAGAACTTGCGCGGGTTCATCCCGACGGCGCGCGCGACGAAGAAGTGGCCCGCCTCGTGGATCAGGATCAGGAAGCCGAGGCCGACGATCGAGACGAGGATGCTCACGCGACCGGCACCCCGCGTCCGGCCAGCCGGCGCGCCTCGGCATCGGCTGCGACGAGCTCGTCGAGGTCATGGGCCGGGGAGCCGCCGGCCGCGCCGAGCGTCTCGGCCACGACGTCTGCGATCGCGAGGAACGGCAGCCGCCCCGCGAGGAACGCGGCGACCGCGACCTCGTTCGCGGCGTTGTAGACGGCGGGCGCGGTGCCGCCGGTCTCCCCCGCTCTGCGCGCGAGCTCGAGCAGCGGGAACGTCTCCAGGTCGGGAGCGGCGAACTCGAGGGTCAGGCCCGCGGCCAGG
>DATKBA010000055.1:0-7830 GCA_035514455.1 Gaiellaceae bacterium | reverse complement strand
CCGCGCCAACCAGGACGTGGGCGAGCGCGTGCTCGACTCGACCGACCTGGAGCGCGAGAAGGGGATCACGATCCTCGCCAAGAACACGGCCTTCCGTTACGGCGAGACGAAGATCAACATCGTCGACACGCCCGGTCACGCCGACTTCGGCGGCGAGGTCGAGCGCGGCCTGACGATGGTCGACGGCGTGCTCCTGCTCGTCGACGCGAGCGAGGGACCGCTGCCGCAGACGCGCTTCGTGCTGCGCAAGGCGCTCGAGGCGCGGCTGCCCGTGATCCTCGTCGTCAACAAGGTGGACCGGCCGGACGCGCGGATCGAGGAGGTCGTGAACGAGGTCTACGAGCTCTTCCTCGACCTCGACGCCGACGAGAGCCAGATCGAGTTTCCGATCGCCTACACGAACGCACGCGAGGGCCGCGCCGGCCTCAAGCCGGACGAGCTCGCGGACGACCTCCAGCCGCTCTTCGAGCTCCTGCTCGAGACGATCCCCGCGCCCGAATACGACCCCGACCACCCGCTCCAGGCGCTTGTCACGAACCTCGACGCCTCGCCGTACGTGGGCCGCCTCGCGCTCGCGCGCGTCCAGCACGGGACGATCCGCAAGGGCCAGCAGATCGCGTGGTGCCGGGCGAACGGGACGATCGAGCGCGCGAAGGTGACCGAGCTCTACGTGACGGACGCGCTCGACCGCGTCGAGGCGGACGAGGCCGGCCCGGGCGAGATCGTCGCCGTCGCCGGCCTGCCCGAGGTGACGATCGGCGAGACGCTCGCCGACCCCGACGACCCGCGCCCGCTGCCCGTCTCGACCGTCGACGAGCCGAGCCTCTCGATGACGATCGGGATCAACACCTCGCCGCTCTCCGGCCGCGAGGGCGACAAGCTGACCGCCTCGATGGTGAAGTCGCGGCTCGACCAGGAGCTCGTCGGCAACGTCTCGCTGCGCGTCCTCACGACCGAGCGGCCCGACACCTGGGAGGTGCAAGGCCGCGGCGAGCTCCAGCTCGCGGTGCTCGTCGAGCTGATGCGGCGCGAGGGCTTCGAGCTCACTGTCGGCAAGCCGCAGGTCGTGACGCGGCTCGTCGACGGGAAGGTGCACGAGCCCGTCGAGCGGCTCGCGATCGACGCGCCCGAGGACTACGTCGGCGTGCTCACGCAGCTGCTCGCGCTCCGCAAGGGGCGGCTCGAGGAGATGGTCAACCACGGCACCGGCTGGGTGCGGCTCGAGTACCTCGTCCCCGCCCGCGCGCTGATCGGCTTCCGCACCGAGTTCCTCACCGAGACGCGCGGCACCGGGATCCTCCACCACGTCTTTGACCGCTACGAGCCCTGGTACGGCGAGCTGCGCACGCGGCCGACCGGCTCGCTCGTCTCCGACCGCCGCGGCCCCGCGACCTCGTTCGCGCTGATGAACCTGCAGGAGCGCGGCTCGATGTTCATCGGGCCGACGACCGAGGTCTACGAGGGGATGATCGTGGGCGAGAACGCGCGCGCCGATGACCTCGACGTGAACGCGACCAAGGAGAAGAAGCTGACGAACATGCGCGCGGCCTCCTCCGACGAGACGGTGCGCCTGATCCCGCCTCGCCCGATGTCGCTGGAGCAGGCGCTCGAGTTCATCCGCGAGGACGAGTGCGTCGAGGTCACGCCCGCGAGCGTGCGCCTGCGCAAGGCCGTGCTCGAGGCGTCGAAGCGCCAGTCGAGCCAGAGCAAGAAGGCGCGCGCGCTGGCCACCGCAAGTTGACGTATTGACTTCTTGAGTGACCGAGTAGGTCAGTGCGCGGTCAGCGCCGCCCGACCACGTAGATCACCTCGTTCGCCAGCCGCAGGCTGCCGTCGCTCTCAGCGCGACCGGCCACCGCCTGCTCGACCGCCCCCCAGACCTCGGCGCGCCGCTCGGGAGTCTTGTCGGCGAGGAGGTTCTGGATCGGCGCCGCGATCGCCTGCATGAACCGGATGAACTGCTCGACGGAGTCCCACGGGGTCTCGGCGTCGTGCCGCTCGATCCTGACGTCCGAGAATCCGCTGGCGCGCACTTGAGCCTCGAGCGCCTCGGCGTCGGCGAGAGCGAGTGGGCCGGGCGTCCCAGGCCCAGGCGGCGGGAGCTCGAGCTCTCGCGCCACCACCTGAAGCGGAATCGCGATGATCGGTGTGCGCTCCGGCCGGCCCCACACTGCGGCAGCAAGCCGCCCGCCCGGCAGCAGCACGTCCCTGATCCGCCCGAGCGCGCCCGGAAGATCGGGAAAGAACATCAGGCCAAACCGGCTCAAGACCGCGTCGAACCGCTCGCCGGCAAGCACGAGTTCCTCCGCGTCGGTCTCATGGAACTCGATGTTGTCGAGCCCGAGCTCGCTGGCGCGCGCGAGACCGATCTCGAGCATTCCGGGCGCGATGTCCGTCGCCACGACCCGCCCTTCCGGGCCAACCTTGCGTGCGGCCGTGACGGCGGGCTCGCCGATGCCGGTCGCGACGTCGAGGACGCGGTCGCCCGGGGCCACCTCCGCGAGCTCGACGAGGCGCTCCGCGACCGAGCCGAGGCCCTCCTCCAGCTTCGGCCACCACTCGCGCCAGCCTGCTGCGGCGGCGCTCCAGTCGCGCCGCTGGGCCTCCTTGTACTTGGCGGGATCGAACGTCGACGTGGTCACGTGATCATCCTCCTCCGGTTACGCGGGATCTCCAGGACGAGGTTAGCGCACCTTGACCTTGCGTTCGCGGCGTTGCCGAACGGCTAGACCGAAGCGCTGCTACCTGCCGGTGTGCGCATGCGCGTGCGCGTGCGCCGGCAGGTAGTAGCGCTCGGCGTACTCGATCACGGCGCGGTGCATCGAGAAGTGCGGCGCGAGACGTGCGATCGACTGCTTCATCATCCCGACCCACTCCTCGCGGCGGTCCGAGTAAAGCGGCACGACCTCGTCCTCGAGCAGGCGGTACAGCTGCTCGCGGTCGGCGTCGTCGGAGACGCCGTCGATCGCCCAGCCGAGCTCGGGCGAGTACGCCTCCGCCCACCAGCCGTCGAGCACCGAGAGGTTGAGGACGCCGTTCGCAGCCGCCTTCATCCCACTCGTCCCCGAGGCCTCGAGCGGGCGCATCGGCGTGTTCAGCCAGACATCGCAGCCGCGGACGAGCAGGCGCGCAAGCGAGATGTCGTAGTTCTCCAGGAAGACGATCCGGCCCTCGGTGCGCGGGTCGCGCGCGAGCTCGACGATCCCCTGCATCACGTCCTTGCCGGGCACGTCCGCGGGGTGCGCCTTGCCGGCGACGACGATCTGGAGCGGCAGCGCGAGCAGGCGCTCGAGCTCGGCGAAGACGAGGCCGGCGCGCTTGTACGTGGCGAAGCGGCGCGCGAAGCCGATCGTGAGCAGCTCGGCGTCGGCGTGGGCACGCTCGGCGAGCCGGGCCTTCGCGGCCGCATGGACGCTCCAGAGCTCGTCGGAGTCGAGCTCACGCGCCGCCTCCCAGCCCGCCTCGTGCGCGGGCGCCTCCGGCCGGACGCCGACGCCGCGGAGCAGGTCGGCGAGCGCCGGGTCGAGCCAGGTGCCGGTGTGGACGCCGTTCGTGACGTGACCGATCGGCGTCCGCTCGCCGAGCTCGCCCCACATCCGCCGGGCGACCTCGCCGTGCAGGCCGGAGACGCCGTTCGCGGCGGCCGAGAGCCGGAGCGCGAGCGGCGTGAGGCCGAAGCCCGGCTCCTCGCCGAAGCGGCCGAGCTCGAGCAGCGCTTCCCGCTCGAGCCCCGCCTCCGCCGCCAGGCCGCCGACGTAACGGGCGACGAGCTCCTCCTCGAAGACCTCGTTGCCCGCCGGGACCGGCGTGTGCGTCGTGAAGACGGACGAGGAGCGCACGTGCTCGAGGGCCGCGTCCGTGTCCATGCCGGCCTCGGCGAGCGCGCGCAGCCGCTCGATCTGGAGAAAGGCGGAGTGGCCCTCGTTCAGGTGGTAGACGGTCGGCGCGATCCCGAGCGCCGCCAGCGCGCGCACGCCGCCGACGCCGAGCAAGAGCTCCTGCCGGACGCGGTGCTCGCGGTCGCCGCCGTAGAGCGCGTCCGTCAGCCACTCGACCTCGAGCAGGTAGAGGGGCACCGAGCCGACGTCCTTGCGCCAGACCGCCGCCTCGATCGGCTCCCCCGCGAGCTCGACGGTGACGGTGACCGGCTCGCGCACGACGCCGACCGACTCCGGGTCGACGGGCTGGTAGTCCTCGGTCTGGCGGCCGGCCTTGTCGACGCCCTGGCGGAAGTAGCCGCCGCGGTAGAGGAGGCCGACGCCGACGAGCGGGATCCCGAGCTCGGCCGCCGCCTTCAGGTGGTCGCCGGCGAGGACGCCGAGCCCGCCGGAGTAGATCGGCAGGCGCTCGTGCAGCCCGAACTCCATGCTGAAGTAGGCGACGAGAAGCTCGCCGTCCTCCCCCCGGGAGCGCTGCCACCAGCTCACAGTGTCCGCGGTCGCGTGCGCCACAGCGGGGGAAGCTACCGCCTCCGGGGTCTGTCGCGCCGCAGCTACCGCGTGTACTGCTCGACGAAGCCGAGCAGCCGGCGCCACGCGTGCGCCGAGTCGTCCGCGAACTCCTCGTGCTTGCGGTCGAAGAAGCTGTGCGGAGCACCGTCGTAGATCACGACCTCGTGGTCGATGCCGGCCTCCGCGAGCGCGGCCTCGAACTCGCGGACGGCCTCGACCGGGATGCCCGGGTCGGCGCCGCCCATCAGCGCGAGGATCGGCGCCTCGAAGTCGGCGGCCCGCTGCGTGGGGCCGGGCGAGCCGTCCTGGCCCTCACCGGGACGGCCGTAGAAGCCGATCGCGCCCGCGAGCCCGTGGCCGGCGGCGGAGGCGAGCCACGAGTGGCGGCCGCCGAAGCAGAAGCCGACGGTGAGGACGACGTCGCAGCCGGCCTCGCGAAGCGAGGCGACGCCGGCGGCGACGTCCGCCTGCACGCCCTCGGGCGTCGTTTCCTGAACGTGGGGCATGTACTCGAACGCGTCGTCCCGCTTCTCGGCGCCGGCTGTGCGGCCGAAGTAGTCGATCGCCACCGCCGTGTGGCCCCGCTCGGCGAAGCGGAGGGCGAGCTCCTCGTAGAAGCGGTGCAGGCCGCGGACGTCCGGCAAGATCACGATCCCGGCGCCGCTCGGCTCGTCCGGCGTGGCGGCGAAGGCGGCGAGCCGGTTTCCGTCCGGAGCGGTCAGGACGAGGTCGTCGTGCGAGACGGCTGCGCCCGAGATCGCGGGGATCGGCGGCGAGGAATCGGAGTCGTGGCACATCGCGGCGCGAGGGTTCATAGCACCCTCGCCCTTCTGATTTCAAGCGCTCGTGTCTGCGGCGAAGTACGCAGGCGGCATCGGCGCGTGCGCGGATTCGGCGGGCGGGCGACGCGCCGATCATGGCTGCACCAACGCCCCGAGGAGGAACAATGAAGAGGATCCTGATCGCCACCGACGGCTCGCCGGCCTCCGACGAGGCCGTCGACTTCGGCATCGAGCTCGCGGATGAGCACGCCGCCGAGCTGATCTTCGTCCACGTCGTGCCGGCGCTCGACGTCGTTCCCGCCACGCCGTTCGGCATCGGCGGCGCCTTCCCGCACGAGCCGACCGAGCTCGACGCGGCGGCGCTCGAGGACGCCGCTGCTCTGGCAGCCGAGCACGGCCTGGTCGCCACGACGGCCATGCTTCAGGGCAACGTCGTCGACGAGATCGTCGCCTTCGCCGACTCGCACGACGTCGACCTGACGGTCGTCGGCTCGCGCGGCCGCGGCGCGATCGCGGGCGCGCTCCTCGGCAGCGTCTCGCGCGGCGTCCTCGCCGAGTCGAAGCGGCCGGTGCTGATCGTGCGCGGCTCGCCCGTGCCGGCTCAGGCAGGCTGACCGCCGCACCCCTCCCGCCGGCGAGCCGGACCCACGAGCACGGGCCGCGGCCTCCCGCTAGCGTGTCCCCCGTGGACGACGACGCGAATCTGCTGGAGTTGATCGAGCAGCGGGCCGGACGGCCCGAGTGCTCGGTGTGCGGCGGCTCGGACTGGGCGCTCGTCAAGGACGGCAAGCCGATCACGTTCCTCTCGTTCGAGGCCAAGGACGATCCGCGCGTGCGCGTGCTCGCCCTCGCCTGCCGCAACTGCGGCTACCTGCGCTTCCACTCGGTGGAAGCCCTGGAGTCGTGAGCCCGCAGGTGGGCCGGATCGGGCTCGTGGCGCCGCAGAAGCGGCTTCGGGTCTTCGCCGGCCGCTCGCACCCCGCCCTCGCGCGGGCGATCGCAGAGGAGCTCGGCACGGACCTCGGCGGGATCCAGCTCGAGACGTTCGCGGACGGCGACGCGTACTGCCGCTACACGGAGTCGGTGCGCGGCGCGGACGTGTTCCTCGTGCAGACGGCGGTCTCGCCCGTCGACCAGCACCTGATCGAGCTGATGATGATGATCGACGCCGCACGGCTCGCGTCGGCCCGGCGGATCACGGCGGTCGTGCCGCGCTTCTTCTACGCCCGCCAAGACCGGAAGTCGACGCCCCGCGAGCCGATCACGGCCCGGATGGTCGCAACGATGATCGAGGAGGCGGGAGCCGACCGCGTGCTGACGATGGACCTGCACGCCGGCCAGGTGCAGGGCTTCTTCGACATCCCCGTCGACCACCTGACCGCGCTGCCGATGTTCGCGGACCGGCTGCGCGAGCTCGCGGACGGCCGCGAGGCGGTCGTCGTCGCCCCGGCGACCGCGCGCGCGAAGCAGGGATCGTGGCTTGCGGAGATGCTCCACGCCGACCTCGCGATCGCGAACGACGACCCCGCCGCCGGCCCCGCCGGTCTGCACGTGATCGGCGACACGGCGGGACGAGTGGCGATGATCCTGGAGAACGGCGTCGACTCCGGCGAGTGGTTCAGCCGGGCGTCGGGCGCGCTGGTGGAGAAGGGAGCGACGGCGGTGTACGCGTGCGCCACCCACGGCGTGATGACCGCCGGCGCGGCGGGACGCCTGTCGCGCAGCCCGATCGACCGGCTGCTCGTCACGGACACGGTCCCCGTCGCGGCGAGCGAGCGGCTGCCGAGCCTCGAGGTGCTCCCGGTCGCCGGGCTGCTGGCGGCGGCGATCTCCAGCGTCTTCTCGAACGAGTCGGTTTCCGCGATCTTCGTCGCCGACAGCCAGCTGTTCTAGGCGGCGGGCTCCGGCCGGTCGCGGAGGAGAAGTGATGGAGCACATGTCCCTGAACCGCGTCGCCTTCTCCGCCACCGTGCACTGCCTGACCGGCTGCGCGATCGGCGAGACGCTCGGGATGATCATCGGCACAGCGCTCGGCTGGAGCGACTGGGAGACGATCGCGCTCGCGGTGGTGCTCGCCTTCTTCTTCGGCTACTCGCTGACGATGCTGCCGCTGCTGCGGGGCGGGCTGACGCTCGCCGCCGCCGTCCCGGTCGCGCTCGCGGCGGACACGGTCTCGATCGCGATCATGGAGGTCGTCGACAACGCGATCATGCTGGCGATCCCCGGCGCGATGGAAGCGGGTCTGACGAACGTCCTCTTCTGGGGCAGCCTCACGGTCGCCCTTCTGATCGCGGGAGCGGTTGCGTACCCGGTCAACCGGTGGATGATCGGCCGCGGCCGCGGGCACGCGGTGGTGCACGAGCACCACTAGCCCGCGGACGCGAGAGAATGAGCCGTGGCCCGCGTTCTCGACCCGGAAGGCGCGCACCTCGCCGCCCTACGGCGCCTGGCCCGCATCGACGGCCTGCGCGTGCTCGAGATGGGCTGCGGCGACGGGCGGCTGACCCCCGGGCTCGCCGAGCAGGCGGCGTACGTCCTCGCGTTCGACCCGGACGCCGAGTCCGTCGCCGCCGCGGAGCGCTCACTCCCGGCAGAGT
>DATKBA010000054.1:0-15265 GCA_035514455.1 Gaiellaceae bacterium | reverse complement strand
CGGACCGTCGCGTACGCGAGCGGCTCGAAGCCGTGCGTGAGGATGTAGCGCGTCACCGTCAGGTTGAGCGCCCACAGGACGACGGTGACGAGGAGCATCAGCTCGATCGGCGACGGTCGGCGCATCGGCCGCGACGTTACTCGCGTTACGCTTCCGCACGTATGGCCGAGCCCTCGATCAGCGACATCGACGCTCTCGTCGGGCCCGCGACGCCGCACTTCGCCTACCAGCTCCGCGCGCGCGTGCGCGAGCTGGTCGAGGAGCTGCCGGCCGACCACCCGGTGCGGAGGTACGGCGAGGAGAAGATGCGCCTGCTCGACGACCTCGGCCACGCCTCGTCCAAGGCCGAGACCGGCGGCCGGGAGTCGCAGGAGCGGATCGGCTGGGAGACGGTGCCGAGCTCGGCGCCCGCCGACGACCCGCTGCCGCGCCGGCCATGAGCTTCCCCGGGGCGTCGGTCTTCGTGACCGGTGGCTCGCGCGGGATCGGCAAGGCGATTGCCCTGGCCTTCGCGCGACTCGGTGCTTCGCACGTCGCGATCGGGTACCTCCGCTCCGACGCCGCCGCCGAGGAGACGGCAGAGGAGCTGCGCGCCCTCGGGGCCGAGCCGGTCCTCGTCCGCGGCAACATCTCCTCCGAGCGCGTCCTCGGCGAGGTCACCGCCCTGGGCCCGCTCGACGTTCTCGTCCACAACGCCGCCACCGGCGTGATCCGGCCCGCGCTCGAGACGGAGGACAAGCACTGGGACTGGACGATGGCGGCGAACGCGCGCGCCCTGCTCGCGCTCGCCCGCGTCGCTGCGCCGCGGATGCCGGACGGCGCGTCGATCGTCGGCATCTCGAGCCTCGGCTCGCACCGCGTGCTCGACAACTACACGCTCGTCGGCACCTCGAAGGCCGCGCTCGAGTCGCTCGTCCGCTACCTGGCGGTGGAGCTCGCGCCCCGGATCCGCGTCAACGCCGTCTCGGGCGGCGTCGTCGACACGGGAGCGCTCGAGCACTTCCCGAACAAAGACGAGATGCTCCGCTTCGGCCGCGACAATCCGGCGGGGCGGCTTGTCGTGCCGGAGGACATCGCCGAGGCGGTCGTCTTCCTCTGCTCCCCCGGCGCGGCGATGATCCGCGGCCAGACGCTGATCGTCGACGGCGGTTTTTCGCTGAGGGCCTGATGGAGCCCACCGACCACAACCGCCGCGCGTTCGACGAGGCGCACCGCACGGCCGAGAACGTGCTCGCGGCGCCGGGGATGCCGGACCGGATCCGCGAGCGGCTGCACGGGGCCGGCGGCCACCGCGTCCTGCACCTGCTCTGCGGCTCGGGCCGCGAGTCGGTCGACCTGGCCGAGCTGGGCGCGCTCGTGACGGGCGTCGACGACGACGAGGAGGCGATCGAGGCGGCGCGGCGGCGCAAGCCCGACCTGCCGTGGGTGCACGCGGACGTGCACTCGCTCCCGCCCGAGCTCCTGCTCGGCCGCTGGGACCTCGTCTACCTCGGCTACGGCTCGCTCCGCCGGCTGCGCCTCCCGGACGCGTGGGCGGGCGGCGTCGCCGCAGCGCTGCGGCCGGGTGGCGTGCTGCTCCTCCACGACGAGCACCCCGCCGGGGTGATGCTGGACGCGTTCGGGCGCTGGCGCGACGACTACTACGCGACGCCCGGGATCGGCGAGCTCGTCACCGCCGTCGCCCGGTCGGGCCTCCTGCTGCGCGGCCTCGAGGAGTGGCCGGGCAAGGACGGGAACGTCCCCGGTCACCTCGTCCTGGCCGCCGAGCGGGCGGGCGGTTAGGAACAGGCAGGTTCGGGGAGGAACTGCGCATGGGAATCTCAGTCAGCATCCTGTTGATCGCCGTCGGCGCGATCCTCACGTGGGCGGTCACGGCGCAAGCCGAGGGCATCGACGTGAACACCGTCGGCGTGATCCTCCTGATCGTCGGCCTCCTGGGCCTCGTCCTCTCGCTCATCTTCTGGTCGAGCTGGGGCGGCTTCCAGCGCCGCGGCGCGTACGTCGAGCGCAGCGTCGCAGCGCCTCCGGCGGCACCGCGCCGCACGACCGTGGTCGAGGAGGAAGACGTCGCTCCCGGCCCACCCCCTCCGTAGGGGCTAGCGCCTGCGCAACAACGATCGGCCCAGGTCGCCGGCCACGTAGCCGGCGATCTTGGGGTTCTCCTGCAGCCGCCGCAGCGAGTACTCGTACCACTGGCGGCCGAAGGGGACGTAGATCCTGACCCGGTGACCGTCCGCGACGAGGCGGTCGGCGAGGTCGGGGCGGACGCCGAGCAGCAGCTGCAGCTCGTACCCGGAGGGATCGAGCCCACGCTCGCGGACGGCGGCGACCCCGCGCTCGGCCAGGTACTCGTCGTGCGTCGCGATCCCCACGTAGCAGCCGCCGTCGAGGAGGACGTCGAGCGTGCGCAGGTAGCTGTCGCGAATCTCGTCGAAGCCGTGGTAGGCGAGCTCGGGCGGCTCGAGGTAGATCCCCTTGCAGAGCCGCACGTTCGCGCCCGCCAGCGCGCGCGCGTCGTCGACCGTCCGCCGCAGCGCCGCCTGGAGGACGACGCCGAGGTTCCCGTACCCCTCCGCGACGAGGCTCCGGTACAGCTCGAGCGTCGCGTCCGTCGTGGAGGAGTCCTCCATGTCGATCCGGACGAACGTGCCGCGCGCGGCGATCGCCTTCAGGTTCTCGCGCGCGAGCGACGGATCGAGCATCAGCCCGAGGCCGGTCAGCTTGACGCTGACGTTCGCGTCGAGCCCGTCCGCGTCGAGCATGTCGAGCACGTCCAGGTAGGCGCGCGTGATCGCCGTCGCCTCCTCCGCGCTCGTGATCACCTCGCCGAGCACGTCCACGGTCGCGAGCTTCCCCTTCGCGTTCAGGCGCGTGACGACGCGGCGGGCGTCCTCGAGCTCGGAGCCGGCGATGTAGCGGGACGAGAGCCGGCGCACGACCGGCTTCGGGACGGCCGGGAGCAGCGTGACGACGGCGCGGTCGAGCAGGGACGGCACGGCGCGGGAGCCTACCGCGATTCGCGCATGAACCCCTGGCGTGCGGCGGAGACCAGCGCCACTGCCTCGGGGAAGAGCACGCGCATCGCGTCGCGCAGCGCGACCGTCTGCTCGTCGATGCTCCCGCTCGGCTGCACCTGCTTCAGCGCGGCGGCGGTCAGCTCCACGGCGGTGTTCAGGGTCAGCGTCGCGAACTGCTCGCGCTGCGCCTCGTGCACGGACTCCGCCTGCTGGGCCGCGAACTCCTGGATCCCCCGCAGGAGCTCCTCCGGGTCGCCGCCGAACGGGAAGCCGAAACCGCCACCTTCCATGCCCGCAATCTAGCTCAGCGGGATCCGGTAGGCGCTCTCGACGTCGGCCCAGAGGGCCTCGACCACCGCGGCGGAGCCCTTCATCGCGGCCGCGAACGGCGAGCCCTGGACGGCGCCGCCGAGCGCCAACTCGAGCCTCCGCGTGGCCGCGCCGATCTCGTCCAGCCGGGCCGGGGTCGCGACGGTGGGTGGAGCGCCCAGGGCGAGCTGCAGCTCGCGCGCCGCCTCCTCGGCCTCCTCGATCCCGGGCGGGCTCTCGGTGACCCGGAGCGCGGCGAGCTGCGCGCGCAGGTCGTCGAGGTCGCCGCCGGCCGCGGTCTCTCCGGCGAGCTCGCAGAGCGCCACGATCGAGACCGCCTCGCGGACGCGCCGCCGGTCGGCGACGGGCTCGCCCGCCGCGTCGACCGCCAGCCAGGTGCGGCCGCCGTCGGCCTCCTCGAAAGCGCAGACGAAGATCCGGTCGCCTGGGCTCGACTCGGCGGCGAGGACGGCGTCGGCGCCTGCCGCGGCGGCGATCCGCTCGAGCTGGTCGGCCAGCGTCATCGGCTCAGGATAGGAGGACTACGATGGGACGGTGACCGAGGAGGCCGCACTTGCGATCTCGGGGCTGGCGCTGCTCCTCGCGGCCGCCGCGTTCCTGCTCGCCCTCGCGGCGCGGCGCCGGGACGCGGCCGGGGAGGCGCGGCGCTCGCTCGAGGCGCTCGTCGCCGAGCAGACGGCCGCGAGCGCCGAGGAGCTGAAGGCGCGGCTGGCGCGGATGCGGGCCGACTCGCTCTCGACGCTGGCCGAGGAGGAGCGGCGGATCGTGGACGAGCGCCGCCGGGAGCTCGCCGAGCGGGAGCGGGCCGCCGGGTTGGAGCTCTCGGATGCGCTGGCGGCGACCGCGCGCCGGATCGACGAGCGCCTGCGCTCCTGGGGGGACGACCTCGACCGCGCGTCGCAGAACCTGGAGACGGAGCTGCGCCGGCTCGAGCAGAGGCAGAAGCAGCTGATCGCCGAGGCCGAGGCCCGGATCGAGGCCGAGGCGGCCGAGCTCGTCTCGACCTCGGACGAGCAGCGCGCCTCGGTGCTGCGCCTGCGCGAGGAGCTGGAGCGGTCGGCGCAGGGCGCGGTCTCCGAGGCGCTGGAGGAGCTCGAGGCCCACACGGCCGAGCGGCGGCGCGTGATCGAGGAGATCGCGGACCGGCTGCGCCGCCGGGAGCAGTCGCTCGCCGAGCAGGTGGAGCGCGGCGAGACCGAGGCCGCCCGGCGGATCGAGGCGTCCTTCGCGGACGTGGAGCGCCGGCAGCTCGAGCAGCTCCAGCGCGTGATCGCCCGCGAGGCGGAGCGGCACGCCGAGGCCGCGGCGATCCAGTTCGAGAGCACGATGAAGGGCGCGCGCGAGGAGGCTGCCGGCCGCCTCTCGCGCGAGCTCGACCGGGCGGTCGAGACCCTGGTCCGCCAGTCGGACGCCGTGTTCGCCGAGCGGCTCGCCCAGACGGGGGACGCGGGGCAGCAGCGGCTGGAGCACCGGGAGCGCCAGGCGCAGGCGGCGTTCGAGCGGCAGCGGGACGAGCTGCTCGCGTCCTTCGCGGATCGGGTGGCGGCCGCCGACGCGGAGCTGCGGCGGACGCTCGGGGCCTTCGCCGCCGAGGCCGAGGCCGAGCGCTCCGCGCTCGCCGCACGGCTCGCCGAGCTCTCGCGGCGGGTCGAGGAGACGGCGAGCCTGCGCCGCGTCTAGCTAACAACCGTGCGCAGGGATCGTCTCTTGCACCACGAACAGGCGCACCATGGCTGATACGACCGAGCTCATCCACGCAGGCAGCGAACGGGCCAAAGTCGAGTCCTGGCGCCTGCACGTGCTGATCGAGGCCGGCTATCCGCTCCCGCTCGCCGAGAAGATCGCGGCCGCGCTCGACGCCGACCTGCACGAGGCCGTCGAGCTCGTGAACCAGGGCTGCGATCCCCGCACGGCCACCGAGATCCTGCTCTAGCCTCTAGGCCTCCCGCAGGCCCGGCCCGAGCACGACGAGCACCGCCCCGAGCGCGGCGGCCGCGGCGCCGAGGCCGAACGACGCCTTGACGCCGTACGCGTCGATCAGCGCCCCGCCCACGGCCATCCCGACCGAGAACCCGGCGAAGACCGCGGTCGAGATCCAGGAGAACGCCTCGGCCGCGGTTCCCCGGGTGGCGACGGCGTCGACCAGCCCGTACGCGGACATCACCACGGGAGCGATCGCGAGCCCGGCGACGAACGCGAGCGCTCCCATGCTCGGCAGCGACCAGCCGAGCAGCGGCAGCGAGAGCCCGAGGGCGAGCAGCACCGCGGAGACGCGCAGCAGGCGCAGCGGCGTCATCGTCACGCGTGCCCCGGCGACCAGGCCGCCGACGAGGCTTCCGGCCGCGAAGAGCGAGAGGGGGATACTGCCGAGCTCGGCGCCGCCGTGTCCTTCGGCGAAGGCGGGAAATCCGACCTCGGTGCCGCCGAAGCCGAGGCCGAGGCAGGCGGAGACGCCGATCAGGGTGAGGACGCCGCGCGACTCGAGCGCCCCGAGGACGGAGCCTGCGTGCCGCTCCTCCTCGGGCCGCCAGGCACGCACGGGCCCGCTGAGCGCGAGCACAGTCGTCCCGATGCCCCCCGCGGCCGCCGCCACCCCGAGCGCGAGCACGGGCGAGGCGGCCGTGGTCAGCAGCGCCACGAGCAGCGGCCCGACGATGAAGGTCACCTCCTGCAATGACGCCTCGAGCGCGTACGCGGCGGCCCGCAGCTCGGAGTCGGCGAACATCCGCGGCCAGAGCGAGCGCAGCGAGGCGCCGACGGGCGGCATCAGCGCGCCCGCGGCGGCCGCGGCCACGCCGACGAGCGCCAGCGGAGCATCGAGCAGCGCGAGTACGCAGACGCCGGTGAGAAGGGTCGGGAAGATCACCGCCCGCGAGAGCAGGATCCGGGCCTGCCCGCGCCGGTCGACCAGGCGTCCCGAGATCGGCGCGCCGATCGCCGTCGCGACGAAGTAGCCGCCCGAGACGAGACCGGCAGCCCCGTAGCTCCCGCCGCTCTCGCGCACGAGCAGGAGCAGCGCCAGCGGCACCATTCCCATCGGCAGCCGGGCGAGGAGCCCGCTGAGGACGAGACGGCGCACAAAGGGCACCGCGAAGAGCGCGCGGTAGCGCGCGAGGCCGAGTGGCGGGACGGCGTCCGTCACCGGGCGATCATCTACGCTCGGCCTGATGAAGGTCGCACCGCTCCAGTACGGCGACAAGAAGGTCTACACCGTCGGCGGCTTCAACCGCGGCGTCGCCGAGTGGCTCTCGCGGCTACCGACGCTCTGGATCGAGGGGGAGCTTACGGAGCTTCGCCGCAACGAGCGGTGGGGCAGTGTCTTCTTCACGCTCAAGGACCCCGAGGACGGCGCCTGCCTGCCCGCCTCGATCCCGCGGCGGACGTTCGACGCGCTCAAGCTCGACCTCGGCGACGGCGAGCGGATCCACGTGCTCGGCCGCCCGGAGCTCTACGCCGCGAAGGGCGAGTTCCGGCTGCGGGCGCTCTCGCTCGAGCGGTTCGGCCTCGGCGAGCACCTCGCCGCGATCGAGCGCCTGAAGCAGGCGCTCGCCGCCGAGGGGCTCTTCGACGCCTCGCGGAAGCGGGCGCTGCCGCGCTTTCCGCGCCGGATCGGGCTCGTCACCGGCAGCGACGCGGCCGCGCGGCGCGACGTGATCACGACGATCCAGACGCGTTTCCCGCCCGCGCGCGTGCTCGTCGCGGAAACCCTCGTGCAGGGCCCGCGTGCCGCGGCCGGGATCGTCGAGGCGCTCGAGGCGGTCGCGCGCGAGGCGGGGATCGACGTGATCGTGCTCACGCGCGGCGGCGGCAGCTTCGACGACCTGCTCCCCTTCAGCGACGAGCGCGTCGTCCGCGCTGTCGCCGCATGCCCGGTCCCGGTCGTCTCGGCAGTCGGGCACGAGCAGGACACGCCGCTCTGCGACCTCGCCGCCGACGTCCGCGCCTCGACTCCGACCGCGGCCGGCAAGCTCGTCGTGCCCGACCTGGAGGCGCTGCGCGCCGAGCTCGTCCGGGCCGGCGGCTCGCTCGAGCGCTGCGTCCGCCGCGCGATCGAGCGCGAGCGCGAGGGGATCGCCCGCACCCGGACGGCGCTCGAGCGCGGCGCGCGCCGCTCGCTCGACCGCGACCGCCAGCGGCTCTCGCACCTGCGCGACCGGCTTCGTCGCGGCCCCGCGCTCCTCGTCGAGCGCAGGCGCGCGGCGCTCGAGCGCGTCGAGGGGCGGTTCGCAACCCTCTCGCCGCGGGCCACGCTCGAGCGCGGCTACGCGATCGTCCGCGGCGACGACGGGATCCTCCGGTCGGCCGCCGGCCTCGCTGCCGGCGCGCGCGTCGAGGTCGAGCTGGCCGAGGGCGGCTTCGGCGCACGCGTCGAGGAGCTGCGCTCGTGACCTTCGAGGAGGCGCAGAAGGAGCTCGAGCAGATCGTGGAGCGGCTCGAGCGCGGCGAGGCCGACCTGGACGAGGCGATCCGGCTCTGGGAGCGCGGCGAGGAGCTGCTCCGCTTCTGCCTCACGCGGCTCGAGACCGCCGAGGGCAAGATCGAGGAGCTCGCCCAGCGGGCTGCCGGTGCGGCTCCGCTTCCGGATTCGGGCGCGGGCGGCTAGGATCGCGCCGTGGCCCGTCCCTCCGCCGAGACGATCGCCCGGGTGCCGCTCTTCGCGGGCCTGGAGCAGCGCGACCTCGATCGGATCGCCGACTCCTTCAAGGAGCGGACGTACGCGGCCGGGGAGACGATCGCCAGGGAGGGCCACGGCGGCGCCGGCTTCTTCGTGATCGCCGAGGGCACGGCGAAGGTGTCCGTTCAGGGCGAGGAGCGTTCGACGCTCGGCCCGGGCGACTACTTCGGCGAGATCGCGCTGCTCGACGAGGGCGCGCGCACCGCGACGGTGACGGCGGAGACGGACATGACGACCTACGCGATGACGTTCTGGGAGTTCCGCCCGATCGTCGAGACCGACGCCCGCATCGCCTGGAAGCTCGTGCAGGCCCTCGCGCACCGGCTGCGCGAGGTCGACGCGCGCTGACGGACTTAGTGTCTATCAGACACTAAGTCTCGTCCCAGCTCGGCTAGGTCCTCCCACGCTCGGCTCGGTTCCCCCGAGAGCGAGACGGTCTTCGCGCCGGCGACGTCCGCCTCGACGACTCCGCCGAAGACCACGCACGCCCTGCCGGCCGACCGGCGGACGACCTCGCCGGGCGCTTTGCCGAGCGCCGTCGTGGCGTCGATGCGCCCCTCCCCGGTGACGACGAGGTCGTAGCCGGCAGCGTCGAACCCGATCGCATCCAGCACGAAAGCCGCTCCCGGGAGGAGCTCGGCGCCCAGCGACGCGAGCGCCCCGCCGAGCCCGCCCGCGGCCCCGGAACCGGGCTTGTGTCTGATAGACACAAGCTCCTCGCGGGCGGCGAACGCCCGCTCGAGGGCGGCGATCTCGGCCGGGCCGGCGCCCTTCTGGGGGCCGAACAGGGACGGCGCCTCGAGGAGCGTCGCCGTCACGTCGCAGGCAGCTCGGGTCGGGACGGGGAGATCGCGGACGACCTCGAGGAACCCGGCCCCCGCGTCCATCGTCGCAGTCCCGCCGAGCGCGAGCACGAGCGCGGCCGGGCGCTCGGCGAGCGCCGCGGCGACGAGCTCGCCGAAGCCGCGGCTCGAGGCCCTGAGCGGGTCGAGCCGCGCGGGGTCGAGCGGCACCGCGGCCGCGGCCTCGACGACGGCGGTCCCGTCCGGGAGGACGAGCCAGCGCGCCCGCCTCGGCGCGCCGAACGCGTCGTGGACGCCGGCCTCCCGCCACTTCCCGCCACGTGCCAGCCGTAGCGCCTCGGCCGTCCCCTCGCCGCCGTCGGCGACCGGGAGCTCGACCGCCTCGGCGCCGCCCTCGCGCAGGCCCGACGCGAGCGCCGCGGCGGCCTCGGCCGCGGTGAGGACGCCCTTGAGGCTAGCCGGGCACGCGAGCGCGCGCACGGGATCTCTCTGCGGTCTCCGACTGCTCCTCGACCGGGAGCTCGGTCGCGTCGGGCATCGTCCGCAGGCTCGCGAGGGTCAGGCCCTCGCGTGCGAGGAAGAGCAGCCCCACGCCGACGCCGACGGACATCTCGATCGCCTGGAGCACGATCGCGTAGGCGAAGCCCGTCGAGTAGGCGACGCCGTACTGGACGAGCGGCAGCGCGACCGCGGCCTGAAGCAGGCCGACGTTGCCCGGCCAGAGCGGGAAGATCGTCGCCACGTTCATCAGCAGCAGCACGAGTCCCGCAGCAGGCAGGGGCGCGTGGACGTCGAACGCGCGCATCGCGACGTAGACCGCGAGCAGCTGCAGGAACCAGCCGGTGCACTGGAGGACGATCGCGCCGAGCGCGGGGAGCGGCGAGCGCAGCACCGACAGCCCCTGGCGGGCCATTGCCAGCAGGCGCCGGAGCGGCTTCGCGCTGTCGAGCGCGGGACGGTGGCGGCGGCGCGCCCCGATCACAGCGGCCGTGAAGAGGAGGACGCCGATCGCGGAGACGACCACAAGGCTCGTCACCGCCCAGCCCGGGATCTTCGCGGTCAGGATCACGTAGGCGACGAGCAGCAGCGCCGGAAACAGGTCGAAGAGCCGGTGCGCGAAGACGGTTCCGACGAGCGCCCCGCTCGTGCCGCGCCCGTGCGGCAGGTGCCGCCTCAGCACCGCAACGCGGGCGAGCTCGCCGACCCGGCCCGGCAGGACCGCGTTCGCGAGCAGGCCGATCGAGAAGCCGGCGAAGACGTGGTCGAAGCGCGGCCGGGGCGGGTCGAGCGCCTGGTCGATCGTCAGCCGCCACGCGACCGAGCGCACGAGCACGGAGGCGAGGTTGAGCCCGAGCGCGAATGCGATCCAGGCCCAGTTGACGAGATCGAAGGCGTGGTAGACGACGTTCCAGTTGGGCCCGCGCCACCAGAGCAGCACGAGCACCGCCACCAGCCCGGGCAGCAGGATGACCGCGCGGGCCCAGCGGCTGTGCGGCAGCAGCCTCACGCGGCGACCGACTCGTAGATCCCCGTGAGCCTGCGGGCGATGTCCTGCCAGGAGTAGCGCTCGATCGCGAGCTGCCGCGCCGCCGCGCCGAGCGCCTCGCGGCGCGGCTCGTCGGCGAGCAGCGCCTCGACTGCGTCTGCGAGCGCGGCCGGGTCGCCGGGCGGGACGGTGACCGACGTCTCGGGCGTCGTCACGTCCCGGTAGCCCGGGATGTCGGACGCGACGACGGGCGTCGCGCACGCGAACGCGCGCGTCAGCACCATCCCGAAGCTCTCGCCGCCGAGCGACGGCGCGACGAGCGCCTTCGCCGAGGCGAGCTCGGCGGTCAGGTCGTCCTGCGAGAGGAAGCCGAGGACGTCGATCCCGTCGTCGTCGACCCGGAGCCGGGTGAGGAGGAGGCGGACCGCGAGCGGGTCGGCGCCGGCGACGCGGAGCGTCGCGCCCGTGCGCCGCCGGATCTCCGGCCAGGCGCGCAGCAGCACGTGCAGGCCCTTGCGCGGCTCCTGCCGGCCCGCGAAGACGAGCCGGTGCCCGCGACCGCCCGGCGTGACGCCCTCGGGGACGAGGACGCCGTTCGGGACGATCTCGTACTCGCCGGGCAGCCAGCGCTGCGCGGACTCGCGCGCCTGCTCGGAGACCGCGATCCGGCGGTCGAGCCGCTCCTCGAGGAAGCCCCACACCGGCCGCGCGAGCCGCATCCAGCCGAGCGTCCCGCTGGCGTGGTGCGTCCCGACCATCGGCCCGTCCCAGAACGCGAGCGACGCGATGCACGGCGTCGGCGTCATCGGCTCGTGCAGATGGAGCACGTCGAAGCGCTCGCGCTCGAGCACGCGCCGGATCCGGAAGATCGAGCGGGGGCTGAGGATGATGTTCGGCAGCGACCCGTTCGCGGGCACGATCACCGAGCGGCCGATCGGGATCACGCCTTCCGGCGGCTCGCCGTGGCGGCCGACGCGCGGATGGAGCACGCGCGTGAACTGACCCGGCGGGTCGTTGCCCATGATCAGCCTCACGTCGTGGCCGAGCTCGCGCAGCGCGGACGCCTGCAGCTCGGCGTGCTCGACCACGGCGCCCCAGAAGGACCACGAGAACGGGACGACGATGCCCACCTTCATCTCCGCGTGAGTCTATGCGGCGCATGCAGAATGGCCCGATGAGGCTGGAGGGCGTCCACCACGTCACCCTGATCACCGGCGACGCGCCCAGGAATGTCGACTTCTACACGCGCGTGCTCGGCCTGCGACTCGTCAAGAAGACGGTCAACCAGGACGATCCGACCGTCTACCACCTCTTCTACGCCGACGAGCTGGGGAGTGCCGGCTCCGACATCACGTTCTTCGAGTACCCGGGCGCGACCCGCGGCCGGGCCGGGCCGGGGATGATCCACACGACCGCCTGGCGCGTCGGCTCCGAGGCCGCGCTCGACTTCTGGGAGCAGCGGCTAGCGGGCGAGGCGGAGGGCGTCGAGCGGGCAGAGGGCGTGCTCGCGTTCGGAGATTTCGAGGGCGTGCGCCACGAGCTCGCGGTCACGGACGTCGCGGACGAGCCGCTCGTCGCGAAGCACCCGGAGATCCCGGAGGAGCACGCGCTCCAGGGTTTCGACGGCGTGCGGGCCTATGCGATCGACCCGGAGCGCAGCCGCTCCCTGCTCGAGGAGACGCTCGGCTTCCGCCCGCGCGGGGAGCACGAGTGGGAGGCGCGCGGCGAGCAGCGCGGCGGCTTCTACGCGTACGACCCGGCGCCCGAGGGGCGGGGCGTCCCCGGCGCCGGCACGGTCCACCACGTCGCCTGGGCGACGACGATGGAGGACCACCAGGAGTGGCGGCGGCGCGTCGCCCACGCGGGCGCGCAGCCGACGCCCGTGATCGACCGCTTCTACTTCAAGTCGGTCTACTTCCGCGAGCCGAACGGGATCCTCTTCGAGCTGGCCACGCTCGGCCCCGGCTTCGCGACCGACGAGGATCCGGACCACCTCGGCGAGCGGCTCTCGCTGCCGCCCGACTTCGAGCACCTCCGCGAGCGGATCGAACCTGCGCTGACGCCGCTTCCGAACCCGCGCGGATGACCCTGACCGTGCTCGAGCGGCCCGCCGAGGGGGAGCCGCAGGGCAGCCTCGTGCTCCTGCACGGGCGCGGCGCAGACGAGCACGACCTGCATCCGCTCCTGGACGCGCTCGACCCGGGCCGGACGCTGCTCGGCCTGACGCCGCGCGGCCCGCTCGCGCTGCCGCCCGGAGGCGCCCACTGGTACCGCCTGGCAGGGATCCCGACGCCCGATCCGGAGACGTTCTGGCCCAGCTTCGAAGCGCTCTCGGAGCTCCTCGACGGCCTGCCGCGCCCGCTCGTCCTCGGCGGCTTCTCGCAGGGCACGGTGATGAGCTGGGCGCTCGGCCTCGGCCGCGGCACGGCGAAGCGGCCGGCCGCGATCCTCGCCCTGTCGGGCTTCATGCCGCGCGTCGACGGGCTCGAGCTCGACCTCGCGGGCCTGGAGGGATACCCGGTCGCGATCGCGCACGGCTCCCTCGACCCGGTCATCCCCGCCGAGTTCAGCCGGGAGGCGAGGGACGCGCTGACGGCCGCCGGTGCCGACGTGACCTACCGCGAGGCCCCGCTCCCGCACACGATCGACCCCGGGCTCGTGCCGGAGCTGCAGGCGTTCGTCGCCGCCGCGGTCGGCTGAACCCGTTCGAGGTACCCCCCACACACACCCGTTACAGCTCACTGACGGAATCCGAACCGGACCGTCCCGCGGCGCTAACGGGTCCCGCCGATGCTGTTGCCGAGGTAGGCAATCCACCAAGGAGGGACAGCATGACCAGCATCAAGACGGTTGCGGCGGTCGCGTTCGTCGCCCTCCTCGTTCCCGTTGCCGCGGTTGCGAAGGAGGCGAAGGTGCACGGGCCGGCGGCGCTCGCCGGCGCGGGGTTCTTCGGCGGCGAGCTGAAGATGGCGATGGCGGACGGGCAGCGGCCGGTGCGCATCATCGGCGCGGGCGGGTACGTCGGCATCCTCGACCTCGGCGGCGACCTCGAGGTCCGCTGCGTCGGGCAGGGGCGCGCGAAGGTGAGGAAGACCGAGCAGGGCACGGTCTACATGTGTGCCGGCCGCGGCGGCCAGGCGACGGTGCTCGGCAGCCACTTCAAATTCCGTGGCTTCGCGAACCGGTACCGCGCGGTCTTCCCCGCAGGTGTGTCCGGCAGCTTCCACGGCCGCTTCGTCCAGTGCACGCAGGGCGAGGACGGCTGGGAGTGCGGCCGCCTCGAGCGGCCCGAGCGGCCCGAGGCGACGGAGCGGAAGCGAGCCGAGCCGAAGGAGCGCGTGAGCCCCAAGGAGGCTCCGGCGCCGAAGCAGGACGACGCGGTGCCGACGCTTGCGGAGCTGGCGGCGATGCTCGCCGGTAAGTAGCGGGCGAGCGGGCGGACCGGCTAAGCGAGCCCCGCCTCGCGCAGGGGACGCCTCGCCCAGGCGAACCGGTCGCGGTACCACCCTTCGAACGGATGGAGGGTGGTGCCGCTGCCGGACGCGTGCACGAGCCAGCCGCCGCCGAGGTAGATGCCGGCGTGATCGACCTCCGCCGGCTTCGACTTCGGGCCCTTCGAGCCCTGGAAGACCAGGTCGCCGGGCTGGAGGTTCTCGACCTTCCTCACCCGCTGCGCGGGCGGCACCTCGCCGGACATCTCGTAGGTCGTGCGCCCGCGCAGGACCGAAGCGAGCGCGGAGGCGCCGGGAAACGGCTCGAGCTTGAAGACGCGCCAGACGAAGCCGGAGCAGTCGAAGCCGCCCGGCGCCCGCTTCCCGAAGGGATGCTGGGGGGACTCGGAGGTCCCGCCCCAGACGTAGGGGTAGCCGACGAACGAGACGGCGCGGCGGAGCACTAGCCGCTGCTGGTCGGTCAGCTCGGGGAGCACGAGCGCGCTCGTGGCGGCCCGGATCCGCTCGGCCTCCCAGCCGGAGAGGTCGAGCAGGCGCGCGAGCGAGTACGCGGCCTCGGCGCGGGTGGCCGGGTCGTTCGGCCCGAGCTCGAGCGCGTCCTGGGCGGCGGGGTGGTTGAAGCGCAGGCCGAGCATCCGCGCGATCGTCTCGGTGCCCGCGCCCGCCTTCGGCGCCAGCCCGGCGACGCGGAGCGCCGCGGTGACGCTCCGGGCGGCGTCCCCGAGGCCGAGGAAGCCAACGAGTGCCGCGTTCAGCTCTCGGATCGTGACGGCGCGGCCGGGGACGACGACCCGGTAGCGGTACGCGCTCGGCTCCTCCGAGGCGAGCGAGAGCGTCTCGAGCGCGGCGCCGAGCGCGCGCTGGGTCAGCGGCCGCTGCGGCTTGAAGTCGGCGGCGGGGCCTGCGAGCACTCCCGCCTCGACGACCGCGTCGATCTGCGGCTGCGCCCACGAGCGCTCGGGCGCAGCCGCTCCGGCGGGGACCAGCCAGAGAGAGACGAGTGCGAGGAGGGCGAGGCGGCGCATCCGGGATCCGTATCGGCAGCACCCGTGCCGGCCTTGAAGTCTGCAAACGGTGTCTGACACGCTTTCCGCTCGTGCTCGTCCCGCTCCCGCAGCCGTACGACTTCGCCCTCTCGACCGCCCGCTTCCACGTCTACGGGCTCGACCGCGCGAACCTCTGGCACGAGGGCGGGCTCCACCGGGTGATCGGCGGCCGCGAGGTCCGCATCGTCGCCGCGCCAGAGGGCGTGGACGTCGAGCCGCACGACGCCGCGGTCGAGTCCGAGGTGCTGACACTGCTCGGGGCGCCGTTCGACCTCGGCGCGTTCGCCTCCTGGGCGGAGGGCGAGCCCGTGCTCGCGCCGCTCGTCCGCTCGCTCGCCGGCTTCCGCCCGCCGCTCCAGCCCGACCCCTTCGAGGCGCTCGTCACCTCGATCACCGCGCAGCAGGTCTCGCTCCAGTCGGCGTTCGCGATCCGGAGCCGGTTCGTCGCGCGGTACG
>DATKBA010000053.1:0-2624 GCA_035514455.1 Gaiellaceae bacterium | reverse complement strand
GGCCGCGAGCTCGGGAGCGCGATCGACCGCCGCTGCTCGTTGCTCGACGCCGGCGAGGACGCCCCATGCCTCTTCGAGGCGCCCAGCGCCCGTCAGAGCCTCCACGTAGTCGGCGAAGAACGGAAGCTCCCCGGGTTCGTGGAGACCTTCCGCCTCCACCTGGGCTGCGAGCTGCTGGAAGACGCCGGCAGCCGCTTGCGCATCGCCGAGCGAGAGCTCGACCATCCCGACCGCCCAGAGCGCCGTTCTCCGCGGGACGGCGAACGCGCTCGGCATATCGAAGTCGATCGCGGCGGTGGCGTTGGCGCGGGCGGACTCGACGGCGCCGCAGTACGCCTCCACGAGCGCGAGATTCGCGAGCGAGGCGGCTGCCAGGGGCTTCTGGTTGTTCTGGACTGCGATCTCGAAGCCCTCCTGAGCGTGACGGATCGCGCTCTCCCACTCGCCCAGCAGCGTCTCCGCCCTGGTCAGGAACGAGAGAATGAACGGGATCGAGGACGCCTCGCCGAGCTCTTCGGCGCGCCGATGGAGCTCGAGGAGCAGCGGCTGCGCCCGCTCGGGACCGCCGGACCAGACGAGGATGACTGCCAGGGTGAACGTCGGATCGCGAATCAGCTCGAGCCGCCGCGCCGCCGGTGCGAGCGCCGCGAAGCGCTCGACGACGGCGTCCGGAAGCCGACGACCGACGAGCAGCTCACACAAGAGGTGGGCAGAGAGCGCGCGCACGAGGACGGAGGGGTCTCCGGCCTCCTCGGCTGCGGCGACGGCCGCCCGCGCGTGCTCTGCGGCGGAATCGTTGCGGCGCATCAGGTGCAGGCTCCAGGCGAGTGACTCTTCGAGCTCGGCGCGAAGCGCCGGATCGAGGTCCGGCAGGCGCAGCGCCGCCGCCGACAGCTCCGCCGCACGCCCGGGGTCGTCACCGAACATCTCCAGGCGCGCGATCCGGAGGAGCACGGCGGAGTCGGGCTTCATCGTCGCTCGCGCGAACTCCTCGAGTAGCGCCCGCGCGCGGACGAGGTCGCCGGCGTGAAGGCGATGATCGGCTTCCGCGAGCGTGCGGCGACGGACGTCGCGCGTCCGCTTCGGCGGGGTGAGCGTTCGCGCCGCGGCCGCGAGATCCGCAGCGGTATCCGGCGCACCGCGCGCCGCAGCTTTGACCGAAGCCTCCTCGAGCACGCTCGCGATGGATTCGTCCGGGACGTCGGTCGCAACCGCGAGGTGCCGGGCACGCTCCTCGAAATCGCGCGCGATGTGCGCCAGGCGCCGGTGGAGATCGCGGCGCCGATCGCCGCGGGCACTCTCGTATGCGGCCGAGGCGAGAAGCGCATGGGCGAATCGGATGTTGTTTCCCTCCAGCGCAACGACGTCTGCCTCGAGCGCTGGTGTCAAGATCGGGAGCGCGTCGGCTTCGACGATCTCGCCGACAAGCGCCAGCGTCGGCTCCAGAGCAGCAGCTGCGACGACGAGTGCGTCCCGTGTTCGCGAGGGCAGCGCCGCTATCCGCTCTTGGACGAGCTCTTGCAGCGTGGCCGGGACCGGCAGCGGCTCTCCTGGAACGGCTGTGATCTCCTGTCGCTGCAGCGCGCGTGCTATCTCGAGCGCGAAGAGGACGTTTCCGCCTGAGGTCTGGTGGATCTGCCGCAGAGTCTGACCCCCGACTCCGAACTCGAGCCGCGTGTGCAGGAGACGACGGAGCGCTCCGACCGTCAACGGACCGAGCTGCAGGCGGCGGACTCGCTGCTCGGGGAGAGCTCGCCCGAGGCCGAGCGGGAGCGGCTCGGAAACGGAGCCGCGACGAGCGACCAGGAATGCAACAGGCTGATCGGCGAGGCGTCGAACGGCGTACTCGAGTGCGGCAGACGACGGTCCGTCGAGCCACTGAACGTCGTCGACGGCGACGACCACCGACCGCTCTGCGGCGAGCGTGCGCAGGAGCCCGGCGAGCGCCGCGAAGACTGCGCGTGGGTCGGGTGGACTCTCTTCGGCTTCCTCGAGCAGGAGCGCGACGTTCAGCGCACGTTGCTGGGGCGGCGGAAGGGAGGACAGCACGTCTTCGATGACGTCGCCGAGCAGATCTGCCAGAGCTGTGAACGAGAGCTGCGCCTCGGCGCTCACCGCCGAGTGCGTCAGCACGAGAGCTGACCCGGCGCCGGCGGCTTCGACCGCGTACCGCCAGAGCGTCGTCTTGCCGATCCCGGTCTCACCCTCGAAGACGAGCGCGGCCGGGCGTGCGCCCGCGAGAAAAGAGTCGACGGCCTCGAGCTCTTCGTCCCTCCCTAGGATCTCGAAAGCAGTCGTCGCCATGTCACGAGACCCGGCCGGGCGAGTGAGCCGCAAGTTCGGTGCGCGACCGCAACTCGAGCTTTTCGTAGACGCGGGTGAGACTCGGCTCGACCGTCTTGACGGTGACGAAGAGCGGGGCGTGCGCCCGCTCGAACGGCAGATTCGACGAGGCGAAGATCTCGACCGCACTCCGGAGCACGCCGACCGCGGCCTCCGAGCTCGCGACGGCGGGACGCCAGAGCGTCGTCTTCGCGATTCCGGCCTCGCCCTCGATCACGAGCGTGCGCCCCGGTCCGTCGGCTTCGAGGAACGAGGCAAGACCTGCGAGCTCGCCGTCTCGA
>DATKBA010000052.1:0-2866 GCA_035514455.1 Gaiellaceae bacterium | reverse complement strand
TCGCCGCGGTCGAGGTGCACATCGAAGACGTCCGGCGGGGCACGTGACCGAGCTCGAGCGCGCGAAGGAGCTCGGGCAGGCGGCGCTCGCGAGCCTCGAGGCGAACCGTCGCCGGATCGACGACCTCAACGTCTATCCGGTACCGGACGGCGACACCGGCACGAACATGACGCTGACGGCGCGCGCGATCATGGAGGTGCTGGACGCCTCGACCGCGTCCGACCGCGCCACGCTCGCGAAGGAGCTGACGCGCGCCGCGCTGATGGGCGCGCGCGGCAACTCCGGCGTGATCTTCTCCCAGATCCTGCGCGGCGCCGCGGAGGCGCTCGGCGAGGCCGGCCTCCTCGATGCGGCGACGATCCGGCGCGCGTTCCGCGCCGCGAGCGACGCCGCCTACCGGGCCGTGCGCCGGCCCGTGGAGGGGACGATGCTGACCGTGATCCGTGAGCTCGCCGAGGAGGCCGAGGATCCGCGCAACGCCGACCTCGAACCGGCAGCGCTCCTGAAGCGCCTCATCGAGCGCGGCGAGGACGCGCTCGCGCGCACGCCCGACATGCTCGACGTGCTGAAGGAGGCGGGCGTCGTCGACGCCGGCGGCGCGGGTTTGCTCGAGATCGTCCGCGGCGTGTCGGCCGCCCTCTCCGGCGAGCCGCTGCCCGACGCGCCGCCCGAGGACGCCCACGAGGCGGGGATCGAGGCGATCCACCAGGAGCTCTCCGAGTTCCGCTACTGCACGGTCTTCCTCGTCGAGGGCGAGGGTCTCGACGCCGAGGCGCTCGAGGCGGAGCTGGAGCGGCTCGGCGACTCCCTGCTCGTCGTCGGCGACGAGACGGCGCTCAAGATCCACGTGCACACCGACGAGCCCGGCAAGGCGCTTGCGTTCGGCACCGCGCTCGGGACGATCGAGGGCGTCGAGATCGCGAACATGCACCGGCAGACCGAACAGCGGAGCGAGCGGATCCTCGAGTCCGTCCCCGACCCCGGCCTCACGCTCGAGACCGGTGTCGTTGCGGTCGTGCCGGGCGCCGGCAACCGCCGCCTGTTCGAGAGCTACGGCGCCACGCGCGTGATCGAGGGCGGCCAGACGATGAACCCCTCGACGGCCGACATCCTCGCCGCGATCGAGGCGACGCCGGCGACGGAGGTGCTCGTGCTGCCGAACAACTCGAACGTGATCCTCTCCGCCGAGCAGGCGGCGAAGCTGGCGGAGAAGCCGGTGCGCGTGATCCCCTCCCGCTCGGTCCCGGCGGGGCTGGCCGCGATCGTCCGTTACCTGCCCTCGCTCGACGCGGCGGAGAACGAGGCGGCGATGCTCGAGGCCCTCGAGCAGGTCGCGACCGGGGAGGTCACCGTCGCCTCGCGCGACGTCGAGCTCGACGGCGTCGCCGTGCGCAAGGGCGCGTGGCTCGGGCTCGCCGACGGAGCCGCCGTCGCCTCCTCCGCCGACTTCGACGAGGTCGCGTGCGCCGTCGTCGACCGCCTGCTCGGCGACGGGCGCGAGGTGCTGACGCTCCTCACCGGCGAGGACGAGCCCGACCTGGACGACTTCCTGCGCCGCGTCCAGGAGTCCCACCCGGACGTCGAGCTCGACGTCCAGCCCGGCGGACAGCCGCACTACCCGCTGCTCCTCTCGGCCGAGTAGCGCATATGGTCCCCCCGTGGAGAGCGGCCTCCAGCCCATCCGCGTCCTCCTCGTCGAGGACAACGACGTGTTCCGGCAGGCGCTCATCCTCCTGCTCGAGCTGCAGGAGGGGATCGACGTGGTCGGGGCCGTCTCGGACGGCTCGGCGGCCGTCGGCGCGTGCCACGAGCACCGGCCGCACGTGGTCGTGATGGACTTCAGGCTGCCCGGGATGGACGGCGTCGAGACGACGATCGCGCTCCGGCGCGACTGCCCCGATGCGGCTGTCGTCTGCCTGACGGCGTCGGCGAGCCCGCGCGAGCTCGACGCGCTGATGGCCGCGGGAGCCGTCGACTGCCTCCGCAAGGACCAGCAGCTCGAGGAGATCGTGGACGCGATCCGCAAGGCCGGCGAGGCGCGGCTGTGAACCTGACGCGCGAGAACACCGCGCTCGTGCTCGACTCGACCGCCGACTTCCCGGACGCGCAGATCCGCTTCCCCAACATGCGGGTGGTCCCGCTCTACGTCCTCTTCGGCGAGCGCAGCTTCCGCGACTACGTCGAGCTCGACCCGCACGGCTTCTACGAGCGCCTCAAGGCGGCGCAGGAGCTGCCGACGACCTCGCAGCCAACCCCGCAGGACTTCCTCTCCACCTACGGGGCGCTCGACCACTACGAGCGGATCTACTCGCTCCATATCTCGTCGAAGCTGTCCGGCACCTTCCAGAGCGCCTCGATCGCCGCGGACGAGCTCGAGGGAGACCGGATCCGGCTCGTCGACACGGAGTCGGCCTCGGTCGGGATCGGGATGCTGGCGCTCGCGATCCAGGACCTGCTCGAGCAGGGCACCACCGACGAGGAGGTCGAGGCGCTCGCCGAGCGCTACAAGGCCGACGCAGGCCTTCTCTTCACCGTCGACACGCTCGAGTTCCTCGCCAAGGGCGGCCGGATCGGGCGGGCGCGCGCGCTGGCCGGGAGCCTGATGAAGGTCAAGCCGATCCTCACGATCGAGGAGGGGGAGGTCGTGCCGCTGACGCGCGTCCGCGGGCGCCAGAAGGCGCTCGAGGAGTTCCGCAAGCGCTTCGAGGAGGACACGACCGACGGTCCCGGGCTGATGGTCGGGATCGCGCACGCCGAGGCGGAGGAGACGGTCGAGCAGCTGCGGCAGCTCGTGCTCGCGACGCGCCCGCAGGCCGACGTTCGGATGGTGACGAGTCTCGGCGCCGTCGTCGGCACGCACGCTGGG
>DATKBA010000051.1:0-8323 GCA_035514455.1 Gaiellaceae bacterium | reverse complement strand
GGCCCGCCGCGCGACGACCTCGTGGCCGAGCACGGTGCCGGCCGGCGCGTGGCCGATCTTCTCGACGTCCGAGCCGCAGAGCCCGCAGGCGAGCACGCGCATCCGCTCGCCGGCCGGCGCCGTCGCCTCGCCGAGCCTGGGCCGACCTTCGGAGTCGAGCACGACCGCGCGCACGGGCGCATCGTAGGGATACCCTCGCGCTCCGATGCGACGGCGGCTGCCAGCGGCGCTGCGCGAGCGCGACTACGCGCGGCTCGTCGGCGCGCTCGTGGCGATGGGCTTCGGGCGCGAGATGGTGCTGGTGGCGGTCGGCTGGCAGGTGTACGCGATCGACCGGAACCCGCTGCACCTCGGCCTCGTCGGGCTGGCCGAGTTCCTGCCCCTACCGCTGCTGGCGCTCCCCGCCGGCGCGCTCGCCGACCGGCTCTCGCGCAAGCTCGTCTTCATCGTCTCGCTCGCGATCGACGCCGCGATCACGGTCGGGCTGCTCCTCGTCAGCCTCAGCGGCGCGGGCAGGCTCTGGCCGTTCCTCGCGCTCTCGTTCGCGAGCGGGATCGCCGCGGCGCTCGGGAACCCCGCTGCGCGCTCGATGCCGCCGACGCTCGTCCCCCGCGAGCTGCTCACGAGCGCGCTCGCGATCCGCTCCACCGTCGGGCAGGGGACGGTCGTGTCAGGCCCCGCCATCGGCGGGCTCCTCTTCGCGCTCGACCCGGAGCTCGTCTACGGCAGCGGCGTCGTCCTCTTCGTGATCGCGATCGCGGCGGTCGCCACGATCCGCCCGCGGACGATCGAGCAGGCGCCCGAGGTCGCGGGCAGCCGGCTCGTCGGGCTGCTCGCAGGCCTCCGCTTCGTCCGCCGGACGCCGGTGCTGCTCGGCGCGATCTCGCTCGACCTCGTCGCCGTCCTCTTCGGCGGCGCGGTCGCTCTGCTGCCGCTGTTCGCGCGCGACATCCTCCACGTCGGGCCGGTCGGGCTCGGCGTGCTCCGGAGCGCGCCCGCGATCGGGGCGCTCGCGGCCGGGATCATGCTCACGCGCAGGCCCCTCGGCGGCCTCGCCGGCCGCAAGCTCCTGATCGTCGTCGGCGTCTTCGGCGCGAGCATGGTCGTCTTCGGGCTCTCGCGCTCGTTCGCGCTTTCGATGGCCGCGCTCGTCGTCGGCGGCTTCGCGGACATGATCAGCATGAACATCCGCGCGACGATCACGGCGCTCGCGACCCCGGACATGCTGCGCGGCCGCGTCAACGCGGTCGAGATGGTCTTCATCAGCGCCTCGAACGAGCTCGGCGCGTTCGAGTCGGGCGCGGCCGCGGCGCTGATCGGCGCCGTCCCGGCGGTCGTGATCGGCGGCTCCCTGACGGTGCTCGCGGCCCTGTTCTGGCCCCGCCTGTTCCCGCAGATGGCCCGCATCGACCGGCTCGAGTCACTCCAGCCCGCGGTCGCCACCCGGCCGCCGTAGCCGCGCTACAATTCGCCGTCGAGGGGCTATAGCTCAGCTGGGAGAGCGCCTGGATCGCACCCAGGAGGTCGGCGGTTCGAGCCCGCCTAGCTCCATCGCCCGTTGTCGAAAAGACAACGGAGTTACTGGATCCCGACACCTCCTGGACACGCGCGAAGCGCCTCCGAGGAATGGAGCGGGAATTCCATCACCACGGACTAGCGGTTGCGACGTACGCTTCGATCCTGTCGCAGGCTAGGGTGAGCGGGTCGCCGCTGCGAATGCGCGACGCGTGACTCGCGGCACTCGTGCGATACCGCTCGTCCGTCAGGACGTCCGCGATCGCGTCGGGAAGCGCGTCGAGGTCACTCGGTGAGACGACGCGCGCCACGCCGAGGCGCTCCGCGCGCAGGGCGACCCCCGGCTGGTCGCGTCCCCATGGGACGAGGACCATGGGCACGCCGTACCAGAGCGCCTTGCTCACGGACCCGTGTCCCGCGTGGCTGACGAGGAGGGCGGCGCGCTCGAGGACGGCCGCGTGCGAGAGCGAATTCTCAAGGTGCGCCCCGGGGGGAAGCGGACCGACGGCCGCTGGATCGTTCTTGTCCCCGATCGTCGCCACGCCTCGGAGTCCGAGCGCCGAGATCGCCTTCAGAGCAGCGGGGACGAGAGCGATGTCGCCCTGGGGCGCGAGGCTCACGCTGACGAGCGCCCAAGGAGGCCCTTCCTCGAGCAGATAGGACGGAACCGGTGCGCTCGGCTCCCAAAAGAGCGGTCCCACGTACTCGCGCCCGGGAACCGGCTCCCCGTCGTCGAAGACGGCGTCCGTGGCGTGCAGGACGAGCGGCGCAGCGCGCAGAGCCCGCGCGAGCCACTCGGCGACCGGAGTCTCGGGCGCCCTCGCCATGTCGTACGTCGAGTTGACGACGCACCACGCCGTGCCCGTCTCGCCAGCGGCATTCCAAGCTATTGGAGCGGCGAGCGTGGCCGAGACGAGCACGTCCGGCCGCGCCTGCTTCACCGCCTGGACAAACGCAGGGCGGACCGTGTTCATACGGCGATCGAGCCACTCGGCGACCAGCCGAGTACGCTCCTCCGGCGCGCCCTGCTGGACCCGCGGCCTCAACTCGTCGTCCACTCGCGCGGCGGCGGCCCATCCCTCCTCGTCCACCACGGTGCCGATCCCGGTCTCCACGACCAAGCGCGCTCCTTCGGGGTCGCAGAAGAGCTGCACGTGGTGACCTCGCGCGCGCAGCCCTGCCGCTGCGGCGACGAGCGGATGGAAGTCGCCGCCGGCACTGGCGAGGAAGGCAATGCCCAGCACGCGCACGGAGCGAATCTATCGCGGTCACGCGGCCAGCCCCAGATGTGGTCGCGGGTCGACCAGGTGAAAGCTTCTTCTTCAGCGTGCGCGCACCGTCGGGGGTGTGCGGAGCACGAGAGTGCCGTCGATCACGAGGAGCTAAACCGCAGCCAGCAAGGCTCGCAGGTTGCTCGGAGGGTTTGAAAGCGGTCCGGTTAGGTCCATCGCCTCATAGTCAGGTTTGCATGGATGCAAGAACCTGACCTTGGCCTGGAGTTGCGGCGCGACACGGTCGCGCAGGTGTAGCGGCCAGCTCGGCGGTTCAGGCGACGCTGAGCGTGAGCGTCTCGCGGGTCGCCTCGGAGCCGATGGTGGCGCGCTCTGCTGAGGTCAGGGCTTTGAGCCACTCGTCGAGCGCGTCGCGGACGAGCTCGCGCGCCTCGTCATGTGTGGGAGCGCAGGTGATGACGCCGGGCAGCTCCTCGATGGTCGCGCGCACCCATCCCTGCTCGTCCGGCTCGAAGGCGATGTACCGACGGGTGACCGCGCTTCGCGAGCTCGAGCAGCATGTGATCGCCAACGGCTGCGAGCGCGTCCGTCACGGCTCTCGGCACGACGTCTGGCGCAGCCCCACGGCTGAGCGTCCCGTCACGGTGCCGCGCCACCGTGTCCGAAGGGTTGTGAAGCTGCGCGCGTCCTCCGGTGCGCGTCGGCGTGCGGGCAGGGTCAGCGAGGCTGCGGCACGATCCGGATGTACGGGCGAGGCTCCTCCCAGCCGTCCGGGTACGTCTCCTTCGCCTCCTCGTTCGAGACCGAGCCGGCGATGATCACGTCGTCGCCCTGCTGCCAGTTCACGGGCGTCGCGACCTTGTGCTTCGCGGTCAGCTGGAGCGAGTCGATCACGCGCAGCACCTCGTCGAAGTTGCGCCCGGTCGTCATCGGGTAGACGAGGACGAGCTTCACCTTCTTGTCGGGGCCGATCACGAACACGTTGCGCACGGTCTGGTTGTCCGCCGGCGTGCGCCGGCCCGGGTCTCCCTCGGTGCTTGCGGGGAGCATCCCGTAGAGCTTCGAGACGCCGAAGTCGGCATCGCCGATGATCGGGTAGTTGGGCGCCTGCCCCTGCGTCTCCGCGATGTCGTCAGACCAGCCGGCGTGGCTGTCGACGGGGTCGACGGAGAGCCCGATGATCTTCACGTCCCTGCGCTCGAACTCCGGCTTGATCTTCGCCATGTACCCGAGCTCGGTCGTGCAGACCGGCGTGAAGTTCTTCGGGTGCGAGAAGAGGACGGCCCACGAGTCGCCGATCCAGTCGTGGAAGCTGATCCGTCCCTCGGTCGTCTCGGCCTCGAAGTCCGGCGCGGTGTCGCCTAGCTGCAGAGCCACGGTTCTCCTCCTGTGAGCGGGATTCCGATCCTCGATCCTCCGAGCATCCTCACCGGCTGTAACGCACCGGTAACGCCGGCTCTTCCGCTCACGGCTCCTCCGCGCGACGCCGGGCGCGCTCGACCTCGGCGGCGGCGCGCTCGACGTCACGCTGCGCCGCCTTCGCCCGCTGCTCGGCCTCCTCGAGCGCCGCCTCCGCGTCACGCAGCCGCGACTGCGCCTCGCGGCGCCGCTTCTCCTCCGCCTTGCGGTCGGGCTTCGGCGGAGCCGGCTTCGGCTTCGCTCCCTTCGGCTGCGCGGCGACGAGGCCCGGGTCGAGGCCGAACCCGGACGCCGTCAGGTCCTCGGCCAGCGTCCCGCGCCCGAGCAGCGGTTGCGTCTCCGGGTCGAGCGACGCGATCCGGACCGTCTTGAGCGCCTTCTCGAGCGTGGCGCCGGAGAGCTTCCGACGCTGGAGATCGCGCCTGACGCGGTCGAGCGCGGCGCGGTGCTCGGCGATCGCCGCGGCCAGGTTCGGCCCCTGCTTGCCCGCGACCGCCTTCTCCTGGGCCTCGCGCAGCCGCTTCCCCGACTGGACGAGCGCGCGGATCTCGGAGGGATCCTCGCGCACCAGCTCGTTCAGCGCGGCGGCGGCGACCGTCGGCTTCGGCAACGCCTCGACCGCGGCGGCCAGCTCGGGGTCGTCCGGCTTCAGCTCCTTCGCGCGCAGGTTCCGCGCCGCCGTGAACTCCGCGCGCGGGCGGCCGTAGAGCGCGACGGACTCACGGTCGAGCGGATCGGCCACGACCCAAGGATGGCACGGGGAGGCGCAGCCAGGCCGCGGTCTCCGGCGGCAGCACCGCCGTGACGTCCGGCTCGCTCGCGAGCACGAGCTCCCCCTCGGGCAGGTCGAGCGACGGCGCGGAGACGTTGACGAGGCAGAGCAGGCCGTCGCGCTCGAAGACGAGCGTCCCGGGCGGGCTCTCGCGCCATGCGAGCGCGCCGCCGCGGGGGCGGGCGGCGAGCGCGGCGCGGTAGAGCGCGAGCGTCGAGGCGGGGTCCCCGGCCTGCGCCTCGACGGTGAAGCCGCTCCACCCGGCGGGCTGAGGCAGCCACGGCTCGCCCGTCGTGAAGCCGAAGGGCGGCGCGTCGCCCGACCACGGCAGCGGCACGCGGCAGCCGTCCCGGCCGAGGCGCTCGCCGTTCGTGCGCAGGAAGATCGGATCCCGGCGCGCCTCGTCCGGGAGCTCGACCTCGTCGAGGCCGAGCTCCTGCCCCGCGTAGAGGAAGGCTGCGCCCGGGAGCGCGAGCAGCAGGAGAGCGCCGGCGCGGGCGCCGCGCAGCGAGCCGTACCGTGTCGCGAGCCGCGCCACGTCGTGGTTCTCGAGCACCCAGCTCGAGCTCGCTCCGACCTCGCCGAGCGCGGCCAGCGTCCGGTCGATCGTCATTCGCAGCCGGTCCGCGCGCCACTCCTCGTGCAGGAGCCCGAAGTTGAACGAGAGGTGCAGCTCGTCGGAGCGGACGTACTCCGCGATCCGGCGCGGGTCGGAGAAGACGATCTCGCCGACGAGCATCCGCTCGCCCGGGTAGGAGTCGAGGAGCACGCGCCACTCCCGGTAGAGGCCGTGCACCTCGGGCTGGTCGACCGCGAGGCGCCAGTCCGACGAGAAGGGCGTCTCGAGCGGGAACGGCTCGGGCTCGTCGGGGAGCTCCGGATGCTTGTAGAGCGAGTGGCCGACGTCGATCCGGAACCCGTCGACGCCGCGGTCGAGCCAGAAGCGGAGGATCGGCTCGAACTCGTCCTTGACCGCCGGGTTGTGCCAGTCGAGGTCGGGCTGCTCGGGCGCGAACAGGTGGAGGTAGTACTTGCCGCGCGTCGCGTCGAACGTCCAGGCAGGCCCCCCGAAGTGCGAGGGCCAGTTGTTCGGCCGGTCGGCCCAGACGTAGTAGTCCGGGTGCTCGGTGAACCAGCGGTGCCGGTCGGAGGTGTGGTTCGGGACGAGGTCGACCGTGACGCGGATCCCGAGCGCGTGCGCGTCGGCGACCACCGCGTCGAAGTCCGCGAGCGTGCCGAAGCGCGGGTCGACGTCGGCGTAGTCCGCCACGTCGTAGCCGTGGTCCGCGTCCGGGGAGGGGTAGAACGGCGTCAGCCAGAGCGCGTCGACGCCGAGCTCCCGCAGATACGGCAGGCGCGAGCGGATCCCGGGAAGGTCGCCGAGCCCGTCGCCGTCGGAGTCGCTGAAGCTACGGACGTAGATCTCGTAGAAGACCGCGTCGCGCCACCACTCGGCCTCCATCCACCGAGCGTACCGGCGCGGCGTGGTAGAAGCAGGCGTGGCCGACTTCCCGCACGTGCACCGCGAACGCGTCCGCTTCCGCGACTGCGACGCGATGGGGCACGTCAACAACGCCGTCTACTCGACCTACCTCGAGGAGTCGCGGATCGGCGTGCTCGGGGGCCTGACGCAGTTCATCCTCGCGCGGGTCGAGATCGACTTCCGCTCCGAGCTGCGGCTGGGCGAAGAGGTCGAGGTGCGGACGCGCTGCTCCCGGATCGGCTCGAAGAGCTTCGACCTCGAGCACGTGATTGCGGCGGGCGACCGCGTCGTCGCGGAGGCGAGGAGCGTGCTCGTCTCGTACGACTACGCGCTCGGCGAGAGCGTGCCTGTGCCGGACGACCTGCGCGCGCGGCTCGAGGGCTAGAGGCCCGATGCGAATTGGCGAGCACGCACGGATGCGCGCCTGCACGCGGCCCATCGCGGCCGCCGCGGGCGGCACCAAGGCCCACCGGCCTTGATACCCCCCGCGTCGCCCGCGCTGCTTGGTGCAGACACGCCCCGCACGCACTCCCAATCCACATCGAGCCTCTAGGTTCCCGGGAAGCGCGCCGGGAACCGCTCGTGCCGGTCGCGGCAGCGGTCGTCCTCGAGCTTCTGCTGGATCAGCGTCTGCGGCCGCGGCTGCAGCGACGCCGGCACGGAGTCGTCCGCGAGCCGCGGCACGACGATCGCCCCGAAGGCGGAGGCGGCTGCGGCCAGCGCGGCGACGAAGGCGGCGAAGCGCACGCCCCTACGGTAGCGCGCCGGGCCTCCTCCGGGCCACCTCGACGCCGACGAGCCGCGGGCCGCGGCTGTCGATCAGCTCCAGGTCGACCTCGTCGCCGGGCCTGCGCTCGGCGAGCAGGCGCGAGAGATCGGCCGCCGAGTCGATCGGCACGTCGTCCGCGACCGTGATCACGTCGCCGACGGCGAGGCCCGCCTCCTCGCCCGGCCCGCCCGGGTAGACGACGGTCACCGCTGCGCCGCGGATCGACGCGTCGAGGCCGAGCTGGACCGCGGCGGCGTCGGTGTCGACGGAGCCGTACGCGATCCCGAGCCAGGACTGCGTCGCCGGCGTCTGCTGCCGGATCTGCTCGATCACGGGCAGCGCGCCGTCGATCGCGATCGCGAAGCCGATGTTCTCCGCCTCTCCCTGGCGCACGCCCGCGGTGTTGATCCCGACGAGCCGACCCGAGCGGTCGACGAGCGGCCCGCCCGAGTTCCCGGGGTTGATCGCGGCGTCGGTCTGGAGCAGGCCGGTCAGCTTCCCGTTCCGCCCGTCGATCGTGCGGTCGAGCCCCGAGACGATCCCGGACGTCACCGTGGGGCCGCCCAGGCCGAGCGGGAAGCCGATCGCGATCACGGCGTCGCCGAGCCGCAGCGCGGACGAGCGCGCCAGCTCGATCGGGACGAGGTCGTCAGCGTCGACGCGGATCACGGCGAGGTCGCGCTCCGGCGCGGTGCCGATCACCGTCCCCTCGAGCGGCTCGGGGTGGCGGTCGTCGTTGAACGAGACCGAGATGCCGGTCGTGCCCTCGACGACGTGGTTGTTCGTGACGATCAGGCCGTCGCGGTCGAGCACGACGCCGGAGGACTCGCCCTCGCCGCCGCCGAAGGACGTCGTGCGGACGCTGACGACGGAGGGGAGGACGCGCGCGACCGCGTCGGCGATCGAGCCGGTCGTGTCCGGGGCGGGCGCGGCCGGCAGCTCGGCCGTCAGGGTTTGTGACGGATCGTCACTTGCTCCGGGCGTCGTCGGGACCGTCGTGGCGGCGTCCTCGCCTCCGCCGCCGCTGCAGCCCGCGAGCAGCGCCGCCGCGGCGGCGAGCGCGAGCAGCCTCACGGGAGCCTCGGGAACGTGACGACCGCGACCGCCGCCGCCGCCAGCAGCAACACGAGCCC
>DATKBA010000050.1:0-5085 GCA_035514455.1 Gaiellaceae bacterium | reverse complement strand
CTTCGACGACGTCGAGGCACACCTCGACGCCCTCCGCGAGAACCTGAACGGCTGGGCGGAGCGCGTGGAAGACGGGATGGACGAGCGCACCTTCGTCGCCGCCGCGCGCTACGACGTCGAGCAGGTCGACCCGGGGCTGGGGGAAGACTACGACCGCGCGGCGCCCTACTGGCACCACTTCCGCGGCATCGAGCGCTACTGGCGGAAGCGACGCGAAGCAGCGGCGTGACCCGCGAGGAGCGTGTCACGCTCGAGGCCACCCGGCGTCTCGCCCCGGTCGCGCTCGACGTCGGCGGCGCCGTCGTCATGCGCTACCCGGAGGCGCCGGATATTCCGATGCTCAACCGCGTTGTCGGGCTCGGCGTCGCACGCCCCGCGACGGAGGACGACGTCGATGCCGTCCTCGAGGCGCTGGGCACGGGCACGTCATTCTACGTCGCGGTCGCACCAGAGGCCGAGCCGGAGGAGCTCCCGCGCTGGCTCGAGGCGCGCGGGCTCGAGCCGGGCTGGGGCTGGATGTCGTTCCGGCGCGGGATCGACGTCCCGGAAACCAGGCCGAGCCCGCTGCGGCTCGAGGAGGTGCGGACCCCAGAGCAGACAGCCGCTTTCGCCCGCATCGTCCGCATCGGCTTCGGCCTCCCGGAGACGCTCGACCCCGCGCTGGCGCGGGCACCCGAGGCGGGTTGGCGCTGCTGGCTCGCCCTCGACGGGGACGAGCCCGTCTCGACGGCGGGGATGCTCGTGTCGGAGGGCGCCGCGTACCTGAGCTTCGCGGCGACCCTGTCGGAGCACCGCGGCAAAGGCGCGCAGAGCCTCCTGCTCGCCGAGCGGATCCGCGTCGCCGGCGAGCTCGGCTGCGACGTCGTCACCACCGAGACGGGGGAGCTCCGCGACGACCGTCCGTCCAGTTCGTACCGCAACCTGCTGCGAGCCGGCTTCGAGGAGGTCGCCGTCACGGCCAACTGGCTCGGCCGTCGCTGAGGCGTCACGCCTCGAAGGCGTGCGCCTCGAGGTCGGCGAGCGAGAAGAACTCGAGCGCGGCCGCGTGCGTCGCCTCGAGCACGACCGGAGGCGCGACGCCCGCCTCGAGCGCCTCTTGCCAGCGCGCGGCGACGACGCACCAGCTGTCCCCTGGCTGCAGTCCCGGGAACATCCACTCCGGCCGCGGCGTCGAGAGGTCGTTGCCCACCGACTTCGAGAACGCGAGGAACTCCTCCGTCATGACCGCGCAGACCGCGTGGAACCCCGGGTCGCGCCCCTCCGTGCGGCAGTAGCCGTCGCGGAAGAACCCGGTGACGGGGTCGAACGAGCAGGGCTCGAGGTCGCCGCCGAGCACGTTCATGGAGCTCGTCCTACGCGGGCACCTCCGCGGCGGACGACTCGGCTCGAGCACGAGCGAGACGCTCGAGCCAGGGACGTGCCTCGAGCCGCTCGAACGTCTCCTGCGCCTGGTCGAAGAGCGCGTCGGCGTCGCCCGGTCGTCCCTGCGCGAGGAGCCACTCCCCGTGCTCGAGCTGGACGCCGGCGAGGTGGAAGGGAAGCCCCAGCTCCCGGAGCCCCGACGCGGCGGCCGTGAACTCGCGGTCGACGCCCGGGTCGTCTCCGGCGAGCCGGGCGCGGAAGCGATGAGCCATCGCCGCCAGCAACGGCGGACGGAGGCCGACCGGCTCCTTGTCGATCGTCTTGAGCAGCTCCGCCGCTCGCGCGCGCTCGTCGAGCGCCAGCGCGGCCTCGAGCGCGTGGACGAACCCGAGCTTGACGTCCTGGGACCCGATGCCGAGGTTGTCGAGGTTCTCCATCGCCCGCTCGGCCGCCGCAAGCGCTCCGCGCGGATTGCCCTCGGCGAGGCAGATCGCGGCGGTGGCGGCGTGGTGGCAGCCTTCCGCCTGCACGTCCCCGGAGTTCAGGGACATGTCGAACCGCGCGATGAGCGCCCGTGCATCGGCGAGCACCCCTCGGTGCAGGTGCAGCTCGAGGGGTCCCGACAGGGTGCTCACCATGGAGACATCGGTTCCGAGGTACTCGTCCGGAATCTCGCCGTGCCGAGCGAGCGCCTCGTCCCAGCGGCCGAGCATGGTGAGGGCGAAGCTCATCTCGCCGAGCGTGAACCACTCGCCGCTCCGGTCGCCGATCCTCCGCACGTGCTCCAGAGCCTGTTCCAGATGGCCGAGGGACTCCTCGTAGCGGTCGCGACGAAGGGCGTGGTCTGAGAGATTCACGTTGGCGACGCCCGCGTACGTGTACAGCTCGTTCGCCAGCGCGGTGTCGAGGATCATCCGGAAGATCCCCCGCGCCTCTTCGGGCCGCTGCCGGCTGAGGATGATCGCCTTTGCATTCCAGCCGCGGCAGAGCGTGTCCGTGAGCCGGAGCGCCTCCGCGATGTCGAGAGCGCGCTCGATGCGCTCGGCCGCCAGATCGGGCTTTCCGGACATGCTCTGGACGCCTCCGAGCCGCACGAGCAGCAGTGCGAGATCCTCGTCCGGCTCGTCGTCGGCGATCGCCTCGTACGCGCGCTCCATACGCTCGATCGCCTGGCTCGCCCGGCCCTGGATCTGGTCGACGAGCGCGCACCAGCTGGACGCGCGCGCCGCGCCGTGCGTGTCCCCGATCTGCTCGTAGAGTTTCAACGCCCGCTCGAAAAGCGCACCGGCGCGGTCGTGCTCGCCCACTCGGGCCGCCATCTCACCGGCCCGAATGAGCGAGGCGGCCTGCTCGCCCGGATCGTCGGCGAGCTCGGCGGACTGCTCGAGGTAGCGCTGCGCCTCGGCCGCCGCACCGAGCGCGGCGGCGCGCTCCCCCGCGCGGAGCAGCGCCGCGTGCGCACGCATCCGGAGCTCTCGCGCGTCGGGGGCGTCGGGATCGAGCCGGTACGCGTCGAGCAGGTGCGACGCGACGACCTCCACGACCTCCTCCTCGGCGAGCGCGCCGGACAGGTGCTCGGCGGCCGCGAGGTGCTTGGCGCGACGCTCCTTCCGCGAGAGCGTCTCGTAGGCGACGTGGCGGACGATGTCCTGGAGGAACCCGTACTGGCCGTGCTCGGGCGAGCGCGGGTCGGCCTGGAGGCCGAGGAGCTCCTTGCGGACGAGGCTCGCGAGAAGCGGATCGAGCTCGCTCCGCCCGATCCCGGTGAGCGCCTCGAGCGCGCGCGGCGTGAACGTCTTCCCGACGACGGCCGCGTCCTGGAGCAGCCGTCGCTCCTCCGCGGAGAGGCCGTCGAGCCTGGCGGCCACGAGCGCGTGCAGGGTCTCCGGGACCTCGAGCGACTCGACCTCGCCGACGACGCGGTACGCGGCGCCCTCCTCGACGAGCAGGCCGCGGTCGAGCAGCATCCGGACCGTCTCCACCGCGTACAGCGGCACGCCCTCGGCACGCGCCAGCACCTGCACCTGCAGCTGCGCCGGCAGGCCCGGCACGAGCCCCTGGAGCAGCTCCACCATCGCCGACTCGGACAGCGGCTCGAGGTAGAGCGAGGTGAAGTTCCGGTGGCCCGCGCCCCAGTTCGGGCGCCGCTCCTGGAGCTCCAGGCGAGCGAGCGTGATCACGAACAGCGGGTGGTTGCGCGACCACTCGAGGAGGTACTCGACGAAGTCGAGCAGGGACGCGTCCGCCCATTGCATGTCCTCGAAGGCGAGGACGGTCGCGTATGTCTCGGCCAGCCGCTCGAAGAAGAGCCGCCACGCGGCGAAGAGGTCCTCGCGCTCGCTCCGCTCCGCCCCGCCGAGCCCGAGGAGCTGCGCGAGCCTGGGCTCGACGAAGCTGCGCTCGCCGGCGTCGAGGATGTGCTCCTCGAGCGTCGCGCGCAGCTTTCCCAGCGCGGCTTCGTGCTCCTCGTCCTCCGCGATGCGGCAGCGCATCCGCACCATGTCCGCGAGCGCCCAGTACGTCACGCCCTCGCCGTACGCGAGGCAGCGGCCGCGGTGCCAGTACACGGTGTCGACGATCCCGTCGAAGTACTTGTAGAACTCCCAGGAGAGGCGTGACTTGCCGATCCCGGCGATGCCGGTGACGGAGACGAGCTGCGCGCGCTTCTCGTCCGCGCAGATGTGGAAGAGCTCCTTGATCTGGCGGAGCTCCCGCTCGCGCCCGACGAAGGGAGCCTCGAGACCGTGCGAGCGCAACTCGCCACCCCGGCCCGACACGACGCGCACGGCGCGCCAGAGCTCCGTCTCGCCCTCCTTGCCCTTGAGCTGGAACGCTCCGGCCGGCTCGTACACGATCGCCTGCTGAGACGCCCGGCGCGTCGCGTCGCCGACGAACACGCTGCCGGGGTCGGCCACCGACTGCACGCGCGAGGCCGTGTTCACGAGGTCGCCGGCGACCATTCCCTGGCCGACCGCGGCGGGATTGACTGCGGCCTCGCCGGTCAGGACGCCCGCACGCGCGCGCAGGTTCTCCGCGCCGAGCTCCTGCCCGAGCGCGGACACGGCGGCGACGAGGTCGAGCGCGGCGCGCACCGCCCGCTCGACGTCGTCCTCCGTCGCGACCGGCGTCCCCCACACGGCCATGACGGCGTCGCCGATGAACTTCTCCACCGTGCCGCCGTAGAGCTCGACGAGCCGCCGGCAGGTGTCGAAGTAGCGAGAGAGGAGCTCGCGCACCTCCTCCGCGTCGCGCGACTCGGAGAGCGTCGTGAAGCCGACGAGGTCGGCGAAGAGCACCGACACGAGGCGCCGCTCCGCGGCGGGCGCCTCCGCGGGAGCGGAGGCAGCCGGCAAACCGGGAGCGCTGGAAGCCGCCGCGGCGAGCAGCGTGCCGCACTGGTCGCAGAACTTGCGGCCGGGCTCGTTCGCGGCGCCGCACGAGGGACACGTGCTGCCGAGCGCCGCCCCGCACTCACCGCAGAACTTCGCCTCGTCCCGGTTCTGTGCGGCGCAATTCGAGCAGATGGCCACGTGGAGAGCCTACGGTCGACGGCACACGCGAACAAGCCTGAACACGGCTCCCGCCCACCCGGTGACGAGCCAGCGGCCGCGGCGGAACCGCGCCATCATGAGCGTGAGCCGGACGAGGATGAGGACGACGAGGGCGGCCCAGACGCCGCGGATCCCCCAGTCGAGCGCGAGCGCGGCCGCGAGGATGGCTGCG
>DATKBA010000049.1:0-43101 GCA_035514455.1 Gaiellaceae bacterium | reverse complement strand
AGAATCGAGGGCAGATTACCCACGTGTTACTCACCCGTTCGCCGCTGTCCCCAGTCCCGAAGGACTGGTTCTCGCTCGACTTGCATGTGTTAAGCGCGCCGCCAGCGTTCGTCCTGAGCCAGGATCAAACTCTCCGTGAAGATGTGTTTGCTCCGCAAGCGGAGCAAGCTTCTCTTCGAGCTTGAGCTCAAAGTGTCTCCTGCCCGGAGCCGGCAAGCCGGTCCGAGGAGGTGACGAGGTTAGAGCCTCATACGACTCACAGGCCTAAGCCCGCGAGACCATGAGGTCTCGACGTAACGCACGCTGTTGAGTTTTCAAAGACCAGTGCCCCTTGAGGGTGGCGGCGTAAAAAAGCCTCCGACTCGCGCCAGAGGCCTCCAAAGCTGCGGTGCTGATCGTATCCGATCGAGGCCTGGAGACACTCCGGTTGTCGAGGACGGGGACTTTGCTACGCCGACCCTTTCGGGCGGCCGAGGAACAGTAGCAAAGACAACCGCTCTGTCAAGCGGTTTCACGCATGCGAGCGAAGCGGCGCTTGCCCGCCTGCACGGTGGCGCCGGAGAGCCCCGCACGCGGCACGTCGAGCTCCGTGACGACGGCGCCGTCGACCTTGACGCCCCCCTGGCCGATCAACCGGCGCGCCTCACTCGTGGAGAGGCCGAACACGGCGGCCAGCAGGGCCGGCAGGTGCACCGGATCACCCGCGGGAAGCGGCGCGTCGGACACCTCGTCGGGCGCCTGTCCCTCCCGGACGACGCGGGTGAAGTACGCCTCCGCCTCGCGGGCCGCGTCCTCCCCGTGCGAGCGCGTCACGATCGCCCGCGCGAGGGCGAGTTTCGCCTCCATCGGGTCGCCCACCGGCACGTCCCGCTCCACCACGAGCCGGTACCACTCCTCGAGCTGGGAGTCTGGGATCCGCATCGTCCGCCCGAACTGCTCCTCCGGCGGCGCCGTCAGCGGGATGTTGTTGCCCAGCGAGGAGCTCATCTTCTCGCCGTCCCAGGAGACGAGGAGCGGTGTCGTCAGGACGACCTGGGGCTCGAGCCCGTAGGCCTGCATCACCGTCCGGCCAGCGAGCAGGTTGTAGAGCTGGTCGGTGCCGCCGAGCTCGACGTCGGCCTCGATCGCGACCGAGTCGTACGCCTGCATCAGGGGGTAGAGGAGCTCGGAGACCGAGATCGGCTCCTGCGCCGTCATCCGATTGGCGAAGTCGTCCCGCTCGAGGATCTGGGCGACGGTCGTCGTGCGGGTGAGCCGGATGACGTCCGCGAAGGTCAGCCCCGCGAGCCACTCGCTGTTCAGGCGGACCTCGGTGCGGTCGCGGTCGAGGATCTGCATCGCCTGCTCCATGTAGGTCTGCGCGTTGGCGTCGATCTCCTCGTCCGAGAGGATCGGCCGCTCCGCGGAGCGGCCCGACGGGTCGCCGATCCGCGTCGTGTAGTCGCCGACGATCAGGACGCCGACGTGACCCGCATCCTGGAACGCCCGCATCCGCTGGAGCGGGATGCCGCGACCGACGTGGATGTCGGGGGAGGTGACGTCGATGCCGAGCTTCACCCGCAGCGGCCGGCCGAGCTTCAACTTCTCCTCGAGGCCGCCCTCGGGCAGGACGTCGACGGCGTTACGGGTGAGTGTCTCGATCACGGGCCGCCGATTCTAGTGAGGTGCGACCCGGACACCTCCTCCGGCGACATGCAGCCGCAGAGCGCGAGCGCCAGCTCGACCTCGTCCCGCAGGAGCTCGAGCACGCGGCGCGCGCCCGCCTCGCCGTCGCAGGCGAGCCCCCAGAGCGGCGCGCGGCCCGCGAGCGTGGCGCGGGCGCCGAGAGCGAGCGCCTTGACGGCGTCCGAGCCGCGGCGGATGCCGCCGTCGACGTAGACCTCCAGCCGGCCCGCGACGGCCTCCACGACCTCCGGCAGCAGATCTGCGGTCGGCGCGACGGAATCGAGCTGGCGGCCGCCGTGGTTGGAGACGACGATCGCGTCGACTTCGTGCTCGCACGCGAGCGCGGCGTCCTCGGCTGTCTGGATCCCCTTCAGCACAAGCGGCAGCGACGAGAGGGTGCGCAGCTCCTCCAGGTCGCGCCACGTGAGCGACGGGTCGATCGTGCCCAGCAGCTCGAGCGGCGTCGCGCCCTCCCAGCCGCCGAGCGCCGCCACGCTCGGGACGACGATGTCCGCCGGGACGCGAAAGCCGGTGCGGAAGTCGCGCTCGCGGCGGCCGAGCCGCGGCGCGTCCACGGTGAGCACGATCGCGCCGAACCCCGCCTCGAGCGCCTGCTCGACGAGAGAGCGGGTGACACCGCGGTCGCGGAAGACGGAGAGCTGGACCCAGCGCGGCGCGCCCGGCGCGGCGGCGGCCACCTCGGCCGGTGTCGCCGTGGCGAGCGTCGAGACGCACATGATCGTCCCCGCGGCCGCGGCCGCCCGCGCCATCCCCGGCTCGCCGTCCGCGTGCGCGAGCCGCTGGATCGCAGTCGGCGCGACGAGCAGCGGCATCGAGACGGGCGTCCCGAGCACGGTGGTCGCGGTCGTGACCTCGGCGACGTCGACGAGCACGCGCGGGCGCAGCCGCAGCGCCCGCCAGGCCTCGACGTTGCCGGCGAGCGCGAGCTCGTCCCCGGAGCCGCCGGCGTAGTAGCCGACCGCCCCGGGCTCGAGCCGCTCGGCGGCGAGGCGCTCGTAGTCGGCGACGCAGACCGGCTCCACCGGCCGAATCTACTCGCCTACGGGCGCGCCGTGTCCGGGTACCACGGCTTCAGCGCTCGCACGCGGTCGAGATACGCCGCGGCGGCGCCGTCGTTTCCGAGGCACTTCTCGATCAGGCTGTGGTGGTAGAAGCCGTCGACGTCGAGCGTGCCCAGGCGGAGCGAGCGCAGCGAGACGGCGCGCGCCTCGGCGCAGCGGCCGTTCCTGTACAGCGCCCACGCGAGCACGTGGTCGCCCTCGACGCTCGGGCGCGCGGCGCGCCCCGCCCGGGCGCGGCCCAGAGCGCCCGCGAGATCGCGGTCGTGGTTCAGGTCGAACTCCGCGGTCTCGAGCCGGTTGTCGCCCCCGTTCCGGGCGAATTGCGCCTCCAGCGCCTCGGCTCGCGACCAGGCCCGGGCCGCGTCGGCCGGGCGGCCGAGGAGGTCGAGCGCGTCGCCGAGCGTCGCCGCGAACTCGGGCGCGGCGGAGCCGTCGGCCGCGCGGCGGTAGAGCGACAAGGCGGTCCCGTGCTTCCCCCTCGCCGCGGCGACGTCGCCGAGCCCGGAGAGCGCCGGCGCATAGCCGGGCACGAACGCGAGCGCCTCGCGGTAGCGCGTCGAGGCGTCCTCGAGCCGCCGGTCGGCGAGCAGGAGGTTCCCCGCCAGCGTCCGCATCAGCGCGGACGGCTCGCCCGGCGCGGCCGAGTCGATCGCCAGCTCGATTGCCTTGAGCGCGCCGGCGAGGTCGCCCCGCAGTTCTCGGGCGTACGACACCCGCGCGTAGGCGCTCACGTTGGGCTTCAGGGCCGCCAGGCGGTCGAACGCGGCAAACGCCTCGCGGTAGCGGCCGAGCTCAAGCAGCGCGTCGCCGAGGAGACCGTGGACGTCGGCCGACTCCGGCTCGAGCGCGAGCGCGCGACGGGCGAGCGTCAGCATCTCGTGGAAGCGGTGCCGCGAGCCGGCCAGCGCAGCAAGCCCGCGCACGGCGGCCGCGTTGTCCTCGTCGAGGCGGAGGGCCTCGCGCAGCGCAGTCTCGGCCGCCGCGTAGAGCGCCGGGTCGCTGCTCCGCCGGGCGCGCTCCTGGAGCTCGAGGCCGCGCTTTGCAAGCTGCGCCGACTCGAGGGTACGCGGCGCGTCGGCCCGCGCCTCGCGCAGGACACCGCCGAGGAGGGAGGCGACGAGGAGGGTGGCCGCGGCGGCGAGGATGAGGAGGAGTCTCGTCATTGGTGGTGGGCGGGGAGGACGCGCATCGCGTCCTCCCCGCCGTGTGCGCTTAGGGCTTCTGGAGCCCCTTCGTGTTCGCGAACCCGCTTGCCGGGTCGGCCTGGTAGGGGAAGAACGACAGCGCCGGGACGTCGCCGGCGTTGACGCCGTCGCCGAGCTCGACCTTGTTCCCCTTCAGGAAGCCGGCCATCACGCGCTCCGCGATGTCGATCACGTCGTCCTCGAGCCGGCGGCCGTTCGGGAAGCCGCCGCTGTCGCCTGCGATCACGCCGAGGCGGTTCTGCTTCCCCGGCGGCGTCACCGGGATCGAGTAGTTCAGCCGCAGCATGTCGGCGACCGTCGGGCCCGTGTAGTTCAGGCCCGTGACGCCCGTGCCGAAGACGGCGACGAGGTCGTCGCGGTCCGTCTCCGGCGCGTTCACCTTGTAGAGCTGGTTCATCAGCTTCGCGAGCACCGGCGTGAGCACCGGGCCGGCGAACTGCTTGTCGTTCACGGGCGCGGAGCGGTTCCACTTGTCCTTGAAGGGCGTCGGCACGACGACCTCGTTGACGAGCGGGTTGCCGATCCGGGACACCTGCGTCCAGCCGCTCCGGACCTTGCCCGCGACGGTGACGTTGCGGCGCTCGGTCGACGACCAGACGCCGATCGTCGAGTTCTTCGCCTTCAGCTCCGCGATCGGGATCTGGAGCGCGATCGAGTGGACGGCGTAGCCGGCGAAGAAGTCCCGGCCGCCGCCGCTCGCCCCCGTGCCCTTGCGGAACGCGAGCAGGTCGAAGATCGCACCGATGTCGCCGAAGAACGCGTCGTCGCGCTGGCCCGCGAACACCCGGGTGCCGCGCGCGTTCACGACCTCCTTGGCCGCGAGCTGCCGGTAATCCGGGGTCGCGCGCGGGCCGATGTTGTTCGGAGGCGTCTTCGCCCACGCCAGCACGCGCGTCTTCCCGTTCTCCGTGCGGGTCGCCGTGTAGCGCTGCACGGTGTTGCCGAGGAAGAGCGGCCCGGCCGTCCGCTGGAAGCGGAACCGGTACGTGATGTCCGGCCTGGCATCGCCGTTCCGGTCGATGAAGATGTTGTACCGGGCGGACGGCGAGAACGTGTAGTAGTTCGGGCCTGCCGCCGGATCCTCCCCTGGGATCCAGTTCGAGATGATCGTGACCGAATTGGGACGATCCGGGCTGCGGAACGCGTACAGGTCCGTGTTGTCCGCGCTCGGATCCTCCGAGATCAGCGGCGCTTCACGGTGGCTCGAGGCGGTGCCGGCGCTCGGGCCGGAGCCCACGAGGGCAGCGCCCAGCGCTGAGATCGTGACTGCTCCGAGAGCGGCGGCCGCCAGTGCTGCCTTCTTCATCTCCCACACTCCTGTCTTTGGTTGGACGGGGCTGCTTCGCCGCCCGGCCGGGATCGGTTCGATCTCGCGCGGTGCCGAACCGGACCGGGGGCTCGCGCGAACAGGAGGTGTGCTCGCATACGCTCACCCGTCCACCGTGCGCGGCCGCGATCTCGCCCACCTCTCCGACGAGGCCCTCGTCGCGCTCGTCGCGCGCTCGGACGAGACGGCTCTGGCCGAGCTGTACGACCGCGTCGGCGGGATCGCGTACGGCCTCGCCTACCGCGTCCTCCGCGACGAGTCGCTGGCCGAGGACGCCGTCCAGGATGCGTTCCTCGGGCTCTGGCGCAGCGCGGGCTCCTTCATCCCCGAGCGCGCGAAGGCGTCGACGTGGATCCTGACGCTCGTCCACCGCCGGGCCGTCGACCTCGTCCGGCGCGAGCAGCGCCGCCGCACCGAGCCGCTGGAGGGCGCACCCGAGCCCACCGAGGGGTCGGCCGAGGAGGCCGCGTGGCTGCGACTCGACCGCGAGCGCGTGCAGTCGGCGCTCGCCGAGCTGCCCGACCAGCAGCGCGAGGCGATCGAGCTCGCCTACTACGGCGGGTACACCCAGTCCCAGCTCGCCGAGCGGCTGGGGCAGCCGATCGGCACGATCAAGAGCAGAATGTTCGCCGGGCTCACCCGGCTGCGCGAGCTGCTCGACGAGGGAACGGAGAGGACGGCATGGACCTACACGAGCTGACCGCCGGCTATGCGCTGGACGCGCTCGACGCGGACGACCGCGCGCGCTACGAGGACCACCTCGCCACGTGCGAGCCGTGCCGCGACGAGCTCCAAGGCTTCTGGCGGGTCTCCGCCTCGCTCGGCCGCGCGGCGGGCGGCCCCCAGCCGCCGCCGTCGCTGCGCGCCCGGATCCTCGAGCAGGCGCGGGCGGAGCGGCCGAACGTAGTCCCGCTCCGGCGCCGGCTCGCCGTCCCAGCCCTCTCCTCCGCGGCGGCCGCAGCCGCAGTAGCCGCGATCGGCCTCGGCATCTGGGCCTCCTCTCTCTCGGGAGAGCTCGACGACCTGCGCGGCCAGGCGGGCGGGGACCGCGAGGCGATCGCCGTTCTCGCCGACCCGAACCACCGCTCGGTCCGCCTCGCGGGCGCGGACGGCCGGCTCGTCGTCTCCACGACCGGCAAGGCCGCGCTCATCCTCGCCGGTCTCGAGGCGGCACCCGCCGGCAAGACGTACGAGATCTGGGTGATCGAGGACGGGAAGCCGAGCCCGGCCGGCCTCTTCGAGAGCGCAAGCACGCGCACCGTGCTCCCCTTGACGCGGCCCGTCTCCGAGGACGCCGTCGTCGCCGTCACGCTCGAGCCCGAGGGCGGCGTCGAGCTGCCCACCGGAACGCCGCTCTTCACGACCTCGTCCACGTAGGACCGAACCGTCTCCGGAAGTCGGCCGAACCAGGCTCGACATCCAGACTCAGAAGGAGACGAACACGTGAAGCGTTCAACCCTTGCCGCGCTGACAGCGGCTCTCACCCTCGTCCCGCTCGGCCTCGTTGCCTGCGGCGGGAACGACGACGACACGGCCGCACCGGCCGCCCCGACAACCCAGACCGAATCCGGCTCGAACGGCGAGAGCATCTCGATCGAGAGCCCGGCCGTCGACCTGCGGATCACGCTCGACCGGTTGCTCGCCGAGCACGCCCTGCTCGCGACGTTCGCGATGCAGAAGGGGCTCGACGGCTCCGAGGACTTCCAGGCGATCGCCGACGCCCTCGACGCCAACACCGTCGACCTCGGCGAGGCGATCGGCAGCGTCTACGGCGACGAGGCCAAGCAGAGCTTCCTCAAGCTCTGGCGCGACCACATCGGCTTCTTCGTCGACTACACCGTCGCCACCGCCAAGAGTGACGACGCCGGCCAGGAAGCAGCCCGCAACAAGCTCGCCAACTACCAGGCCGAGTTCTCCACCTTCCTCGACACCGCCACCGACGGCAAGCTCCCCCAGAGCGGTGCCGCCGACGCACTCCAGGCCCACGTCAACCAGCTCGTCGAAGCAATCGAGACCTACGCGGCAGGCGACTTCCCCACCGCCTACACCCAGATCCGCGAGGCCTACCACCACATGTTCATGACCGGCGACGCCCTCTCCGGAGCCATCGTCGCCCAGAGCCCCGACCAGTTCGGGTCGTAGGGCTTCGTGCCGAGAGCACGATGACGCGGATTCTCCTCGTCTGCCTGCTCGCCGCCAGCGCCGGAGTCCATCTGGCGCTGGCGGCCGAGCACGGCGCCTCGTTCCACGTCGCGGCGGGCTTGCTGGCGCTGGCGGCGGGGACGCTCGCGCTCCGGCCCGGGCGAGAGCCCGCCGCCGCCGCAGGCGTCCTGCTCGCCGGGCTGCTCGCTGCCTACCTCGTCGCTGGCGAGGGCCTCGACGCCGTCGCCGGCATGACGAAGGCGATCGAGGCGGCCGGCCTGCTGCTTGCCGTGCGGCTCGTGCGAGCCGGCCCGGCCCGCCCCACGGATCGGGTCGTGACGCTGCTCGCAGCCGCGATGATCGCCGTCTTCGCGGCTGCGGTCACGCCGGCGGCGTTGCATGACCACGCTCCGGACGCGCCGCCGCACGGTCACTGATCCGTCACGGTCCCGTGACGGATGCGTTCCGACCCGCGCCGTACACTCGTTCGCGTGAGCGAGCTCAAGCCCGCGCTGCGCCGCCTGTTCGGATTCGAGGACTTCCGCCCCGGGCAGGAGCGCGTGGTCCAGGCGGCCGTCGAGGGGCGCGACACGCTCGCGCTGATGCCGACCGGCTCGGGCAAGTCGCTCACCTACCAGCTCGCGGCGATGCTGCGGCCGACGCCGACGCTCGTACTCAGCCCGCTGATCGCGCTGATGAAGGATCAGGTCGACAAGCTGCCGCCCGAGGTCGCGGCGCAGGCGACGCTGATCAACTCCTCGCTCGATCCGGACGAGGCCGCAGCCCGGCTGCGCGCCGCCGCCGACGGCCGCTACCGGCTGCTCTACGTCGCCCCGGAGCGGCTGCGGCAGCGCCACTTCCTCGACGCGATCGCCGGGATCGACATCGGACTGGTCGTGATCGACGAGGTGCACTGCGTGAGCATGTGGGGCCACGACTTCCGGCCCGACTACCTCTTCATCCGCCGCGCGCTCGACGAGCTCGGGCGCCCGGCGATCCTCGGCATGACCGCGACGGCGACGCCGGCGACCGAGCGCGAGATCGCGACCGCGCTCGGCCGCGAGCCCGAGGTCGTCCGCACGAGCGTCGTCCGGCCGAACCTGCGCTACGACGTCGAGATCGTGGACGGGCAGCAGGACCGGCTGCGCGTGCTCGTGCGCCGCCTGCGGGAGTTGCGCGGCGCGTCCGCGATCGTCTACGCGCGCTCACGCCGCAGTTGCGAGGAGGTCGCCCGGACGCTGCGGGTCCACGACCTGGCCGCCCTCCACTACCACGCCGGCCTCGAGCCCGAGGAGCGCTCGGCCGCGCAGGAGGCGTTCATCGAGGGCCGCGTCCAGACCGTCGTCGCGACGACCGCGTTCGGGATGGGGATCGACAAGCCCGACATCCGCCTCGTCGCGCTCTACAACTACCCCGAGTCGCTCGAGAGCTACGTGCAGATGGTCGGCCGCGCCGGGCGTGACGGCCGCGCCTCGGACACGCTCCTGCTCGCCAGCCGCTCGGACGCGAGCCAGCTGCGCCGCTTCGCCCAGTCGGACATCCCCACGGTCGACGACCTCCGCTCCGTCTACGCGCGCCTGCGCGGCCGCTCCGAGGCGCTCCCGGAAGAGCTCGGCTCGGATCCCGACCCGCGCGTGCTCGTCGGCATGCTCGAGCAGGTCGGGCTCGTCCGTCGCGGCTTCGACGCCGGCCGCGCGATGCAGTTCGAGGTGGCCGACCCCCCGGCCGACGCCGCCGCCCGCATCGACGCCCTGCTCGCCCGCTACGAGCAGGAGGCGCTCGCGCGCGCGGACCGGCTGATCGACTTTGCGTCCGCCCGCAGGTGCCGGCACCGGCAGGTGGCCGAGCACTTCGGCGAGACGCTGGCAGAGGACTGCGGCATGTGCGACGTCTGCTCGCCGCTCGCCGCCCCGGCCGAGGCGCCGCGATCGGTCGCACCGCTGCCGGACGACGTCGCCGCGGCGATCCACCGCGCCGTGCTCGACCTGCGCTGGCCGCTCGGCCGCAGCGGCCTCGCGGCGATGCTGCACGGCTCGATGACCGCACCGAGGTCGGCCCAGCGCTCGCCCCACTTCGGCCTGCTCGCCGCCGCCACCCAGGCCGACGTCAAGCGCTGGATCCAGCTGCTCGAGACCGCCGGCGCGCTGGACCCGTTCGAGAGCGACGACGGCTTCCGGCTCCTCCGCGCCGTGCCGGGCGCGGACCTGCCCCGGATCGGCAGCGCCGCGGCCGCCGGGCCGGCCGACGAGGGCCTCTTCGAGCGCCTGCGGGCCTGGCGTCTGGAGCGGGCGCGCGTGGACGAGGTGCCCGCGTACGTCGTCCTCCACGACGCGACGCTGCGCGAGCTCGCGACCGCGAAGCCGACCTCCGAACAGGACCTCGCCGCGGTCAAGGGCTTCGGCCCGACGAAGCTCGAGCGCTACGGCGAGGACGTCCTCGCCGTCATCGCCGCGGCCGCGTAGCCGGCTTTCGGCGCTAGAATCAGCTTCTTGCGGCCGTTCAGCAAGAACCCACCGGCCAGGCCTCGGCGTCGCCGGATCCGCAGGCTCCGCCTCCTCGCGCTCCTCACCGCCCTCGGGCTGCTGGGGTCCGTGGCGTTCAGCTTCGGCCTCGTCCGCGCGGTCGCGAGCGAGATCGACTCCGGCAAGCTCGACCCGCAGCGCCAGGTAAACCGGCAGGTGAACGGCTACATCTACGACTCGACCGGCAAGCGCATCCTCGCGGTGCTGCGCGGGTCCGAGGCGCGCACGCTGGTCGCGTACGACGACATCGCGGCGCCCATGCGGCACGCGATCGTCGCGATCGAGGACCGGCGCTTCTGGGAGCACGACGGGATCGACCTGCGCGGGATCGGGCGCGCGCTCGTCGCCGACATCCGGCACAAGAAGGTTGTCGAGGGCGGCTCGACGATCACCCAGCAGTTCGTCAAGAACGCGCTCGACCGCGACCAGAAGACGATCGCGCGCAAGGTGCGGGAGGCGGCCTATGCGTGGCAGCTCGAGCGGCCGGGAGGCTGGTCGAAGCAGAAGATCCTGCAGGAGTACCTGAACACGATCTACTTCGCGAACGGCGCCTACGGCATCCAGCAGGCCTCGCTCGTCTACTTCGGGCACGGCGCGAAGGACCTGACGATCGCCGAGGCCGCCCTGCTCGCGGGCATCCCCGCCGACCCGAGCCGCTACGACCCGGTCGTGAACCCCGACGCGGCGAAGGCCCGCCGCCGCGCCGTCCTCCGCGCGATGCTCGAGGAGTCGAAGATCACGCCCATCCAGTACGGCGAGGCGAACCTGACGCCGCTCCCCGACCCCGACGACGTGCGGCTCGGCGGCACCGAGGGGCCTGCGCAGCACTTCGTCAACTACGTCAAGCAGCAGCTGATCGACGTCTACGGCTCGTCCGAGGTCTTCGGCGGAGGCCTCAAGGTGCGGACGACGATCGACCTCGAGCTGCAGCAGGCCGCCCGCGACGCGATCTCGAAGTGGCTGACCGACGCCGAGGGACCGTCGGCGGCGCTCGTCGCGATCGACCCGCGCGACGGAGCGGTCAAGGCGATGATCGGCGGCAACAACTACCGCAAGAGCCAGTTCAACCTCGCCGTCCAGGGAGTGCGCCAGCCGGGCTCGGCGTTCAAGCCGTTCGTGCTCGCTGCGGCACTGCGCCAGGGGATCTCGCCGGCGACCCGCTTCGACTCGAAGCCCATCGCGATCAACCTCGGCGACAGGCTCTGGTCGCCCGCGAACTACAACAAGGCCTACTTCGGCTCGGTCGACCTGGAGACGGCGACGATCGAGTCGGACAACGTCGTCTACGCTCAGCTGACCCACCTCGTCGGGGCGAAGAACGTCGCGGCGACCGCGGCTCGGCTCGGCATCCGCAGCACCCTCGACGGCGTCTACTCGATCGGGCTCGGCACCGAGGCGGTCAACCCGCTCGAGCTCGCGCGCGCCTACGCCACGCTCGCGCACAACGGCGTCCGCGTGGACGGGGCGATGCTCGGCAACCGGCCGCGGGTGATCGAGGAGGTTACCGAGCCCGGCCGCAAGCGCTTCAACGCGCCGACGGCCGTCGAGGCTCTCTCCTCCACGCAGGCGGGAATCGTGAACACGATCCTGCAGCAGGCGGTGCGGTTCGGCACGGGCAAGCGCGCGTGGCTGCCGAACCGACCCGTGGCCGGCAAGACGGGCACGACGGAGAACTACGGCGACGCCTGGTTCGTCGGGTACACGCCGCAGCTCGCCGTCGCCGTCTGGGTCGGCTACCCGACGACGCTGAAGCCGATGCTGACCGAGTTCCAGGGCGAGTCCGTCAGCGGCGGCACGTTCCCGGCGCTGATCTGGAAGTCGTTCGTGGAGAAGGCTCTCGCGGGCGCCGAGGTGCAGCAGTTCCCCTACCCGACGCTCCCCTATGCCGCGCCGAAGCTCGTCACGCGGCGCGGCGACCGGTTGCTGCTCGACAACGGGCTCTGCCGCTCGCGCCAGGAGGTCGTCTACTTCGCCGGCGCGGGGCCGAGCAGGGAGGCGGGCTGCCTGGAGAACGAGGTCGAGGTGCCGGACGTCCGCAGTCTCACCGCCGCCGACGCGCAGATCCGGGTCGAGGCGCAGCCGCTGACGCCGAAGCTGATCTACAAGCCCGCCGAGCCGCTCCAGCGGGTCGGCGTCGTGGTCGACCAGCTGCCCAAGCGCGGCTACCGCTCGTCCTACGACGAGATCATCCTCGTCGTCTCGAAGGCGACGCAGGGCGTGATCCCGAACCTCGTCGGCCGAGACGTCGAGGACGCCCGGCTGCGGCTGAAGAAGCTGAAGCTCGAGCCGCGGATCACCTGGGGCGACGGCGAGCCGGGCACCGTGCTCTCGCAGAAGCCGCGTCCCGGGCTAGCGGCGGCGCCGGGCGTCGCGGTCGAGATCGTGGTCGCGCGCGCTAGGGCCGTCGCATCGGCCGGCTGAGGAAGCGCGACCGCGCGGCGGCGTAGCGCCACGGCAGCTCGGTGGCGACACTGATCCCGATCCGTGGCCCGACGATCACGTCGACCCCGAGCGGTGCCGGGCGGAGCTCGAACGGCGGCCGGTCGAGCGGGAGACCGTCGTGGTCCCGAGTCACCCCGAGCGCCTCGCAGAGCCGGCCGGGTCCCGCGCAGAGAAGCCTCTCGTCGTCCAGTCCGCGCCGCTCGCGCATCGCCTCGATCCCGTGCACCGGCTCGAGAGCCCGGATCAGCACCGCCGCCGCGCTCCCCTCGTCCTCGCAGACGAGGTTCAGGCACCAATGGAGCCCGTAGGAGCGGTAGACGTACGCGTGCCCGGGCGGGCCGAACATGGACGCGTTCCGCGGCGTGCGGCCGCGAAAGCCGTGCGCGGCCGGATCCTGCGCGTCGTAGGCCTCGACCTCGACGATCGTGCCGCCGACGCCGTCGACGAGCAGCGTCGCGCCGATCAGGTCCGGCGCGACCTCGTGGACGCTGCGGGCGAAGAATGCGCGCTTCAGAGGTCGTACGCGGTGGGATGCTTCGGCTGGTAGAGCAGGACGTCGCCCGCCCCGGGCACATCGAGCATGATCCCGAGCCCGAAGCCGAAGTCCTGGATCCCGCCGGAGAACGTCGCGCCCCTGTCTGCAAGCGCCGCCACGGCGGCCTCGACGTCGTCGCACATCAGGGAGATCGAGTGGTGGAGCGGGTACGAGTACTCCCTGCCTTCGTGCGTCCCCGACGTCGGGTGGACTCCCAGCTCGCTCGGGCCGGTCTTGAACATCAGCCAGCCCGGCTCCCACTCTGCATGCGGCCACTCGAGCACGTCGCGGAGGAACGCACGCGTCGCCTCCGGATCGTCCGAGTAGATCAGCGTGTGGATCCCGGTAAGCACGCTAGAAGAGTTGGGCGCCCTCTCCGGCCTGACTGGACGACTCGAGCAGCTTGCGGGCGCGCCGGCCGAGGTCGGCGAGGTCGACGCGGCCGCTGGCGGCGTCCTCCGCGAGCCGCTCTGCGAGCGAGAGCGCCTCGTCGAGGAGCGGCGAGCCGGCGGACGCGTCCTGGCCCATTTCGTGCAGGATCGTCCGCTCCGTGCGGGACGCGATGATCGGGTCGGCGACGCCCTCGACCCAGACGAGCGTCCGCTGCCCGCCGCCGCGGTCGTCGCCCGTGATCGGCTGCAGCGCGTAGATCCGGTCCGCACGCGCCCACTTGCCGAAGCCGAGGAAGACCATCCGCCCCTCCACGGGGGCAGTATCTCAGGCGAGCGCCGCCGCCAGGGCCTCGGCGACGCGTTCCTGGTCCTCCGGCTCGATCGCGGTGTAGAACGGGAGCGCGAGCGTGCGCTGCGAGAGGTTCTCGGAGACCGGGCAGAGCCCTTCGGCGAAGCCGTACCGCTCGCGCATGTACGCCTGCAGGTGGATCGACGGGAGATAGCGCGAGCTCGCGATCCCCTGCCGCTCGAGCTCGGCGATCACGCGCTCGCGGTCGGTGCCGCGGGCGAGCGTGACCACGTAGACGAACCAGGAGCGGACGTGGTCGGCGTCGTCGGCGAGCGGCACGTCGAGCCCGTCGACGGCGCCGAGCAGCTCGCCGTATCGCGCCGCCGCCGCCTGCCGCAGCGCGAGGATCCTGTCGAGCTTCTCGAGCTGGCCGATCCCGAGTGCGGCGCGGACGTCGTCGATCCGGTAGTTGAAGCCGAGGCGCGCATGCTCGAGCCAGCCGCCCCCGTCGGCGCGGCCCTGGTTGCGCAGGCTGACGAGCTGCCGCCAGGTCTCCTCGTCGTGCGTCGTCACGATCCCGCCCTCGCCGGTCGTGATCTGCTTGTTCGGGTAGAAGGCGAAGACCGCGTCGGCGCCGTGCGAGCCGACCGGCTCTCCTCTGTACTCGGCGCCGAGCGCCTCGCAGGCGTCCTGGATCAGGACGAGGCCGTGCTTCGCGCACAGGTCGCGCAGCGGATCGAGCTCGCAGGGGTAGCCGAAGATGTCGACGGCGACGATCCCCCTCGTGCGCGGCGTGATCGCGGCCTCGACTGCCGCCGGGTCGAGGTTCAGCGTCCGCCCGTCGATGTCCGCGAACACGGGCGTCGCGCCCTCGTAGACGAAGCAGTTGGCGGACGCGACGAACGAGTACGGGGAGGTGATCACCTCGTCGCCCTCCCCGAAGCCGGCGAGCACCGAGAGCAGGTGGAGGCCGCTCGTCCCGGACGAGACGGCGGCCGCGTAGGGCGCGCCGACCTTCTCGGCGAAGAGCTCCTCGAAGCGGTCGATCGCCGGGCCGAGCGAGAGCCGCCCCGAGCGGAGCACCTCGAGGACGAGCTCCTCCTCCCGCTCGTCGACGTACGGCGACGAGAGGGGGATCGCGCGCGTGCCCGTGCTCACGCCTCGGCGGAGGCCTTGTCGCCGACCGTGACGCGGTCGAGCCAGTGCGCCCAGCGCTCGCTCCTGCCGCGCACCGTGTCGAGATAGGCCTTCTGCAGCTCGAGCGTGACGGGCCCCACGCCTACCTCGTGATCGTCGACGGAGCGGACCGGCGTCACCTCCGCGGCCGTGCCGGTCATGAAGATCTCGTCGGCGAGGTAGAGGTCGGAGCGGACGACGTTCGCCTCCTCGACGACGTAGCCGAGGTCATGCGCGATCTGGATCACGCTGTCGCGCGTGATCCCGGGCAGGATCGAGGTGGACAGCGGCGGCGTCCAGATCCGGCCGTCCTTGACGACGAACACGTTCTCGCCCGAGCCGTCGGCGACGAAGCCCTCGTCGGTGAGGAGGATCGCCTCGTCGTAGCCGGCGCGCTGCGCCTCGTGCACCGCGAGCATCGAGTTGAGGTAGATCCCCGTCGCCTTCGCCACGTGCGGGATCGTGTTCGGGCCGATGCGCTTCCAGGAGGAGATCTTGGCGCGGATCCCGGTGGCGGCGTTCTCGTCGCCGAGGTAGTTCGCCCACGGCCAGCTCATGATCACGACCTCGACCGGGTTGCCCTTCGTGTGCACGCCGAGCTCGCCGTAGCCGTAGAACGCGAACGGGCGCACGTAGCACTCGGGCAGGCCGTTGCGGCCGATCAGCTCGTGCGTCGCCGTGCGGATCTCGTCGGTCGAGTACGGGAGCTCCATGTAGAGCAGGCGGGCGGAGTTCTCCAGCCGCTGCAGGTGCTCGCGGAGCCGGAACACGGCCGGCCCGTCGGGAGTCTCGTAGCAGCGGACGCCCTCGAAGACGCCCGTGCCGTAGTGGAGGCCGTGGACGCCGACGTGCACCTTCGCGTCGTGCCAGTCGACGAACTCGCCGTTCATCCAGATCGTCTCGGTCTCGCGCATCAGTGAGTCTCCTCTCGGGCGGAAGGGTAGATGGAGTCCTGGACGGCGTCGATCGGGCGGGCGCGGGCGAGCCGGGCGAGGACGGCTGGGTTCAAGGCTGCGAGGTGCGTGTGGGAGCCGGCGCCGACCCAGACCGTCTCGTGGGCGAGCAGCGTCTGGTCGATCAGGACGCGCTCGACGTTCGCGAGGGGGAACGGCGCGACGCCGCCCGGGTCGAAGCCGGTCGCCTCCCGGACCTCGGCGGCACGGGCGATGCGCGTCTCGACCGCGTCGGCGGCGCGCGCGATCTTGTCGAGGTCCGCGCGCCGGTCACCGGGGACGAGCGCGACGACGGTGCGTCCGTCGTCGCAGACGAGCACCATCGACTTGACGATCTGGGCGAGCGTGCAGCCCGCGGCGCGCGCCGCGTCCGCGGCGGTCGCGGTGCCGGACTCGAGCTCCTCGAGCCGCGCTTCCGCTCCTGCTTGCCGCAGGTAGGCGGCGACCCGTTCGACGGGCTCGGGCCAGCTCGCGCTCACGGAGGAAGAGTACCCGTCGCGGCACCGCCCGAACCGCTAGAACAAGAACGGGAGCAGGCGCCGCCGCACCCGGCGGCGATAGCCGTCGTAGCCGGCGAACTGCGCCGTCAGGTAGCGCTCCTCCACGCCCGCCTTCAGCCACCACAGCGCGGCCAGGGCGACGACACCGGCTGTAGCCGGGACGCTCGCCCAGAGCCCGTAGCCGAGGAAGAAGAGCACGCCGCCGCCGTAGATCGGGTGCCGGACGAAGCGGTACGGGCCCGTCTCGACGAGCTCGCCCCCGGGGAGCGGCCGCGGAAACGGGGTCAGCGAGCTGCCGAGCATCCGCCCCGCCCAGACCGCGGCGGCGGCCCCCGCGAGCACGAGCGGCACGCCGAGGAGCTGGACCCAGCCTGGCCAGCGCGGCGGCGCTGCTCCGAGCGCGAGGATGACGGCCATCAGCGCGAACTGCGCCGCGACCCAGCCGGCGCCTCTACCCGAGGGTGATGAACCGGGCATCGTCGAAGCCCTCCCCGCGGACGCGCTCCGCGAGCTCGGGCGGCGGCTCGGTGTCGATCGCGAGCGCCATCAGCGCCTTCCCGCCCTCCTTCGTCCGCGACACCGCCATGTTCGCGATGTTGACGCGGGCCTCGCCGAACATCGTTCCGACCCTGCCGATCACGCCGGGGATGTCGTCGTAGCGGAAGAACACCATCCGCGGCGAGAGCTGGAGGTCGATCGCGAAGCCGAGCGCGCCGGCGAGGAAGTGGCGGTGCTCGGGGCCGATGATCGTGCCGGAGACCTCGATGTCGTCGACGGCGACGGTGACGAGGCTCGTGTAGTCGCGCGCGGTGCTCGAGCGCTCCTCGCTGACCTCGATCCCCCGCTCCGCCGCGATCAGCGGGGCGTTCACGTAGTTGACCGCCTGCTCGACGCGCCCCTGGAAGGCGCCGTTCAGCGCGGCGACGGTCAGCAGGCGGGTGTCGTGCTCGGCGATCACGCCGTTGAAGGTGAGCGCGATCCGGCGCGGGTGGCCGCCGGCGAGCTCGACCGCGAGCCGGCCCAGCTTCGCCGCGAGCGGGATGTACGGCCCCAGCAGCTCGAGGTCCTCGGCGCCGACGATCGGGATGTTGAGCGCGTTCGAGACGAGCCCGCCCTCGAGCGCCGCGACGACCTGCTCGGCGACGATCAGCCCCGCCCGGTCCTGCGCCTCCTCGGTCGACGCGGCCAGGTGGGGCGTGACGACGACGTTGTCGAGCGCCAGCAGCTCCCCCTCGTAGGGCTCGGCGGAGAAGACGTCGAGCGCAGCGCCGGCGACCTTGCCGGAGCGGACGGCCTCCGCGAGGGCGGCCTCGTCGACGAGCTCGCCCCGGGCCGCGTTCACGATCCTGACCCCGTCGCGCATCTGCGCGAGCGCGGCGGCGTCGACGAAGTTGCGGGTCTCGTCGGTCAGCGGCAGGTGCAGCGTCAGGAAGCCGGCCGCCGCGAACACGTCCGCCGGCTCGGCCGCGTGCTCGGCCCCGAGCTCGCGGAACCGCTCCGGGGCGACGAACGGGTCGTAGCCGACGACGCGCATCCCGAGCCCGAGCGCCCGCCGGGCGACCTGCCGGCCGATCCGGCCGAAGCCGAGCACCCCGAGCGTCTTGTCGGCGAGCTCGATCCCACCCCAGCGCGACCGCTCCCAGCGGCCGTCCTTCAGCGCCGCGTGCGCCTGCGGGATGTTGCGGGCGAGCGCGACGAGCAGGCCGATCGTGTGCTCGGCGGCGGACACCACGGTCGAGTCGGGCGCGTTCGCGACGACGATCCCGCGGCGCGTCGCCGCCGCGACGTCGACGTTGTCGATCCCGACCCCGGCACGGCCGATCACCTTCAGCCGCTCGGCCCGCTCGATCACCTCGGCGGTCAGCTTCGTCGCCGACCGGATCACGATCGCGTCGTAGGCGCCGATGATCTCCTCGAGCGGCGAGTCGCCGTCCTCGTCGACATCGAAGCGCGAGCGCAGCAGCTCCACGCCCGCGGGAGCGATCGGCTCCCGGACCAGGACCTTCAGACCGGAGCCCCCTCGCCGTAGACCTCGAGCGCCCGCGTCGCAGCCACGCCGCGCTCGATCGGAGCGCCGAGCTCGCCGAGCACGAGCTCGACCGCCGACAGCGCCGTCGCGATGTCGAACTCGTCGTACCAGCCGATGTGGCCGATCCGGAAGATCGCGCCCTTCAGCTCGCCCTGGCCGCCCGCGATCGTGATCCCGTGCCGCTCGCGCAGCACGAGCGTCAGGTCGGCGGAGTCCATCCCGTCGGGCATGCGCGCGGCGGTGACGACGGCCGAGCGGTCCTCGTCCGGGGAGAAGAGCTCGAGCCCCATCGCCTTGATCCCGGCGCGGCAGGCGCGCCCCAGGCGGACGTGCCGGTCGAACGCCGCCTCCAGTCCGCCCTCGAGCAGCAGGCCGAGGGCGACGTCGAGGGCGACGACGAGCGAGACGGCCGGGGTGAAGGCGCTGTCGAGCCGCTCCTGCGCCTTCCGCGTCCGCTCCCAGTCGAGGTAGAAGCTCGGCAGCGTCGAGCGAGCGACCTGCTCCCAGGCGGCCGGCGAGACGGCGGCCGTGGCGAGGCCGGGCGGGGTCATCAGCGCCTTCTGCGAGCCCGCGACGACGACGTCGAGCCCCCACTCGTCCAGCTCGAGCGGCAGGGCGCCGAGGCTCGAGACGGCGTCGACGACGACGAGCGCGCCGGCGTCCTTCGCCGCCGCGGCGAGGCCCTGGATGTCCGCAACGACGCCGGTGGAGGTCTCCGAGTGGACGAGGAAGACGAGCGAGACGGGCTCGATCGCGCCGAGCTTCGCGCGCAGGTCCTCCACGCTCGGCGTCTCACCCCAGGCATAGCGCAGCTCCTCGACCTCGCAGCCGAAGGTCCTCGCCATCGCCGCCCAGCGCTCGCCGAAGTAACCGGCGGAGACAGCGAGCACGCGGTCGCCGGGCGAGCAGAGGCTGACGATCGCCGACTCGAACGCCCCGGTCCCCGAGCAGGTGAAGAGGAGGACGTCGCTCTCCGTCCGGTGCACCTCCTGCAGGCGGCCGAGGACGCGGGCGTAGACCTCGCGGAAGTCGGGCGCGCGGTGGTGCAGCACCGGCTCGGCGAGCGCGGCGAGCACCTGTGGCGGCACCGGAGTCGGCCCGGGCGTGAACAGGTACCGCTTGTGCGCCATCGGGCGGAGCCTAGCGCGGAGCCCGGCCGGGGAGCACTCTCATTACGCTCTCCGCGTGGAAGCGATCCTCGCCTTCGGCGCCGCGCTGCTCGCGCTCAGGCTCGCCGGGCTGCTCGCGGGACGCTGGCGCGAGCGGCGGACGGGGCACCTGCTCGCCTGGAGCGCCGGCCTCGGCGCGTACGCGCTCGGCGCCGCCGCGATCGCGTGGGGCGCCGCGGCCGGCTGGAACGAGGGCGTCTTCCGCGCCTACTACCTCTTCGGCGGCCTGCTCACGGCGGCGCTGCTCGGTGCCGGCTCGCTGCTCCGGGTCGGTGTCCGCACCGCCGCTCCGGTCGCGCTGGTCTATGCGGGGCTCGCGGTCGGGGTGGCCCTCGCCGCGCCGCTCGAGGCCCCCGTCGCGGGCACGTCGATTCCGGAGGCGCAGGAGCACCTGGCGCTCTTCCCGACGCGCATTCTGGCGATCGCCGGCAATGTCGCCGGCTCCGCCGCGCTCGTCGCCGTCGCGGTCGCGAGCCTGCGCCGGCGCCCGCTCGGGAACACGCTCCTGCTCGGCGGCTTCGCCGTCGCGGCCGCCGGCAGCGCACTCGCGGGGCTCGGCGCGGCGGAGACGGCCGCGTTCGTCGCGATCGCCGCCGTCCTCCTGTACGCGGGCACCGTCGCGCAGCGCTGACAGTCCTTACCGTTTTCGAACAGTCAACTTGCTAGCCTGCCCGTCGCGAACCACGGCACCCCGGTCACCACTGCGGATCCATCAGTGGCCGGACCGCCCTCGTACCCGATCCAGGAGGCTGAATGAAGCACCTATCCGTGCGCCTGCTCGTCGCCTGCGCCGCAGTCGCGCTCTTCCACACGGCGTTCTCCGCGCCGCCGAGCGCCGACGCGGCGCTGACGCGCGCCGAGACGATCGCCCAGACGGACGACTTCCGCCGGACGACGTGGCGCTTCCAGGAGCTGATGGGCAAGCGCCGCACTCCGACCAACTACATGGAGCGGCGCACGACAGACCAGGCGTTCCGCGTCTGGGTGCGGAACCTCTGGCTGCGCCGCGCCGCGGCCGTGCGCCGCCAGGCGCAGAACCCACCGCACCGGGACGAGTGGATGTGCATCCACCGCCACGAGCGCGACCCCGCTCAGGGCTGGCGGACGCGCACGGGCAACGGCTACTACGGCGGCCTCCAGATGGACCTCACGTTCCAGCGCATGTACGGCCCGGAGCTGCTCCGGCGCAAGGGGACGGCGAACAACTGGACGCCCGCAGAGCAGATGTGGATCGCCGAGCGTGCGTACAGGAGCGGCCGCGGCTTCCACCCCTGGCCGAACACGGCCCGCTACTGCGGCCTGATCTAGCGTTCCTCGTCGCTGCGGGAGCGGCCGGCCCGCCGCTCCCGCAGCCAGACCATCACGAAGATCGCGGCGATCGAGAGCGCGAGCAGCCCCTCGACGATCGCGCCGCCGACGCCCCCGTGGGCGACGACGCTCATCCGTTCGAGAGCAGCCACAGCCCACCGACCGTGTAGAGCACCATCAGCGCGAGCATCGCGTACTGCGAGCGCAGCGCGTCGCGCTCGTCGAGTGCGGTGACCGCGCGGTCGTGCGCCACGGCGAGGCCGGCGACATGCCCGGCGACGAGGGAGCCGACCTGGACGTACCAGACGGTATTCGGAGAGAACGGCGCGATGCTCGGCGCGTAGCCGGCGGTGCCGAGCACGTCCCAGCCGAACCCGAAGGGGTCGGACGCGAGCGGCAGCGCGTACTGGCCCTGGATCACGAGCAGCGTGAAGTAGTGCGCGACCGCGTAGACGAGCGCGATCGGAACGAGGCTCGTCAGGAAGTCGGCCTCGAGCGGCCGGTCGCCGTCGATCGTCCGCCGCGCGATCCCGGTCGCCAGGCGGTACGCGAGCGCGACGAGGAGGACGCAGCCGAGCAGGCCGGCCAGGGCGAAACCCGTCGCCACGAGCTCGGCCGTTCCCGGGGCGTCAAGCACGTACGGGCCCTCGAGGTCGGCGCGCCAGTCCTGCCAGAACGTCGCGCGGCTGAGCCCGTCGAAGCCGACCGAGCCGAGCATGACGGCGACGAACGCGAGCATCCCCGGCGTCCGCTCGACGCCCGCGAGGCCGGTCAGCGGCGCGCGCACGACGAGGCGGCCGTCCCGCTCGCCGAAGGGGGCGATCCGCGCGAGCAGGCCGAAGTAGACCGTGAAGGCGTCGCCGTGCTCCGTCCACGTGCGCCGGCCGAACGCAGCCATGCCGAACCACATCGCATAGCTGTAGAGGGCGATCGCGAGCGCGAGCGCCCGGGGGCTCGCCGGCTCGGCGTAGGCGAGCTCGAGCGCCGCGAAGCAGAAGAGCAGGAACGCAGCGGGCCAGACGCCGAGGCGCTCCGAGTACGACAGCGGCGGCGTCCAGTCCCGCCCCAGCTTCCGCCAGGCCCAGGCGACCCCGTTCGCGACCGCGAGCCAGGGGTTGAGCGCCGGCCAGACGTTCCCGAGCAGCACCTGCACCGGCACGAGGCCGAGCCAGAAGATCACGTAGACGAAGGTCGGCGAGAGGTTCGCCGCCGACGAGGGCTCGCCGATCAGCGCCGTCAGGAAGACGAGCGCGAGCAGCCCGGCGGAGGCCGCGCCGAGGAGGACGCGCAGCGCGCGCAAGCGCAGCAGCCGTTCAAGCCCGGCGGGCAGCGGCCGGCCGTCCGCGCGCCGCTCGAGCTGCGGGCGCTTCCAGAGCAGGCCGAGCGCCACGAACGACAGCACGAGGACGACGGCGGCGCCCCAGAAGAAGAGCCAGGCGGGAACGGGCAGGTCGCGAACGCCGCCGATCCCGTGCGCGAGCAGGGTCAGGGGCGGACCTCGAGGTCGGCGATCTGCAGGTGCCTCTCCTCCAGCTCGATCTCGAAGCGGCCGGGGGCGTCGGCGGTGAACCGAAGCGTCCCCGGCGACCCCGGGCCGACGTCGGCGAAGAGGTCGTAGCCGTGCACGTGGACGTGGTCCGCGACCTCGGAGGTGACCACGAGCTCCACCTCGCGGCCGCGTCGCACGGAGAGGCGGCGCACGTCCGGGACGGTGTCGGCGGCGACGTCGAGCCGGATCGTGAGGACGCCGGTCTCCTCGGGAGCGGTCGTGGCGGGAGGCGCGGTCGTGGCCGGCGCGGTGGTGGCCGTCTGATCCGTCGCCGTCACCTGCGGGGGAGCGGTCGTGGTCGCCGCAGGCTCATCGTCGCCGTCCGGCGAGAGGGCGACGTAGAGGCTGACGAGCAGCCCCAGCGACGCAGCGATCAAAGCGACCTTGCGGAAGTACGGGCTCATGCCAGCAGCTTCTCCCGGACGAGCTCGCTGACCGCCCGGGCGTTCGCCTTGCCGCCCGTCTCCTTCATCACCTGGCCGACGAAGAAACCGAGCAGGCCCTCCTTGCCGCCGCGGTAGGCGGCCACCTGGCCGGGGTTCGCCTCGAGGATGCGGGCGACGATCGGCTCCAGCTCGGCCGCGTCGGAGACCGCCTCGTGCTCGAGGTACGGCGCCGCCGAGAAGCCCGGCTCGGCGACCTTGCCGAGCGCCTCGTCGAGCGCCGTGCGGGGAATCCGGTCGCGCGCCTCGACGAGCTTCGCCAGCTCCGCCGGGTCGACCGCGGCGGCGTCGACCGCGGCGAGCCGGTTCGCGATCACGTTCGCGGCGGCGACGCGATCTGCGCCGGCTGCCACCGTCGCCTGCCAGAGCCCGTCGAGCCCGCCGGTGACGAGCACGACCGCCCGGTCGAGGTCGAGCTCGCCCTCGATCCGGCGGATCCGGCGCGCCGGGCTCTCGGGCACCTCGGCCCGCAGCCGTTCGACGAGCTCGGCGGGAGGCTCGACCGGCACGAGGTCGGGCTCGGGGAAGTAGCGGTAGTCGTCCGCCTCCTCCTTCGAGCGCCGGGCCGTCAGCGCCCCGCTCCCGGCGTCGAAGTCGTAGGTCTCCTGTACGACCTCCTCGCCGGCCTCGTAGAGCGCGATCTGCCGCTTCACCTCGGCGTCGATCCCCTGCGCGACGAAGCGGAACGAGTTCATGTTCTTCAGCTCGCAGCGCGTGCGCAACTCGGACGAGCCGGCCGGGCGGACGGAGACGTTCGCGTCGACCCGCAGCGTCCCCTTCTCCATCTCGGCGTCCGAGATCCCCAGCTCGACGATCGTCTGGCGCAGCAGCTGGAGGAAGCGGCGCGCGTCCTCGGAGGAGTGGACGTCCGGGCCCGTCACGATCTCGACGAGCGGCGTGCCGCCGCGGTTGAAATCGACGAGCGAATAGTCGGCGCCCCCGATCCTTCCGGTGCGCCCGCCGACGTGCGTCGTCTTCGCCGCGTCCTCCTCGAGGTGCGCGCGGACGATCCCGATCTCGTGGTCACCCTTGGGCGTCGGCACTAGCACCTTACCGTTTGTGCAAGATGGCAGATCGTATTGCGAGATCTGATAGCCCTTCGGCAGGTCCGGGTAGAAGTAGTTCTTGCGCGCGAACACGGCCCGCGGCGCGATCTCGCAGTCGAGCGCGAGCCCGAGCTTGATCGTCCACTCGACCGCCTGCCGGTTCATCACCGGCAGCGCGCCGGGGAAGCCGAGGCAGACCGGGCAGGTCTGGGTGTTCTCGCCGCCGCCGAACCCGTTGGCGCAGCGGCAGAACATCTTGGTTTGCGTCTTCAGCTGCACGTGGATCTCGAGCCCCACGACGGGCTGCCACTTTCCCGCTCCGGCGCCGGCGAAGCCGGCACCTCCGCTCCTGGGCGGCTCCGTCGAGCCTACGCCGCGCGCCGTCATCGGAGCCGCTCCGGGACGTGGTCGAAGCCGAGCGCGCGCTCGAGCGCGTGCCCGGTGCGGAAGAGCGTGTTCTCCGAGAGCTGCGGGCCGATCAGCTGCAGGCCGACGGGCAGCCCCTCGGAGAGGCCGCAGGGGACGTTCAGCCCCGGCAGGCCCGCCATGCAGGACGGGATCGTGAGCAGGTCGGAGAGGTACATCGCGAGCGGGTCGGCCGCCTTCTCGCCGAGCCGGAACGCGACCGTCGGCGAGGTCGGCGAGACGAGCACGTCGAAGCGCTCGAACGCTGCGGCGTGCTCGCGGGCGATCAGCGTCCGCACCTTCTGAGCCTGACCGTAGTAGGCGTCGTAGTAGCCGGCCGAGAGCGCGTACGTGCCGAGCATGATCCGCCGCTTCGGCTCGTCGCCGAAGCCCGCGTCGCGCGTCCGCTCGACCATCTCGTAGTAGCCCTCGGCGTCAGCGCGCAGCCCGTAGCGGACGCCGTCGTAGCGCGCCAGGTTGGAGGAGGCCTCGGCCGGGGCGATCAGGTAGTAGCAGGCGAGCCCGTACTCGACCGAGCGGGGCAGCTCGCATTCCCCCACCTCGGCCCCGAGCTCGCGCGCGAGCTCGATCGCCTTCTGCACCGCCGCGGTCACGCCCGGCTCGATCCCCTCCGCCTCGTTCATCTCCTTCGGGACGCCGATCCGGAGGCCCTTCAGGCTCTCGCCCTCCGGCAGCTCGACCGCCGGCACGTCGACGGTCGTCGAGTCGGCCGGATCCTCGCCGGCGACGATCGCGTAGAGCCGGGCGCAGTCGCGGACGTTCTTCGCGACCGGGCCGATCTGGTCGAGGCTCGACGCGAACGCGACCACGCCGAAGCGGCTGACGGTGCCGTAGGTCGGGCGCAGGCCGACGTTGCCGCAGAGCGCGGAGGGCTGCTTGATCGAGCCGCCCGTGTCGGAGCCGAGCCCCCAGGGCGCGAGCCCGGCCGAGACCGCGGCGGCCGTGCCGCCGCCCGAGCCGCCGGGGACGCGGGTGGGATCCCAGGGGTTGTGCGTCGGGCCATAGGCCGAGTTCTCCGTCGAGGAGCCCATCGCGAACTCGTCCGTGTTCGTCTTGCCGATCACCGGCAGGCCCGCCGCACGGCAGCGCGCGGCGACGGTCGCGTCGAAGACCGGCACGTAGCCCTCGAGGATCCGCGAGCCCGCCGTCGTCTCGACGCCCTTCGTCGAGATCACGTCCTTGAGCGCGATCGGCACACCGTCGCCCTCGGCTGCCTCGACCGTGCGCAGGTAGCAGTGGAGCTCGCCGTCGCGCTCGGCCACGGCGTCGAGGTAGGCGCGGTGCAGCTCGGCGCCGGAGACCTCCTTGCGCTCGAGCAGGCCGAGCGCATCCTCGGCCGTGAGACGGAGCGTGTCGATCGTCATCCGGTCGGCGGCACCTTGAAGAGGTCGCCCTCGCGCGCCGGCGCGTTCGCGAAGGCCTCGTCGAGGGACAGCGAGGGCCACGGCTCGTCCTCCGCCCAGGCGTTGACGAGCTCGAGCGGGTGCGAGGTCGGTGGCACGTCGGCGAGGTCGAGCTCGCTCACCTTGGAGACCGCCTCCAGGATCGCGGAGAGCTCCCCCGTGAGGCGCTCGACCTCGTCGTCGGTCAGCTCGAGCCGGGCGAGCCGGGCAACGTGCAGGACCTCTTCGCGTGTGATGGCCACGTGCTCATCCTTCCAAAAGAGACGGGCCCCCTTGCGGAGGCCCGTACAAGCTCGATTCCGAAAGAGGTGTTAGACGACCGCGGAGACGTTCGCCGCCTGGGCGCCCTTGGGCCCCTGGACGACCTCGAACTCCACGCGCTGACCCTCGGTCAGCGACTTGTAGCCCTCCATCGTGATCGCGGAGAAGTGGACGAAGACGTCCTCGCCACCCTCACGCTCGATGAAGCCATACCCCTTCTCGTTCGAGAACCACTTGACGGTGCCCTGAGCCAACTGGACTTCCTCCTTGCGATGAAGCGACGGCCCGGGCACCGAGCCGCCGACCTTGATAAAGCGGGCGAAACATAGCCTTACCCGGCGGGATGTGCAAGCACACCCGTCCGGTAGCGGGCCGCGCGGAGGGTGCTCTTCAGCAGCATCGCAATCGTCATCGGGCCCACTCCGCCGGGCACCGGCGTGAACAGCCCGGCGCGCTCGGCGATGTCGCCGGCGACGTCGCCGACGAGGCCGGCCTCGGTGCGGTTGATCCCGACGTCGACCACGGCCGCGCCTTCCTTCACCATCCCGGCGGTGACGATCCCGGGCACGCCGACCGCGGCGACGAGCACGTCCGCGCGCGAGGTCTCCGCGGCCAGGTCGCGCGTGCGCGAATGGCAGATCGTCACGGTCGCGTGGCGGTGGAGGAGCAGGAGCGCGACCGGCTTGCCGACGATGCCGCTGCGGCCGACGACGACCGCGTTCGCGCCCTCGAGCTCGACCCCGTACTCGTCGAGCAGCTCGAGCACGCCGAGCGGCGTCCCCGGCACGTGGCCGGGCGTGCCGGCGAGCAGAAGCCCCGCGTTGACCGGATGGAAGCCGTCGACGTCCTTGAGCGGGTCGACGGCGCGGATCACGCGGCTCTCGTCGATGTGGGCGGGCAGCGGCAGCTGGACGAGGATCCCGTCGACCGCGGCGTCGGCGTTCAGCTCCGCGACGAGCGCGAGCAGCTCGTCCTCGGCCGTCTCCCCGGGCAGGCGCAGGTCGCGCGCCTCCATCCCCACCTCGAGCGTCGCCTTGTGCTTCATCCGGATGTACACGTCCGAGGCGGGGTCGTCGCCGACGAGCACGGTCGCGATCCCGATCGGGCGCTCGAAGGCGGCCACCTCCGTGGCGACCTCGGCGCGGATCCGCGCGGCGAGGGCCTTCCCGTCCATCGGCGTCGCAGGCATGCGGCCAGAATAAGCTCTGCCGATGCGCTGGCCACCTCCTTTGCGCAAGACGGTCATCCGCGACAGCGGATGCCCGTTGCGCGAAACACCCCTGAAGGGTCGCTTCGCTCCCTGGAAGAAGCTGGTCGCGTGAAGTGGCCTCGGCGGAACGACGCCGAGTCGATCGCCGCGCGCCGCGAGGCGATCCGGGCCGTCGTCGGCGACGAGCCGCTCGCCCACGACGACGAGGCCTGGACGCGGGCCCAGGAGGCCCACACGGGCGCCGCCGTGATCCCCGTCTCGGTCGTCGGCCCGCTGGTCGTCGAGCTCGGCTCCTACGAGCTCGAGGAGCCGGAGGGGACGCTGCGGGAGACGGGCCGCGCGCAGGAGGAGCTGCTCGTGCCGCTCGCCCACACCGAAGGCGGCCTCTCCGCCTCGGTCTCGCGCGGGATGAAGGCCGCGGGGGCCTCGGGCGGGTTCAGAACATACGTGCTGCAGGACAGAATCACACGAGCTTCCTGCTTTATTTGCAAGAACACCGAGGATGCAGTGGCTCTTGCAAGGTGGCTCGAAGGGTCGCTCGGCGACCTCCGCTCCTTCCTCGGTGCGCTCGACGACCCGACACTCTCGAAGCGGGCGAAGCTGCGCGGGGTGAAGACGCACGTGGTGGGGCCGATGTGCCACGTCCTCTGGGCCTGGACGACCGGCGACGCCTGCGGGCCGAACATGATGACGCGCAACAGCTACGCGCTGAACATGGGCTACGTGATGCAGCAGGCCCCGGTGAAGCCGGAGCGGGCGATTCTCGAGGCGAACATGGGCGGCGACAAGAAGCCGTCGTACGAGTTCTTCCAGTCCGGCCACGGCAAGACGGTGCTCGCCGACGTGACGCTCGACGCGGAGACGGTGCGCCGCGTCCTGCGCACGACCGTCGACGACCTGCTCGAGCTCTCCTGGGCCGGCACGCACGGCGCGGTCGCCTCCGGGATGCAGTCGGTCGCGTTCACGCCGGCGTCGGCGATCGCGGCCCTCTTCGCCTGCACCGGGCAGGACCTCGGCATGGTCGGCACGAGCTCGATGGCGCACGGCACCGCGCGGCGCACCGAGGACGGCGGGCTGAACGCCGCGATCCGCTTCCCCGGGCTCGAGGTCGGCACGGTCGGCGGCGGCACCACCCTCCCCTACGCGCGCTCCTGGCTCGCGCTCCTCGACTGCGCCGGGAGCGGCAAGGTGCACCGCTTCGCGCAGATCGTCGCCGCGACCGCGCTCGCGCTCGAGGTGTCGGCGTCGGCGGCCATGGCCACGGCGGGCTCGGAGAACTTCTTCCGCGCGCACCACGAGCGCGGCGGCATGCGCTGACGAGCCCCCGGACGGCGATAAGCTAGAGCCGATGAACGTCGAGCCACTCGAAGAGCCGATCAACGCCGACCCGACCTTCCAGCCGCTGATCGACGCCGAGCGCGCGGCCGAGGCGGACGCCGCCGACGACAACAAGGCCCGCGGCGTGCTCCGCTTCTACGAGCTCGCGAAGAAGCAGGAGTGGCAGGTGCGCGACCTGCCGTGGGGCGAGATCCCGCCGATCCCCGAGACGCGGGCGGGCGCGTCGCACGAGCGCAAGGAGCGGCGCCGTGCCGTCTGGCGCTCGGTGATCACGCAGCAACTCCAAGCGGACGAGCTCGCGGTGATGATGGCCGGCCAGCTGCTCAACCTCGCCCCGCACCCGGAGGCCCGCCTCTACTACTCGACGATGGTGCAGGACGAGGCGCGGCACGTCGAGGCCTGGCTGAAGCTCGCCGACGAGGCGGGCGGCACCGCCGAGCGCGACCCGCACCTCGACAAGCTCGTCGAGCTGACGCTCCACGCGGAGACGCTCGAGGAGAAGGTCTTCCAGATGCAGGTGTTCTTCGAGCGGCTGATCATCCCGCGCTTCCGCCTGATCGCGCGCTCGTCGCGGGGCACGGTGCTCGAGGACGTCTGCAACCGGCTCACGATCGACGACGGGATCCACCACAGCTCGGGCGTCGCCTACGAGCGGATCCTGCTCGAGGGGGCGTCGAAGAAGCAGAAGGACAGCCTGATCAAGGCCGCCAACCGGCTGCTGCCGATCTTCGTCGACCACGCGCTCTGGCGGCCGAAGGAGCGCGCCTGGATCGGGAACGTGATGCGGGAGACGGACATCCGGCGGCTGCAGGAGGACGTCATGGACGGGATCCGGATGGCCTCGAGCCTCGGCCTCGACGTCTCCGACATCGAGCTTCCGTTCGCCGCCTGACCGACGCCGGCCGGATCCCCCCGCACCACGATCCGTCCTGCTTCGGCTGCGGCGACCACGACTTCGGGCTGCGGATGGCGCTGCCCGCCGCGGAGGGCGCCGAGACGTACGTCTCCGAGGTCGTGTTCGGCGTCCACCACCAGGGCGGGCCCGGGATCGCGCACGGCGGGATCGTCGGCGCAGCGCTGGACGAGGCGTGCGGCCTGCTCGCGACCTGGCACCGCTTCCCGGCCGTGACGGCCCGGATCGCGATCCGCTACCGGAGGCCGGCGCCGATCAACCGGCCGCTCCGGGTGAGCGCCCGCGTCGACGCCGACCGCGGCCGGCGGATCGAGATCTCGGGCGAGCTGCGCGACGGCGACGAGCTGCTCGCGGAGGCCGACGGCACGTTCCTCCACGTCCCGCTCGAGCACTTCCTCGCGACCCCCGAAGGCCGGGCCGCGGGCGAAGCGTGGGCGAAGCGCCTGGGGAGATAGTTGCTGTCAGCAACTATCTCTCGTCGCGACCACGTGAACGCGACGAGAACAGGGCGTAGTGCGGCACGTGGCGACTTTGTTGCTGTCAGCAACTAAGTCCGGCGGGCGAGCGCGAGCCCGGTCAGGATCTCGCGCACTACACGCTCGGCGACGAGAGCGGTCACGTCCGCCGAGCCGATCGCCGCCGGCAGCACCTCGACGACGTCCGCGCCGGCCAGGTTCGCCCGTGCGGCGACCTCGCGGCAGGCCCGGAGCAGGTCGGCTGAGTCCATCCCCCCGGGCTCCGGCGTCCCGGTCCCCGGCGCGAACGCGGGATCGAGCACGTCCACGTCGACGGTGAGGAACGCCGGCCCGTCGCCGACGACCTCGAGCGCCCGCTCGACGACCGCCTCGATCCCGAGCTCGCGCACGTCGTGCATGAAGATCGGCGTGATCCCGCGCTCCGCCTGCCAGGCGAGCTCCGCCGGCCCGGGCCAGTAGCCCCGCAGGCCGATCTGGACGTAACGGGACGGGTCGACGTGGCCCTGCTCGACGAGGCGGAACATCGGCGTCCCGTGCGAGCGCTCGACGGAGAAGACCTCACGGCCGGTGTCGGTGTGCGTGTCGAAATGGACGAGGCCGAGCGGGCCGACGCGCGAGGCGATCGCGCGGACGTTCGGCTCCGAGACGGAGTGGTCGCCGCCGAGCACGATCGGGAGGACGCCCGCGTCGACGACCTCGCCGACGAGCGCCTCGATCGCCGCGTGGCTGCGCTCCGGGTCGGCCGGCAGCACGGGCGCGTCGCCGTAGTCGACGATCCTCAGCTCCGCGAACGCATCCACGCCCGCCTCGAGGTGCGGCCCCGGCGGGCAACCCGCCGCCCTGATCGCCCGCGGCGCGAACCGCGCACCCGGCCGGTCGGAGACGAGGTCGTCCGTGGGCGCCCCCACGATCGCGACGTCGAAGCCCGCGAGCTCGGCGGGATCCTGCGTGTACGGAGCGCCGCCGAAGGTGAGCAGCCCCGCGAAGTCGGGCTTGTCGGGCAGGCCGAGGGCGCGCCAGCGCTCGAGCGGGTCGATCACGTGCTGATCGTACGACCCGAACGGGTGATGGCGGTCGAGAGCACCCCTCCCATACTGAGCACGATCCCTCCTGCGGCGGGATCGGAGACCCCCCATGTCCCGAGTCGTCGTCGCCGCAGCCCTGATCGCCTCCGTCCTCGCATTCGCGAAGGATCAGCAGGTGCTCGACCGGACGGGCCTGCTCGGCTCGTGCGTCGCGCTCGTGGCGCCGGCGCCGGAAGGCGGCCAGTGGCTCGCCTGCCGGCCCGGCGAGCTCACGGGCTACCCGGACCTCTCGAGGGACTCGTGCACGCGTGGGGCGATGCGCGGCGACGTGCGCTACTGGTCGTGCCCGACTGAGCTCGTCGCCGGGCGATCGCCCGACGAGACGGCCACGCGGTAACGTCCCGCGCCATGGCGCGGATCACCGTCTCGACGACGCAGCTCGGCGCGCTCGGCGGGATGCTCCGGCGCGTCGTCCGCGCCGTGCGGCGGCTCGCCCTGCTCGGTGCGGGCGGGGCGGTCGCGATCGGGCTCCTGCTCGCCCGCGGGGGCGTCTCGACCGCCGACGTCGCCGTCACCCTGCTTCTGCTCGTTCCGCCGGCGATCCTGCTCTTCTTCGCCCAGGGAGTGCGCGAGCTGGCCGCTCTGCCCGAGCGGCTGCGGAAGGTGCCCGGCGAGGGGCAGGAGCGGCTCGCCGAGCTGACGCGGATCGCGGGCGACGCGCGGACTGCACGGGCGCGCGGCCTCCCGCTCCTCGCCTGGCGGCTCCGCGGCACGCTCGGCTCCTTCCGCGATGTCGCCGGCGTCGCACTGCCCCTGCGCGTGCTCACGCCCGGCTTCCTCGGCGTCACGGCGCTCTCGGCGCTTCTCTGCGTCGTCCTCGCCGGGGCGGGCCTGATCGCGCTCCTGCTGCTCGCGTCGGGCTGAATCGAGGTCCGGAAAGCGTAAAGGCGCCGACCAGAATCGAACTGGTGTGCGAGGCTTTGCAGGCCTCTGCCTAACCACTCGGCCACGGCGCCGCGAACGGCAGGCATCGTAGCGAGCGGCCCGTATCCCCTCGGCCGCGGCCGCCGTTGTACCTCCGTCAACTGCATACAGGAGGCCCGAACATGTACATCGGTGGCGGTCTGATCACGCTCATCGTCGTCATCCTGCTGCTCGTCTGGCTTCTCTAGGAAGACGACGGTCTCCGGGCGCCCCACGTGGGCGCCCGACGCGTTTCCAGGCCCCTGTCCGGGGCTTTTCCTATGCTCGGGGGATGAGCAGGGAGGCGACGTTGACGACGCCCGTGGAGCGCTGTCTGCGCTGCAGCGCGGCGATGGAGTGGCGCCACGGCACGTGGCAGTGCCCGCGCTGCAGGTTCAAGCTCGGCTGCTGCGAGGGGGAGTCGCCGGACGCCTGCGGAGGCTAGTCCTGCGCGGTGTCGCGCTGCCGCTCGGGCACGAGATACGTCAGCAACCCGGGGATCATCAGGACGAGCAGCACCGTGAGCAGCAGTTCCATGCCGCTACAACGGTGCTGCCCGCCCCGTGGTTACGGGAGGGCGACGAAGTCGCCGAGGAAGGCACGCGCGGCGGCCGTGTCGAGGCGGTATGCCTCGGCCTTACCGGAGCAGTCCTTCGAGCCGGTCGAGGTGAGCGAGAGGACGGTGTCGCCGTCGAGCTGCGGGCCGCCGGAGTCGCCCATGCAGGGCCCGCCGTCCGCCGTCGAGAGCGTCAGCGAGCTCTTGCCGACCTTGAGCAGCGGAGAGTCGGCGGCACGGCGGAGCCCGTCGTAGAGCCAGTTGCCGTCTGCGTCGCGGCCGTGATAGCCGTAGCCGACGCTCGTGACGACGTCGCCCTTGCCGAGCAAGGCGACCCGGCCGGCGGCCGGAAGCGTCGCGGGCGCGGCGCCGGCGGGGGCGTCCAGCACCACGACCGCGAGGTCGGACCGCTTGGACGAGTCGACGTCGAGGGTCCCCTCGAGGAGGCTCCACCCGTCGCCGAGCGCCGCGTCGAAACTGACCGCGACGCGGGCGCCGTCGGCCCCGCAGTGACCGGCGGTCGCGAAGACCGTCGGGGCGACGAGGACGCCCGAGCAGGCGACGGCACCGTCGACGACGAGGGCGCCGACGTACGGGTGCGCGTCGCCGTCCGGGGTCGAGCCGGTGACGGCCGCCGCGGTCGTCACCACGGTCAGGGCCGCGGCGAGCGAGGCGAGGGCAATGCGGAGCGAACGGTGCTGCACGAGTGGAACCTCCTGGGGGATGCGGTGCGGGGGGAAAGGAGAGCGGCTCGGGCCGGCGTGCTCTGGCGGCGCGAGGGCGGCGGAGCCGGGCTCCGCCCGGCGGGAGCCGCCCGCCCAGTGCGCGCCGGCGTTACTTGCCGCCGAAGAAGCCGTACTTGACCTTCGCGAGGAAGGCGGCGGTCGTCACGAGGAACATGAGGACGGCCATGGGAGTGATCTGCTTGCGCATGCTGGTCACCTCCTTCCCTAGAAGTGGAAGTCCTGGAGCGCCTCTGCCGCCTGGCGGTAGAGCTGGGCGGCGCCGGCAAAGTCATCGCGTGCGAGCGCGAGCTCGCCGCGCGCCATCCAGGCCGCAGCGGCGAGACTGGCGGACTCGCGCCCGGCGAAGCACACTTCGGCGGCGGTGAAGCTCTCCTCGGCCTCCTCGGGCCGGCCGAGCTCCATCAGCGAGCGGCCGAGCACGAGCTGGACGTTCCCGACCTCGTCGAGGACGTCCTCGCGAGCGCCGAGCAGGTCGAGCGCCGTCCGCGCCTGCTCCTCCGCGCGCGCGGGGTCGCCGGTGCGGAGGTAGACCTGGGCGAGCGAGGAGACGGCGTAGCCGGTCTCGACCTCGCTGGCTGCGTCGAACAGCGCCGACACGGCCAGCTTGAGCAGCTCGATCGCCTCCTCGGGCTTGCCGAGCAGGAAGGTGATGCCGCCGAGATCGTTGAGGACGCGCCCCACGTTGGCGCGGTCGCCGGCCTGCTCGTAGAGATCGCGCGCCTTCTCGGCGTAGCAGCGCGCGACGAGGAACGCGCCTTCCCGCTCGGCGATCGAGGCGGCGCGGAAGCTGATGTCGGCGGCGGCGGAGACGTCGCCCAGCGAGTCGGCGAGCTCGAGCGCGGCCTCGACGTCGAGACGGGCGGCGTCGAAGTCCCGCTGGCGCTGGTAGCAGCGCGAGCGCCAGTCGTAGATCTCGGCCCGGAGACGGTCGCACTGCCTGCCGGAGCGGTTGCACAGCTCGAGCGCGAGCGTGAGGTCGTTGACCGCACGCGAGATCGACCCGCGCTTCACACGGACGGCGCCGATCCGGCAGAGCACCTCGGCGCGGTCGACGTCGTTGAAGCCCGGCCGGTGCGCGATCTGCTTCGCCGTCTTCAGCAGCTCGAGCGCCTCGTCGAGCTCGCCGCGGTACATGCGGGCCAACGAGCCCGCGAACAGGCTGCGAAGCGCGAGGTCGGGGAAGTGCGCGGGGACGATCGAGACGTCGTCGAGGAGGCGGACCGCCTCGTCGTAGCGGGCGCCGTCCACCGCGATCTCCGCGGCCGCGACCTGCGTCTCGAGCAGCGCGAGGTCCTCGTCTCGTGAGACGTCCGTGACTGGAGGAAGGGTGAGCGCCGCGAGCTCGTTCATCTACTCCCGCATAGTCGTCCGCCGGCCCCACCGCGTCGATTCCCGGGTTCGCCCGGCGGGGATCCCCGATTCGGCGTACGCGTCGCAACGAGGAAAAATGACCCCGACGGGGGATGCCCGGCCTCCGGGGGCGTTCCACCATGCGACCGGGCGGCACGGTCGACGACCGAAGACAACCGGAGGTTCCCGTGCTCGCTCGCCCACTCGTCCTCGTCGCCCTCGTAGGCCTCTGCCTGTCCGCCGCGGCCTCCGCCGCGCCGGACGCAGCCTCGACCCTCCGCTTCGGGTTCGTCCCGAAGCAGGCGTTCAAGGGCCAGCCGGCGTCGCTCTCGGTCGTCGCGCGCCCGACCGGCGTCCGCTGCAGCCCGCTGCTGCGCTATGCGGACGGCTCGACCCAGCGCCTGAAGACGATCGTCGCCCGCGCCGGCCGCGCTTCGTGGACGTGGACCGTCCCCGCGAAGACGCGGGTCGGCGCCGCGACCGCGACCGTCGCGTGCGGCCGTGCCGGCAAGGTCGCGAGGCAGTTCTCCGTCGTCGGCCCGCCCACCGCCCCGGCGAAGGTCGACGTGCGCAAGAGCGGCTTCTCGCAGCGCATCCGCTTCACGAGCCGCGACGTCAGCTACGGAATCGTGCTGCACAACCCGTCGCCCGAGAACGACGCGCTCAACGTGCAGGTGCTCGTCAACTTCGTCGACGCCACCAACCGGGTCGTGGACACCAAGACCGACGCGGTCAGCGCGGTCGCGGCCGGGAGCGAGTACTACCTCGGCGGCTCGACGTCGATCCCGGACGCGTCGCCCGTGTCGTCGCTCGAGATCGTCGTGCGGATCGGCGGCCAGGCGCCGAAGAAGAAGCTCGGCCCGGCGATCTCGGACGTGCTCGTCCAGCAGGCACGCTACGACCCCGGCTGGGTCGGCGCCGTCGTCGGCCAGATCGAGAACGACTGGGCAACGATGCTGCTGACGAGCACGCGCATCTCCGCCGTGGTCTTCGACTCCGCCGGCAACGTGATCGGGGGTGCGCACGGCATGACCAACGCGGGCCAGCTGCCGGGAGTCCGCGCCTACTTCAACGCCGGCTCCGCGGTCAGCGCGATCCCGTTCGACCGCGCCGCCTCCGCGGGCGTGTCGGTGATCGGGCGCTACGAGCCGACGAGCTAGCCGGCGCAGGAACTTGCAGGAACGAGAGAGGGCCCGCGCGTGCGGGCCCTCTCTGCATGCAAGCGGATGATGGGACTCGAACCCACGACCTTCTGCATGGCAAGCAGACGCTCTAGCCAACTGAGCTACATCCGCGTGGAGGCCGAAGTATAGCGAGGGTCAGAGCGAGGCTTCGGCGTCCAGGGCCTCGTTGACGAGCCGGTCGGCGAGGACGTTGTGCTCGCGGCGGACGGCCGTGTAGGTGACCCGCCCGACCTGCCGCGCGAACCCCGCGGCCTCGAGCGAGAGCGCCCTGAGCGCCTCGTTCTTGATCTTGTACTCGCCCCGCATCTGCTTGACCATCAGCTCGGAGTCGGAGACGACCTCGAGCTCGTCGACTCCGAGCTCGACGGCCTTCTCGAGCCCCGCGACGAGGGCGCTGTACTCGGCGACGTTGTTCGTCGCGACGCCGATCGCCTCCCCGTGCGCCACCAGCACCGTCCCGTCCTCGGCCTCGAGCACGTAGGCGAACGCGGCCGGCCCGGGGTTCCCGCGCGCGCCGCCGTCGGTCGAGAGCCGCGCCCTCACGCAGCCCGTCCCGAACGGACTTTGTGTTCCAGGAACACAAGCCCTCCCGCGCGGCTCGGCAGCGAGAAACTCCTGCTCGCGCGGCGATCCGTTGCGCGAGCGGCCTTTGTGTTCCTAGAACACAAGCTCCCGTTCACGGCAGCGTGTGCAGCGGGTAGACGTCGAACGCGACCTCCTCGTAGGGGTGCGCGGCGCGGAGCGCCGCGACCGCCGCGGCAAGCGACTCCTCGGGCACGACGATCTCGACGCGGTACTCGGGCACGTGCTCCTCCTCCCCCACCTCGCCGACCGCCGGATCGGCGCCCTCGCGCGCGAGGAACGTGCCCGTGCCGGCCGTGTACCAGGAGCAGCGCTCGTAGTCGCCGATCACGCCGCCCCCGGCGGCGAAGACCGCATCGCGCGTCGCGTCCCGCGCGTCCTCGGGGACGAAGTAGACGAGCTTGAGGAGCGCGCTCAGGGCGCCGGGTGCTCGACGTTGTCGATCTGCGCGCGCTGGAGCTTGCCGGAGTAGTCGACGTAGAGCGACTTCCACTCCGTGAAGACGTCGAGCGCGGCCTGCCCCGCCTCGCGGTGCCCGTTGCCCGTGTCCTTCGTGCCGCCGAAGGGCAGGTGCACCTCGGCGCCGGTCGTGCCGGCGTTGATGTAGGTGATCCCCGTCTGCAGGTCGCGCATGGCGCGGAAGGCCTTGTTCACGTCCCGCGTGAAGATCGAGGACGAGAGCCCGTAGCGGATCCCGTTCGTCACCCGGATCGCCTCGTCGAAGCTCTTGACCGGGATCAGCGAGGTCGTCGGGCCGAAGATCTCCTCCTGCGCGATCCGCATCTGCGGGTCGACGTCGGCGAAGATCGTCGGGCGGTAGAAGAACCCCTTGCCGAGGTCGCCCTCGGTCGCCGCCTCGCCGCCGGTGAGGAGCTTCGCGCCCTCGTCGGATCCGATCCCCGTGTACGAGTGGATCTTGTCCAACGCCTCCCGGTTGATCACCGGGCCGAGGTCGGTCTCGGGATCCCAGCCGGGGCCGATCTTCATCGCCTCGGCGCGCTCGACGAGGCGCGTCTGGAGCTCGCCGTAGACGGCCTCGTGCACGATCACACGGCTCGCCGCCGTGCACCGCTGGCCGGTCGTGCCGAACGCCGACCAGAGGATCCCCTCGACCGCGAGGTCGAGGTCTGCGTCGTCCATGACGATGATCCCGTTCTTGCCGCCGAGCTCGAGGTGGACGTGCTTGAGCTCGTCGGCGGCGTTCTTCGTCACGAGCACGCCGGTCTCGCGCGAGCCGGTGAAGGTGACCACGGGGACTTCGGGATGGCGGACGAGCCGGTCGCCGGCCTCCTCGCCGAAGCCGTGGACGAGGTTGACGACGCCGTCGGGAAGCCCCGCCTCGCCGAGCAGCTCGACGAAGCGCGTCGCCAGGAGCGGCGTGTCCTCGGCCGGCTTCAGGACGACCGTGTTCCCGCAGACGAGCGCGGGCGCGAGCTTCCAGGCCGGGATCGCGATCGGGAAGTTCCAGGGCGTGATCGCGCCGACGACGCCGATCGGCATCCGCACCGACATCTGGAACTTGTCGCGGAGCTCGGAGGGCGTCGTGTGGCCGAAGAGGCGGCGGCCCTCGCCGGCCATGTAGACCGACATGTCGATCGCCTCCTGGACGTCGCCGCCGGCCTCCGCGAGCACCTTGCCCATCTCGCGGCTCATCAGCTCGGTCAGCTCCTGCTTCTGCTCCTCGAGCAGCCGCGCGAAACGGAAGAGGACGTTGCCGCGCTCGGGGGCCGGCACGAGGCGCCACTCCTCGAAGGCGGCCTTGGCGGCCTCGACGGCGCGGTCGACGTCCTCGGCGGTGGAGCGAGGGACGCTCCCGAGCGTCTCGCCCGTCGCCGGGACCGTCGACTCGAAGGTCTCGCCGGACGCGGCGTCGGTCCACGCGCCGCCGACGTAGTTCTTCAGCTGCTCTGCGGCGACCGCCATCGGCGGCCAGTCTACTCAGCCCGGATCGGTGTCCGGGAAGGTCCCCGGGATGCGGGCCCGGCGGCGGTCGCGCACCTCGCGCTTGCCCCCGTACTCGCGCCCGTTGCGGCGGTCGTCCCCCTCGCGCCGGTCGACGATCACGGTCACGTTCGGGTTGTCCTTGTAGTACTCGACCATCCTCTCGTAGAGGTCGGCCTCGAGCTCGCGGGGGATCACGCAGTAGATCATCGCTCTCTGAGTCTAGGCGTTCGCCACTGGAGCGCCAGTGCCTCTCAGACCCTGGCGATGTCCGGCATCAGGCGGCCGTCGTCGGCGAGGTACGCGTTCCATGCGGTGAAGCTGCCCTCCAGCTCGGTGACGTCGTGCCCCCGCTCGGCGAGCCGCAGCGGCTGCGCCGCGTCGGGCGAGACGCGGTACTGGTACCAGGAGATCTCCCAGGCGACGGTGACGACCATCTCGCCGCTGACGCCCGAGAGGGGCACGATCGACGCCTTGGGCGCGCCGAGGCTCTTCGCCACGCCGGCGACCGTGCGGCGGTGCGGGCTCGCGTTGAAGAGGTCCGCAGCCTCGACGACCGCCAGCTCCGGCTCCGAGAGGCGCCGCAGGATCGGCTCGTCGGCGACCGGAGCCTCCGCGGACCGCCGCCCGCCGCCGCCGCCGAGCAGGCCACTCCACCGGCTCTTGCGCCTGCGTGCCTCGAGCGGGACGCTCGGCATCGCCGGGCCACCCTCGCGCACCCACCCGTGCTCCAGCGCGATGTCGGCGCAGAGGGGGCAAACGTCGACGTACTGGCTCCCGTCGGGCGAGAAGCGGATCGCGTGCTCGCCCATCAGCAGAGAGCGCTCGCAGATCGCGCAGGTTCGCGTCACGGCAGAGCGCGTCACACGCATGCGGCGACTGTAGCGATCCTCGGCCGTGCTAGTGCGTCGCTGCGGCCTCGCGCTCCCGCTTCGTCTCCTCGATCACCTTCTGGGCGACGTGGGCCGGGACCTCCTCGTAGCGGAGGAAGTGCATCGAGTAGTCGCCGCGGCCGCCCGTGATCGACGTCAGCGTCTGCAGGTACGTGAGCACCTCGGCCATCGGCACCTCGGCCTTGATCGTCGTCATCCCGCCGGCCGGCTCCATCCCGTGCAGGCGGCCGCGGCGCGAGTTGAGGTCGCCGTTGACGGCGCCCACGGACTCGTCGGGGACGGTCACCTCGAGCTCCATGATCGGCTCGAGCAGGATCGGCTCCGCCTTCGCGTACGCGTCCTTGAAGGCCATCGAGCCGGCGATCTTGAACGCCATCTCGGAGGAGTCGACCGTGTGGTAGGAGCCGTCCACGAGCAGCACGCGGACGCCCTGCACGGGCGCTCCCGCCAGCTCGCCGTGGTGCATCGCCTCCTGGATCCCCTTGTCGACGGCCGGCCGGAAGCTCTGCGGGATCACGCCGCCGACGATCTTGTCGACGAACTCGTAGCCGACGTTCCCCTCGATCGGCTCGAGCACGATCGTGCAGTCGCCGAACTGGCCGCGCCCGCCCGTCTGCTTCTTGTAGCGCGCGTGCGCCCGCGACTCCTTGCGGATCGTCTCGAGGTAGGGGACGCGCGGCGGGTGCAGGTCGACGTCGACGCCGAAGCGGCGCTTGGCGCGGTCGAGTGCCACCTCGACGTGCATCTGGCTCATCCCGGAGAGGATCTCCTCGCCGGTCTGCTGGTCGCGGTGGAGCCGCAGAGTCGGATCCTCCTCCGCCAGCCGGCGGATCGCCTGCGCGACCTTCTCCTCCTCCCCCTTCAACCTCGGCGTCACGGCGAAGCTCATCACCGGCTCCGGGAAGCCGATCTCGGGCACCTCCGTCGCGACCTCCTTGTCGAGCAGCAGGTCGCCCGTCTGCACCTCCTTCAGCTTCGCGACGGCGCCGATGTCGCCGGGCCCGAACGCCTCCGCGGGGATGTGCTCCTTCCCCTGCTGGAAGAGGAGCGAGCCCATCCGCTCCTTCGCGTGCGTCCGGGCGTCGACGAGCGTCTGGTCGGGCTTGACGGAGCCCTGGAGGACGCGGAAGAGGTTGATCCGGCCCGCGAACGGGTCGGCGATCGTCTTGAAGACGAACGCGGCCGTCTCGGCTCCTTCGATGTGGGTGATCGAGCCCGCGTACTGCGGCGACGGGACGCCCTCGACGATCAGGTCGAGCAGGGCGTGCGTGCCGAGGTTCTTCGTCGACACGCCGCAGGCCACCGGGAAGACCTCACCGCGCGTGACGGCCTCCTTGAGCGCGTGCGCGACCTCCTCGACGCCGAGCTCCTCGCCCTCGAGGTACTTCTCCATCAGCGCTTCGTCGGTCTGGACGACCTCGTCGAGCAGCTTCTCCCGGTACTCCTGCACGAGGCCGGCCAGCTCGTCCGGGATCGGGCCCGGCTCGGGCTCCTTGCCGCCCTCGGGGCTCGTGTAGGCGCACATGTGCAGGACGTCGACGACCCCGGTCAGCTCGTGCTCGGCGCCGATCGGCAGGTGGACGGCGACGCAGCGAGGCGACAGCTGCTCCTGCATCTGTCCGAGCGTGCGGAAGAAGTCGGCGCGCTCGCGGTCGAGCATGTTGACGAAGAGCACGCGCGCGAGCCCGAGCTCCTCCGCGCGCGTCCAGACGCGCGTCGTCCCGACCTCGACCCCCATCACGCCGCTGAGCACGAGCAGCGCTCCCTCGACGACGCGGAGCGAGCAGCGGGCCTCTCCCTGGAAGCTCGGGTCGCCGGGCACGTCGATCAGGTTGATCTTCCGGCCCTGCCACTCCGCGTGCGTGAGCGAGAGCGCGATCGACATCCGCCGCTGCTGCTCGTCGTCGTCCCAGTCGGCGACCGTCGAGCCCGCCTCGATCGTCCCGAGCCGGTTCGTCTCGCCCGCCTGGAAGAGCAGCGCCTCGACGAGCGAGGTCTTGCCGGTGCCGCGATGGCCGACGACGGCGACGTTGCGGATCTTGGCAGGCTCGAAGACAGGCATGCGGGCGGATCCTCCTCGGCTGGACGACTCGGGAGGGAATCCTAACCCGCGCTCGGCGGCCGGCTGCGGTTAGGAGACCGGGCGGGGGACGCCGCCGCCGAGGCGCGCCTTGAGGCGGAGGATCGCCTTCGTGTGCAGCTGGGAGACGCGCGACTCGGTGACCCCCAGAACCTCGCCGATCTCCCGCAGGGTCAGCTCCTCGTAGTAGTAGAGGGTGACGACGAGCTTCTCCCGCTCGGGCAGCCGGGCGATCGACTCGCCGAGCGCCTCCCGCATCTCCGTCTGCGCGAGCGCCGACTGCGGTTCCGGGCCCTGCGTGTCCTCGATCGTGTCGATCAGGGCCACCTGGTCGCCGCCGGCAGAGACGGTCCAGAGCTCGTCGAGCGCCGCGATCGAGGAGCGCGAGATCTCCGTCAGGCTCGCCCCGAGCTCGTCCTCGGTGATCCCGACCTTGGCCGCGATCTCGTCGTCCGTAGGCGCGCGGTGCAGCTTCTTCTCCAGCTCCGCGATCGCCCGCTCGATGTCACGGGCACGGGCGCGGACGGAGCGCGGCACCCAGTCGAGCGCGCGCAACTCGTCGATGATCGCGCCCTTGATCCGCGCGATCGCATACGTCTCGAACTTGATCTCCCGGTCGGGGTCGTAGCGCTCGATCGCCCCGATCAGGCCGAGCAGCCCGTACGAGACGAGGTCGCCCTCGTCCACGTGCGCGGGCAGGCCGCTCCCTAGCCGCCCCGCCACGAACTTGACGAGCGGCGCGTAGGTCAGGATCAGGCGGTCCCGGACGGCGCGGTCGCCCGTCCTGCGGTACTCCTGCCACAGCGTGCTCGTGTCCTCGACCTTCGCCACGGAGAGAGAATACGCCGCGTCAGCGCGATCTCTTGCTCAGCATTCGGAGCGACATCGTCAGCATCCAGACGCCGAGCGCCGCCGCGGCCAGCGCCACGACCCAGACGCCCGCCCGCCCGGCGGCGAGCGCGATCCCCCCGAAGCCCAGCCCGAGCACGAGGAAGAGCACTCCGAGCGCGTGCCGCTGGCTCATCCGGGCAAGGCTACAATCCGCCTCGAGCACAGGGGCGTAGCTCAGCTGGTAGAGCGCTGGTCTCCAAAACCAGATGTCGCAGGTTCGAATCCTGTCGCCCCTGTTTGTTGGCGCAAGATCGACAATCCGCAGGAGCGGATTTTCGATCGCGCTAAGACCCCTGAAGGGGCCGCTCCGCGGCCCAAGAGCACTGTTGGCGTGCCCCTTGACTCGGCTTTCTGCGCTACCTTAGGGGGGCCAGGGCGTTTTCGACTCGCACCCCGGGCCGCTTGATTTCCCCCACTTGCCGCGCGGCCGGCAGCCGAAGGGAGTGCGCATGGCCCTTAAGGAAGAGAAGATCGAGCTCGAGGGCGACATTCTCGAGGCGTTCGGCGGAGGCATGTTCCGGATCTCGCTCGACAACGGGCACGAGGCGCTCGGTTACACGTCCGGGAAGATGCGGCGCTACCGGATCCGGATGGCCCCGGGCGACCGCGTCAAGATCGAGCTCTCGCCGTACGACCTCACGCGCGGCCGCATCGTCTACCGGGAACGCTGAGATGCGCGGCGAGCTGCTCTTCTTCAACCAGGAAAAGGGCGGCGGCTTCATCCGCACCGAGGACGGCGAGCGGCTCTACGTCGACCGCAGCAGCTTCCTGCCCGGCGAGGCACCCGAAGGCAAGTGTGCGGGGCTCAAGGTCGAGTTCACGCGCGCGCCGGCCCAGGGCGAGCACGACTTCGCGGCGTTCGGCGTCTCGATGATCAAAGAGGCCGTCGGCGGCCGGGCGCGCCGCCGCCGCCAGCACTAGCAGTCAGACGGCCAGCGCGACCGCGAGGTCGCGCGCCAGCACCTGCTCGAGCGCCGCGACGCACCGTGGGTCGAAGGCCGTGCCGGCCTCCTCGCGGAGCAGCCCGATCGCCCGCTCGTGCGTCCACGCAGCCCGGTAGACCCGGTCCGACCGGAGCGCGTCGTAGAC
>DATKBA010000048.1:0-2958 GCA_035514455.1 Gaiellaceae bacterium | reverse complement strand
CTACGCGCTCGGCGGCAGCATCGTCGGGCTCGTGGTCCTGAACCTGATCATCACGTTCACGATCCCCGGGATCTCCGTCGGCGGCCATCTCGGCGGCTTCGCCGGGGGCGCGCTGTCGATGCTCGCGCTCTCGCGGCTCGGTCGCGCGAACCCCGTCTACGGCCGTCCCGGCGTGCTCGGGTTCGCGGGAGTGGCCGCGATCGGCCTGCTCAGCGTCGCGGTCGCCGTCCTCCAGGTCCAGCGCTTTACCTGAGCCCGGGGGACGCGCCCGCCGGAGCGGCGCGCCCCCGCGCTCGACTACGTAGCGGCAGTCGCCGGCTTCGGCGCCTCCCGCGGAGCCCCGACGTGCTGGACGAGGACGGCGCTCACCACCGCGGTCCATGCCACGAACGCGAAGTACGCGAGCAGCGCCCACGCCCCGTCCGGCGCGAAGAGCCCGTCGCGCGCGAATGTCGCGCCCCCGATCAGGAACACGATCGTCCCGACCGTGCTCAGCCACGCGACCCAGCGCGGCAGGACGCCCGTCCGGAAGACCGCCACCGCCGTCGCCCACGCGAGCGCGGCGATCGGGAACGACGCCGCCGTCAGGGCGAGCCACTCGAGCCGGTAGAGCGGCTCGACGGACGCGGCCGCGATCACGCCTCCCGGCGGCGCGGCGTGCGCGAGGCTCGCGCTGATGCCGATGCCGCCGATCGCGAGCGCCGCGGCCACCAGCCCGCCGCCGACGGCGATCGTCGCCATCCGTTCCTCGCCGGCCGACCGGAGGGTCGTGGCGAGGCTCCCGAGGAACCAGACGAAGAACGCGATCGCCAGCCCGCCCAGGTAGGCGGCGATGAGGATGCCGCCCCGGTTGTCGGCGAAGTACTGCGCCAGCGGCGCCGCGCCGTCCGCGAGCTTCGGCGGCCTTCCGGCCACGAAGAACCCGAGGATCACGAGCGCGGCGAAGGCGATCCCGGACGCTGCGCCGATCCGCTCCGCGCGTTCGCCCGTCATACGCACCTCCTTGGTCGCTATGGCGCGATCCTCCGCTCGCGCCGGGCGCGAGTCAAGCGGTCAGCCGCCGGCGGCGACGTACGCGCCCGTACCGCTCTCCGCGAGCGCGGCCTGCGCCGCCGCCAGGCGGGCGACCGGCACGCGGTAGGGCGAGCAGGAGACGTAGTCGAGGCCGAGCCGGTGGCAGAACGCGACCGACCGCGCCTCGCCCCCGTGCTCGCCGCAGATCCCGAGCTTGATCTCCTCCTTGGCCGAGCGGCCCCGCTCGACGGCGATCCGCATCAGGTCGCCGACGCCGCTCTCGTCGAGGGTCTCGAAGGGGTTGCTCTCCAGCACGCCGTCCTCGAGGTAGGTGACGAGAAACTTGCCCTCCGCGTCGTCGCGCGAGAAGCCGAGCGCCGTCTGGGTGAGGTCGTTCGTCCCGAAGGAGAAGAAGTCGGCGTGCTCGGCGATCTCGTCGGCGCGGATGCACGCGCGAGGGAGCTCGATCATCGTGCCGCAGAGGTACTCGACGCCGTCCCCCTCCTCCGCGGCGGTGCGGACGGTCAGCTCGCGCAGGCGCCGCAGCTCCTCGGCGAAGCCGACGAGGGGGTGCATGATCTCGACGAGCGGCGCCGCGCCCGTCCGCTCGTGCACGGCCTTCGCGGCCCGCACGATCGCGCGCACCTGCATCTCGTAGATCTCCGGGTACTGGAGCCCTAGCCGGCACCCGCGCGTCCCCAGCATGGGGTTCGCCTCCTGGAGGGAGCGGATCCGCTGGCGCAGCTTCTCGTCCTCGGCGTCCTCGAGGGCGGGCAGGAACTCGTGCAGCGGCGGGTCGAGCAGCCTGATCGTGACGGGGAGCCCCGCCATCGCCTCGAAGATCGCCTCGAAGTCGGCCTGCTGCATCGGCAGCAGCTCGGCGAGAGCCTTGCGCCGGCCCTCCTCCCGGTCGGCCAGGATCATCCGCTGGACGACCGGCAGCCGCTCCTCGCCGAAGAACATGTGCTCGGTGCGGCAGAGGCCGATCCCCTCGGCTCCGAACTCCCGCGCCTTGACCGCGTCCTCCGGCGTGTCCGCGTTCGCGCGCACCCTCAGGCGACGCACCCCGTCGGCCCAGCCGAGCACGGTCTCGAAGTCCTCGTTGATCCGGGGCGGGACGAGCGGCACCTCGCCGACGATGACGTTGCCCGTGCCGCCGTCGATCGTGATGACGTCGCCCTCGGCGAGCTTCGTTCCCCCCACGTCCGCCGTCCGCGCCGCGACGTCGAGCGACAGGCCCTCGCAGCCGGCCACGCAGGGCGTGCCCATGCCGCGGGCGACGACGGCCGCGTGCGAGGTCATGCCGCCGTGGACGGTGAGGATGCCCTTCGCCTCGATCATCCCGTGGATGTCGTCCGGCGTGGTCTCCCAGCGGACGAGGATCACGTCCTCGCCGGCCGCGCCGCGCTCGGCGGCCGTGTCGGCGTCGAAGACGATCTTCCCGCTGGCCGCGCCGGGCGAGGCGTTCAGGCCGCGGCAGGCGACCTCGTAGCTCGCCGTGGGGTCGAGCATCGGGTGCAGGAGCTGGTCTAGCTGGCCCGGATCGATGCGCGCGACGGCGTCCTCGCGCGAGATCAGGCCCTCCTCCACCATCTCCACCGCGCACCGGAGCGCCGCCGCGGCCGTCCGCTTGGCGCTGCGGGTCTGGAGCAGGTAGAGCGTCCCCTCCTCGACGGTGAACTCGATGTCCTGCATGTCGCGGTAGTGCTGCTCGAGCCGGCGCATCGTCTCCAGGAGCTGCTCGAACGCCTCGGGCATGCCCTCGCGCATCCGCTCGAGCGGCTCGGGGGTGCGGATGCCGGCGACGACGTCCTCCCCCTGCGCGTTCGCGAGGTACTCGCCGTACAGGCCGCTCTCCCCGGTCGCCGGGTCGCGGGTGAAGCAGACGCCGGTGCCCGAGGTCGCGCCCTTGTTCCCGAAGACCATCTGCACGACGTTGACCGC
>DATKBA010000047.1:0-4875 GCA_035514455.1 Gaiellaceae bacterium | reverse complement strand
TGTTCCACTGCCGCACGAGCACGCCGCCGAAGCCGGGGCCGGCCGGCATCCCGGCCACGACGACCGCCTGCGCCTTCTCCCGCGGCGTCATCGTCGCCACCTCGGCCTCGGGGGAGCCGGCGAGGAGGAGCGCGAGCGCCTGCACGACCGCGGTCAGCATCCCGGCACCGTAGCCCCGCTACGATTCGGCCGTGGCCGTCAAGGAGAAGCCCACGGCGCTCGACCCGCTCGACTTCCTCGCGCTCGACGCGCTGCTCGACGAGGAGGAGCGCGCGATCCGCGACACCGTGCGCCAGTTCGTGCGCGAGCGCGTGCTGCCCGACGTGGGCGACTGGTTCGAGCAAGGCATCCTGCCTGGCGAGCTGATCGGCGAGCTCGCGAAGCTCGGCCTCTTCGGCATGCACCTGGACGGCTACGGCCTCCCGGGGGCGAGCGCCGTCGCCTACGGGCTGACGTGCCTGGAGCTCGAGGCCGGCGACTCGGGCGTGCGCAGCGCCGTCTCGGTGCAGGGCTCGCTCGCGATGTACTCGATCTGGCGCTGGGGCTCCGAGGAGCAGAAGCAGCGCTGGCTCCCCGCGATGCACGCGGGCGAGGCGATCGGCTGCTTCGGCCTCACCGAGCCCGACGCCGGCTCCGATCCGGGCGCGATGCGAACCCATGCTCGCCGCGACGGCTCGGACTGGATCCTGAACGGCGCCAAGATGTGGATCACGAACGGCTCCATCGCCGACGTCGCAACCGTCTGGGCGCGCACCGACGGCGGCGACATCCGCGGCTTCCTCGTCGAGCGGGGCACACCCGGATTCAGCGCGCCGGAGATCCACAGGAAGCTCTCGCTGCGCGCGTCGGTCACCTCCGAGCTCGTGCTCCAGGACGTGCGCGTGCCCGACGAGAGCGTCTTCCCCGACGTGACCACGCTGCGCGGCCCGCTCGCCTGCCTGAACGAGGCGCGCTACGGGATCGTGTGGGGCGCCGTCGGCGCCGCGCGCGCGTGCTTCGAGTCGGCGCTCGACTACGCGAAGGAGCGGATCGTCTTCGGCAAGCCGATCGCGGGCTACCAGCTCACGCAGCAGAAGCTCGCGGAGATGGCGCTCGAGGTGAACCGCGGCCTGCTCGTCGCGCTGCACGTCGGCCGGATGAAGGACGACGGCACGCTGCGCCAGGAGCACGTCTCGCTCGGGAAGCTGGGCAACGTGCGCGGTGCGATCGAGGTCGCGCGCAGCGCCCGCACGATCCTCGGCGCGAACGGCGTCACGCTGGAGTACCCGGTCATCCGCCACCAGAACAATCTCGAGTCGGTGCTCACCTACGAGGGCACGCACGAGGTGCACACGCTCGTGATCGGCGAGGCGCTGACCGGTCAGGACGCCTTCCGATGAACGGGGGCCCCCGATCGAAGTCCGCCTTCGGCTTCCGCCGCAGGCATGACGACTTCGATCGGCTTCGGCTTCCGACGAGAGGTGTCGTCAAGCGACACCCGCCGCTTCAGTCGAGGCAGAGCTCAGTCCCTGCGGCGCAGCGATCCTGCGCGGCCGACCGCGACGGCTGCTTGGAGGCGCGAACACAACGGGTGTCCCGGTGACGGACGAGGTTCGCGCGCTCGTCGAGGGCCGCAGCTTCGCCTACCTCGCCAGCACGCGAGCCGACGGCGCCCCCGACGTCGTCCCGGTCTGGGTAACGACCGTCGGCGACCGGATCGCCTTCTTCACGCAGACGACGACCAGCAAGGCGCGCAACCTCGAGCTCGACCCGCGCGTGGCGATCGCGATCGCCGACGAGGCGAACCCGTACCGCGCCGCGCACGTGCGCGGCCGCATCGTCGAGCGACGGACGGACCCGGCGATCTGGGAGGACGCGATCGACCCGATGGCCGTGAAGTACACCGGCGAGCCTTTCCCGTTCCGGCCCGAGACGACGGTGCTGTGCCTGGTGGAGGTGGAGTCCGCGAAGGTCCGCGAGCTCCCCTTCCGTCACTCCGCCTGACCGAGCTCGGCAAGCGCGAGCTCGACGGCGTCGTCGAAGCTCAGTGCGCGGCCTTGCTCCCTCGCCGCGGCGAGAGCATCGTTGTCGAGCCGGCCCCGGACGAGCCCGAGCGTCTGCTCGTTCATCACGGTGACCCAGGGCCCGCCCCCGCCGATCTCCACGAGCGGCTCTTCCAGGGCCGCGAGGAGCCGCGCTGCCGCGTCAGCCCGGCCTGCGGCGGCGAAGGCGTGCGCGACCCGGCAGAGGTTGACGGCGAGCGGCGCGCGGTTGCCGACCGCAATCGCTATGGGAACGTTCTCGCGCAGGAGCGAGAGAGCGTCGTCGAAGCGTCCCTGCTCGACCGCGACCATCGCGAGCGCCCCCAGCGTGGGCACCTGGACCTGCATGTTGCCCAGCGCGCGGGCACGCTCGAGGTTCTCCTCGTGCAGCACGCGGGCGCGCTCGAGGTCGCCGGTCTCCGTATAGGCGAAGGCGAGCGTACGGGTCGCGAGCAGGGCGTGGTGATCGTCGCCGAGCTCCTCGAAGCGGCGCAGGCCGTCCTCGATCAGCGGCTGCGCCTCCTCGCTCCGTCCTTCCTCGACGAGCAGGTAGCCGAGCGTCCACAGCGCCTCCGCGACCCCCCAGGCATCGGCGAGTTCCCGGGCCAGCGCGAGCGCCTCCTCGGCCCGTCGCTTCGCGGCCGGGACGTCACCCGACATGCTCGCCATGGTCGAGGCCCCGCTGAGCGCACGTGCGCGCGCGAGCGTGGGCCGCTCGTCGGCGGCGAGCGCGGCTTCGAGACGTCGCCGCCCCTCGGGAACGTGGCCGCGCAGGTACCAGAAGGTCCGGAGCACCGCGGCCAGGCGCAGGGTGGCCTCGGTCTCGCCCTGCGCCTCGAAGAAGTCGAGCGCCGCGCGGAGGTTGTCGTAGTCGCGCTCCAGACGCGCGATCCAATCGCCGGGGTCGGGGCCTGCGATCGCCGGGTCCGACTCCTCGGCGAGCGCGAGGAAGTGATCGGCGTGCCGTCTGCGCAGGCGCTCGTCGTCGCCGGACTCCGCCAGGCGCTCCTCCGCATACTCGCGGATCGTCTCGAGCATCCAGAAGCGGTCGCCCTCGCGCACGCGGAGGAGGCTCTTGTCGACGATCGACTCGAGCGTGTCGAGGTCGGCGTCGCACACCGCCTCGGCAGTCTCGAGCATGCAACCGCCGCGGAAGACCGAGAGGCGTGCGAACAGCTGCCGCTCGTCGGCGTCGAGCAGCTCGTGGCTCCACTCGATCGTGGCGCGGAGCGTCTGCTGTCGGGGATCGACGCCCCGCCCGGCCCTGAGCAGGTCGAGCCGCTTGGAGAGCCGCTCGACGAGCTGCTCCGGGGAGAGCACCCGCACCCGTGCGGCCGCGAGCTCGAGCGCCAGCGGCAGGTGCTCGAGCCGCGCGCAGAGCTCGGAGACCGCCGGCGTGGCGACGAAGTCGCTGCGGGCCGCAAGTGCATGCGCGGCGAAGAGCTCCTCGCCGTCCAGGGGCTCGAGCGGCGGTACGGAGTACACGTGCTCCCCTGGTACGCGCAGCAGCTCGCGGCTCGTCACCAGCAGCTCGAGGCTGGGACACGCCGCCAGCAGCTCCGAGAGTCCCACCGACGCTTCGACCAGGCGCTCGAAGTTGTCGAGGAGCAGCAGCAGCCGCTTGTCGCCGACATGCTCCGCCGGGCCGTCTCTCGCGCCCAGCGCCTGCGCCGCTTCCTCCAGCACCAGCTCGGGATCCTGCAACGGCGCGAGCGGGACCCAGAAGACCCCGTCGGGATAGGCCTCCGCCGAGGCCGCCGCCGCCTGCAGCGCCAGCCTCGTCTTGCCCGTCCCTCCCGGGCCCGCAAGCGTGAGCAGCCGCACGTCAGCCCGCCCGAGCAGTCCCGTTACCTCGGCCAGCTCCTGCTCACGACCGACGAACGGCGTCGCCGGAACGGGCAGGTTCGTCCGGTAGAGCGTCTTCAGCGGCGCGAAGTCGCCCTCGCCGAGCTGGTAGATGCGCTCTGGCGCCGAGAGGTCCTTCAGCCGGTGCTCGCCGAGGTCACGCAGACCCTCGGATGCCAGCAGCGCGGCGGTCGCCGCCGAGACGAGCACCTGGCCCCCGTGGCCGCTGGCGGCGATCCTCGCCGCCCGGTGCACGTCGACGCCGACGTATCCCTCCTCTGTCATGTGCGGGGTGCCCGTGTGGATGGCCATGCGCAGCCGGATCGGGCCCGTGGAAAGCCCCTCGAGGATCTCCGTCACCGCCGCGAGGGCTCCCGGTGCCGTCGGGAAGGCGACGAAGAAGGCGTCGCCCTGCGTGTCGACCTCGACCCCGCCCTGCCGCGCGAACGCCTCGCGCACGATCCGCCGGTGCTCGGCCAGGGCCTGTGCGTACGACTCCGGGCCGAGCTCGTCCAGCAGGCGGGTCGACCCCTCGACGTCGGTGAACAGGAACGTGACCGTCCCGGCCGGGAGATCGCGCCTAGGCGCTGCCGTTCTCTCCCTCCCAGTAGTCGACCGCGTCGCCCCGCCGGAAGACGAGGAAGTCCTCGGGGCCGGTGTCCCAACGGACGAAGACCTTGTCGCTGTCCGGCTGGACGGCCGAGCGCGGCACGACTTGGGTCGAAGCCATGAGCACGCGCCCCGGCCCGGTCACCTGGTGCGCCCCGGCAGGGCCCGCTGGAAAGCAGACGACCTCGCCCGGCTCCAGCACGCGCTCCCCGTCCGGTGTCCGCAGCGTCGGCTCGCCGGAGACGACGAGAAGCCACTCCTCCTGACCGTCCTCGTAGTGGTAGGGCGCAATCTTCTCGCCCGGAGGCAGCTCGAAGAGGCTCGCGCCGAGGAGCTCGCCCGCGATCCGCTTCCGCCGCCAGCGGTAGCCGGGGCGGTCGCGCTCGCCGATCCAGTCGCG
>DATKBA010000046.1:0-47750 GCA_035514455.1 Gaiellaceae bacterium | reverse complement strand
GAAGTCGCCGCTCTCCTCGTCCCAGGCGACCTCGAGCAGCCCCTCCTTGACGCGGTGGTCGAGCCAGGCGCCGCGGAAGACGAGCTTGCGCAGCCAGTAGACGAGCGACTCGCCCTCGAGCAGGCCGACGCGCTCCCAGTGCCGCACGAGGTAGCTGCCGAGCAGGCTGCGCGGGTCGGCGATGCGGCCGTCCGCGGCGAGCTCGACGAGGTCGGCGGTCTCCTCCTCGTCCAGGTCGTTCGAGCTGATCAGCCCGAGCCGGACGGCCGCGGCGGTGACGCGCTCCTCGAAGTCGTCGGCGTTGAAGCCGAACCGGTAGCCGAGGAACTCGACGACGAACTCGTCGCCGGACGCGTAGTTCGCCTCGTCCATCGGGGCGAAGGGTACCCTCCCCCCGTGGACCGGCAGCTCGTGCTCCCGATGACCGTCGTCGTTCTGGCGATCTGGCTCCTCGGCACCTGGGTGACGAAGTACTCCCTCTCGGAGATGGCGATCTACACGCCGATCGCGATCGCCGCGCTCGGCCTCCTCGCCGGCGTGATCCTGCTCTGGGTGAAGATCATCCGCGAGTCGATCATGCGGCGCGGCGCGCCCGACGAGCGCTAGCTCCGTCCGACCCCGCCCGTACCGTCGAGTGCCGATGCGCGATGGCACCTGGACGATCGACCCCGTCGACTACGCGGACGTGAAGACGCTCGCGGACGCGCTCGAGGTGGGGGAGATCACCGCCTCGATCCTCGTCCGCCGCGGCTACCGCGACGTCGAGGCGGCGCGGGCGTTCGTCCGCGGCGAGATCGAGCCGCACGACCCGCTCCTGCTCGGCGACATGGCTGTCGCGGTCGAGCGGATCCGGGCCGCGATCGCCGCCGGCGAGCGGATCTGCGTGCACGGCGACTACGACGTCGACGGGATCTGCGCCACCGCGCTCGCCGTCCTGATGCTGCGCGGGCTCGGCGCCGACGTCGACTGGCACCTGCCGAGCCGCTTCGAGGAAGGGTACGGGGTCTCCGGCGACACGATCTCGCGCCTCGCCGACGAAGGCTGCGCGCTCCTGCTCACCGTCGACTGCGGGATCACCGCGGTCGAGGAGGTCGCGGACGCGAAGGCGCGCGGGCTCGACGTGATCGTGACCGACCACCACCGGCCGGGCGCGGCGCTGCCCGACTGCCCGGTCGTCGCGACCCGGCCGTCGGACTATCCGTTTCCGGAGTTGTGTGGCACGGGCGTCGTCTGCAAGCTCGCGCAGGCGCTCGGCGTCGACATCGCGCCGTACGTCGACCTCGTCGCGCTCGCGATGATCGCCGACGTCGTGCCGCTGCTCGACGAGAACCGCTCGCTCGCGATCGCCGGGCTGCGCGCGCTCGCGCGGACGCAGCGGCTCGGCCTCCAGGCGCTGATGCGGAACGCCCGCGTCGACCCGGCCGCCGTCGACGCCGCAACCGTCGGCTTCCGGCTCGCGCCGCGGATCAACGCCGCCGGCCGGCTCGGCCGCCCGGACGCCGCGCTCGAGCTCCTGCTGACCGCCGACGCCGAGGAGGCCAGGCGGCTCGCGGCCGAGCTCGAGACGCTGAACCAGGACCGGCAGGCCGTCGAGAACCGGATCCTGCGCGCCGCCGTCGCCGAGGTCGAGTCGTGGCCGGAGGCGAGGCGGAACCGGCGCGGCTACGTGATCTGGGGCGAGGACTGGCACGAGGGCGTGATCGGGATCGTCGCCTCGCGGCTCGTCGAGCGCTTCAACCGGCCGGTCGTGCTGATCGCCGGCACCGAGGGCGACTGGAAGGGGTCGGGCCGCTCGCTCCCCGCCTTCGACCTGCACGGCGCGCTCGCCGCCTGCTCGGAGCACCTGAACCGCTTCGGCGGCCACCGCGCCGCCGCCGGCCTCTCGATCGACCCCGCCAACCTGGACGCCTTCGCCGCCGCGTTCGCCGCGCACGCCGACGCCGACCTCGTCGACGAGGACCTCGCGCCCGTGACGAGGATCGACGCGATCGTCCCCGGCTCCGCGCTCACCCTCGGCCTCGCCACCGAGCTCGAACGGCTGGCGCCCTTCGGCCTCGGCAACCCGGACGTGACGCTGCTCGTCCCCGCCTGCGAGGCGGTGCAGCCGGGCGTCGTCGGCGAGGGCAAGCACCTCCGCTTCCGCGTCCGCCAGCACGGCCGCGACGCCGGCACCGCGATCGCGTTCGGGCTCGGCCCCCAGCTCGACCGCGTGCGCCGCCCCGTCCGCTACGACATCGCCTGCCGCCTGAAGGAGAACCGCTGGAACGGGACGATCGCGCCCCAGCTCGTCGTCCGCCGGCTCTTCGATGCGCCCGACGGCTACGAGGAGCTGCGCGCCGGCCTGGCGGAGCTGTGGCAGGCCGGGGAGGAGGCGTGGACCGCCGACGCCCGCGCGATCTTCGCCGAGCTCGAGCTCGCGGCCGGGGCGCGGCGCCAGCTCTACGAGTCGGAGGCGTTCAGAGCCCTGCTGGCCGGAGCGTCGCTCGAGCTGCCGCGCGCCGCCTAGGAGACGCGGGCCGCGCCTCCCGGGCCGACTCGTCGAGCGCGACCAGGAGCCGCGCCAGCTTGAGCGCCTTGCGCTCGCGGCGGCGTGCTGAGAAGGGCATGGGCGGCATCGTTCGCCGGTGCAACGGACACTCCTGCGGGGGAGATTCGTCCGTGGACGCGCCGAGTACCATGTGTGCATGGCTGTCGTCGACATCGAACGTCATCACCAGGACCTCGTCGACGAGCTGATCGCGGCCGTCGAGGGGTACAACCCCGGTGTCGACAGGGAGCTGCTCGCGCGGGCGTTCCACTTCGCGGCGCGCGCCCACGAGGGCCAGACGCGCAGCTCGGGGGAGCCGTTCGTCCACCACCCGTGGGCCGCGGCGAAGATCTGCGCCGAGCTCCACCTCGACGAGCAGTCGCTCGCCGCCGCGCTCCTGCACGACGTCGTCGAGGACACGGGCGTCGAGCCCGAGGACGTGCGCAACGAGTTCGGCGACGAGATCGCCCAGCTCGTGGAGGGGGTCACCAAGCTGACGCGGACGAGCTTCCAGACGCGCGAGCAGTCCGACGCAGAGAACTACCGGAAGATGATCGTGGCGATGGCGCAGGACGTCCGCGTGATCCTGATCAAGCTCGCCGACCGCCTCCACAACATGCGCACGATCGAGTACCAGGGCAAGCAGGCGCAGGTGCGGAAGGCCAAGGAGACGCTCGAGGTCTACGCGCCGCTGGCGCACCGGCTCGGCATCCACGCGATGAAGTGGGAGCTCGAGGACCGCTCCTTCGAGATCCTCCATCCGCGCAAGTACGCCGAGATCAAGGCGATGGTCGCCGACCGGAGGGCCGACCGGGAGGCGGCCGTCGAGAAGGCGGGGCAGATCCTCGGCGCCGAGCTCGCCAAGGTCGACATCCCCGCCGAGATCGCCGGCCGCGCGAAGCACTTCTACTCGATCTACGACAAGATGGCGAAGAAGGGCCGCGAGTTCAACGAGATCTACGACCTGACCGCGATGCGGGTGACGGTCGAGCGCTCCGGCGACGAGGGGACGCGCGACTGCTACGGCGCGCTCGGCCTGATCCACTCGCTCTGGAAGCCCATGCCCGGGCGGTTCAAGGACTTCATCGCGATGCCGAAGTTCAACCGCTACCGCTCGCTGCACACGACCGTGATCGGGCCCGAGGGGACGCCGCTCGAGATCCAGGTCCGCACGCGCGACATGCACGAGGAGGCGGAGTACGGGATCGCCGCGCACTGGCTCTACAAGCGCGGCAAGGGCAAGACCGACGACGAATGGCTGACCTGGGTGAAGTCGCTGATGGACTGGCAACAGGACGAGGCCGACCCGCGCGAGTTCATGAAGACGTTCCGCACCGACCTCTTCGACGACGAGGTCTACGTCTTCACGCCGAAGGGCGAGGTGAAGACGCTGCCGGCCGGCGCGACGCCGATCGACTTCGCGTACGCCGTGCACACCGACGTCGGCCACAAGACGGTCGGGGCGAAGATCAACGGCCGCATCGTCCCGCTCCACTACCGGCTCAAGAACGGCGACTTCGTCGAGATCCTCACCTCGAAGTCGGGCCGGGGGCCCTCGCGCGACTGGATGAGCCTCGCCGCCTCCTCGCGGGCGCGCAACAAGATCCGCCAGTGGTTCCAGCGCGAGACGCGCGGCGAGACCGAGGCGAAGGGCCGCGAGCTGCTCGACAACGCGCTGAAGGCGCAGAGCCTGCCCTACCGCAAGCTCCAGGGCTCGGCCGTGCTCGCCCAGGTGATCCGCGAGACGGGCTTCCGCAAGGCCGAGGACTTCTACGTCGCGCTCGGCGCGGGAAAGCTGCAGACGAACCTGATCGTGAACAAGGTGCTGAACCGGCTCAAGACCGAGGAGGTGGCGGAGGAGGCAGTCGTCCCGCTGAAGCCGCCGAAGGCCCGCTCGACGGTCGCCGGCGACACGCTCGGCATCCGCGTGCAGGGGATCGAGGACGTGCTCGTCCGCCTCGCCAAGTGCTGCACGCCCGTGCCCGGCGACCCGATCCTCGGCTACATCTCGCTCGGCCGGGGGATCACGATCCACCGCGAGGACTGCCCGAACGCGAAGGCGCTGAAGCGGAACCCGGAGCGGTTCACGCCCGTCGAGTGGGACGGGCTCGCGACGACGTCGAGCTTCCGCGTCCAGATCGCCGTCGACTCGTTCGACCGCGCCCGCCTGCTCGAGGACGTCGCCCGCAGTTTCGCCGAGCACGGCGCCAACATCGTCTCCTACGGCGGCGTCGTCGAGGACGGGATGGCGCGCAACTGGTACACCGCCGAGGTGGGCGACCTGAAGGAGCTCCGCTCGCTCCTGACCGTGCTGCGGAACCTCGAGGGCGTCTTCGACGCCTACCGCGTCACGCCGAGCTGACGCTCATCTCGCGCGGCCCACGGCCGATCACCCGGGCGTGACCCGACGCCTGCTCCGTCCTGCGCTCGTGCTCACGTCGGCGCTCTTCGCAGCCGCGTGGCTCGCGACGCCGCTGCCCGACGGGCTGCGGATCGGCGCGATCGACGCGCTCTGGCTCCTCGCCGCGCTCCTCGCCGGTGTCGCGTGCGTCGCCGCGTACAGGCGTCCCGAGAACTCGCATCTGCGGAAGTCGTTCGCGCTCTTCGCCGCGGGATCGTTCGCCTGGGCCGCCGGGCAGGCGATCTGGACGTACCAGGAGGTCGTGCAGGGGCTCGACTCGCCCGTGTTCGCGCTCGCGGATGTCGGCTTCTGGCTCGCCGTGCCCCTGCTCGGGGCGGCGGTCGCGGTCTGGCCGCGCGACCGCCTGCCGTGGAGCCTCGGCCGCGCGCTCGACTTCGCGCTCGTCGCGGGCTTCGCGGGCTTCTTCGGGATCGAGTTCGTCCTCGAGCCGCTGCTCACGCTCGAGGGCGGCGGGCTCGACACCGTCTACGCCGTCGTCTACCCGCCGAGCGAGATCTTCCTCTTCGGCGTCCTCCTGGCCGCGCTCATGCTCGACGGGTGGCGCGACCGGGCCCGCCTCGAGCTCGCCTCGCTCGCGCTCCTCGCCATGTGCATCGGGGACGCGGGCTACACGTACCTGGGTGACAGCTACTCCACCGGCGGGCTGCTCGACCCGCTCTGGCTCGTCGGCTTCGCCGGACTCGGCTGGGCGGCGGCGACCCCTGCCGGCTGGCGGGGGCGACGCGGCTGGATCGGCGTGCGCGCGCGTGCCCTCGCCCCGTCGGCCGCCCTGATCCTGCTCGCGCTCGTCGGCGTCGGGATCGGCGTCGCGGGCCGCGAGCCGCTCGAGACCCCCGACCGGGTGGCGCTCTTGTTCCTCGTCCTGCTGCTCGCGGCCCGCCAGGGCCATACACAGCTGCGGCTGCTCGAGCAGATGGTCGAGCAGCGCCGGCTCCAGGACCGGCTGCAGCAGGCGCAGAAGCTCGAGGCGGTCGGCCGGCTCGCCGGCGGCGTCGCACACGACTTCAACAACCTCCTCACCGCGATCGACGGCTACAGCGACCTCGCGCTCAACCAGCTCGCCGCGGAGCACCCGGTCCGCGGCGACATCGAGGAAGTGCGCCGGGCCGCTCAGCGCGCCGCGGAGCTGACGCGCCAGCTGCTCGCGTTCAGCCGCCGGCAGGTGCTCGCGCCGCGCGTCGTCGACCTCAACGTCGTCGTCGGCGACGCCGGGCGGATGCTGTCCAGGCTGGCGGGCGAGCAGGTTCAGCTGCGCCTCGCCTTCGACAGCCGGCCGGCGCTCGTCCGCGCCGACCCCGGCCAGCTCGAGCAGGTCGTGACGAACCTCGTCCTGAACGCCCGCGACGCGATGCCGAGCGGCGGCACGATCTCGATCGCGACCGCGAACGACGCGGACCAGGTCCTCCTGACCGTCTCCGACACGGGCGCCGGCATGACCGAGGAGACGAGGGCGCACGCGTTCGAGCCCTTCTTCACGACGAAGGAGGTGGGGAAGGGCACCGGCCTCGGGCTCGCGGTCGTGCACGGGATCGTCGCGCAGAGCGGCGGCGAGATCTCGGTTTCCAGCAGGCCCGGCCTCGGCTCCAGCTTCGAGATCCGGCTGCCGGTCGCGTCCGAGGACGCCGCCGAGCCGACCGGTGCCGAGGAGTCGCGGCTCGCGCTCGGGAGCGAGACGGTGCTGCTCGTCGAGGACGAGAGCGCCGTCCGCGACATGGCCCGCCGCATGCTCGAGCTCGCCGGCTACGTGGTCGTGTCCGCGTCGTCGGGGGAGGAGGCCGAGCGGCTGTTCGGCACCGTCGGCGCCGTCGACGTGCTCGTGACCGATCTGGTCATGCCCGGCATGAGCGGCCGCGAGCTCGCCGACCGGCTGCGCCGCGGTCGTCCCGGCCTGTGTGTCGTCCTGATGTCCGGGTACAGCCAGGACGCCGCGGCGCTCGACCGCCTGCTCGGCGAGGGGGCGGCCTTCATCGAGAAGCCGTTCACGTCGAGCGAGCTCGTCGCCGAGGTCCGCGGCGTCCTCGACGCCGCCGCTTAGAGCTCCTAACGCAATGAAGCTCTGAGTCGCCGGAGCACGCTGGGCGGCGCGATGCGGCGTCCTCGGTCGCGCCGATATACCTGTATATCGACGCTCCCTGCGTCCTTGCCTCGCACCACCCAGCGCACCCCGGCGACGAGGCCTCATCACGTTAGAAGCTCTTAGGCCGCCGGCGGCAGCTCCGAGGGGCCGGCGCGGAAGCCGGAGCCCGGCCCGCCGCCCATGCCGAAGCCGCGCTTGCCGCGGAACGCCGGCCGCTCTCCGTTCACGATCGCCGTCGTCTGCTCCTCGAGCGAGGCGACCAGCTCGTCGCGCTGCGCCTTCGTCAGCCGGCCGTCCGCGACCGCTTCGTCGAGGCGCTCCGCCGCTGCGGCCACCATCGCGTCGGCGAGCCCCTCGGCCGTCTTCCCTTCGTCCTTCGCGATCTCGGCGAGCGTCTTGCCGCCCTGGAGCGCCTCACGGAGCTCCGCCTCGGTGACGCCGAGGAACGACGCGGCGGCGTCGAGCTTCGCGCCGCGACCGAGGCCGTGCCCGCCCGGCCCGCCGCGATGGCCGAGCATCGGCCCCGCGAAGAGCGGGAAGTCGCTCGCCTCGAGGCGCTGCTTCATCCGCTCCGCCTGCGCCTCGGTCAGCGTGCCCGCCTCGACAGCCTCGTCCAGGCGGTTCGCGAGCGCCTGCCTGAGCGCGTCGCTCAGCTTCGCCGGCTCGACGCCGAGCTGCTCGGCCGCGTCCTCGACGATCGCCTTGCTCTCCGTGCTCGGCGAGAGCTGGCCCGCCGCGAGGGCGCCGCCGGCTCCGACGACTGCGAGCGCCGTTCCGGCCCCGAGCGCGATCTTCGTCCTCTTCTTCATCGTCTGCTCCTTCTCGTGGGCGTGCTGTCTCTCGTCTCCCAGGAGAGCAGCCGTTCCTAAGCCCGGCCTGAGACGCGGCTAAGAAGTGCCTAAGAGTCCCCGGGCAGGGTGAGGCGCATCCGGGTGCCTCCGCCCTCGGCGCGCTCCGCCGTGACCGTGCCGCCGTGGGCGTCCGCCACCTGCCGGACGATCGCGAGGCCGAGCCCTGAGCCGGGCAGGCCGCGCGCGGAGGACGCCCGGTAGAAGCGGTCGAAGACGAACGGGAGGTCGACCTCGTCGATCCCGGGACCGTGGTCGCGCACGACGACCTCGCCTCCGCGGACGGAGACGTGCACCTCGCCGCCCGGCGGGCTCCACTTGGCCGCGTTGTCGAGCAGGTTCGAGACCGCGCGCTCGATCGTCAGGGGGACGCCGCGGATGGGCGACTCCTCCAGCTCCGCTCTGAACTCCACGCCCGGCCGGTTGCGGCGCGTTCGCTCGATCGCGTCGGCGGTGACGAGGTCGAGCCGGACGTCCTCCGGCTCGCGGGGCGCCTGGTCGCCACGGGCGAGCTCGACGAGCTCCGCGATCAGGCCGGTCATCTCCGTCAGCTGCTCGGTGACGTCGCGCAGGAGCAGCTCGCGGTCGCCCGGCGGCAGGGCCTCGTCGCGGCTGAGCACCTCGATGTTCGTGCGCAGGCTCGTCAGCGGTGTACGCAGCTCGTGCGACGCGTCCGAGACGAGCTGTCGCTGCGCGCGCGCCGAGTCCTCGAGGGCTCCCAGCATCGTGTTGAAGGTCGCCGCGAGCCGCGACAGCTCGTCCGTGCCCGAGGTGTCGATCCGGCGGGAGAGGTCGCGCGTCTCCGAGACCTCCTCGGCCGTGCGCGTCAGCCGTTGCACGGGCGCGAGCACCGCCCGCGCCACGAGCAGCCCCAGCCCGGCCGCGAGGCCGATCCCGGCGAGCGCGATCGCGAGCAGGTAGCGGCGCATGCGGTCGAGCACGCTGTCCATCTCCTCCAGCGAGCGCGCGACCTGGAGCGCATAGCCGCCGTCGCGGAGCGGCAGGGTGAGGATGCGCACGTGCGTGCCCAGCACGCGGGCCTCTTCGAAGAACGCCTCGTCGATCTCGCCCCGGGCCGCCTGCTCCGCGCGCTCCGACACGGGCAGCTCCGCCGTCGTCCGCGGCGGCGTGATCGCCTCGCCGTCGGCGCGCACGAGCTGGGTGAAGACGGCGACGCCGCCGAAGCGCTCCGGCGGGATGCCGAGGAACTGCTCCCCGTCGGGATCGCCGAGCAGGCGCAGGCTGGGGAGCGCAGCCGCCCGCGTCCGCAGCGTCTCGTCCACCTGGTTGCGCAGCTCGTTGCGCACGAGCACGTAGGTCAGCGCGGAGGCCGCGACGACCGCGACGGCGACCGCCGCCGCGGCGGCGACGGTGAGGCGGGCGCGGAAGCTCATGCCTCGCGGAGGGCGTAGCCGACGCCGCGGATCGTCTGGATCAGCCGCGGTCCACCGCCCGCCTCCGTCTTGCGGCGCAGGTAGCCGATGTAGACGTCGAGCGAGTTCGAGCCGAAGCCGAAGTCGTACCCCCAGACGCGCTCGAAGATGACCGACCGCGTGAGCACCTGGCGCGGGTTGAGGAGAAACAGTTCGAGCAGCGAGAACTCGGTCCTCGTCAGCTCGATCGGGTCGCCCGCCCTTCGCACCTCGCGCGTCGCCGGGTCGAGCTCGAGGTCGGCGAAGCGGAGGACCTCGCTCTCGTCCTGCGGCGTCACCCGGCGGAGCAGCGCGCGCAGGCGGGCGAGCAGCTCCTCGAGCGCGAACGGCTTGACCACGTAGTCGTCCGCGCCGGCGTCGAGCCCCGCGACCCGGTCCTCGATCTCGTCGCGGGCGGTCAGCATGAGGACGGGGAGGGCGTTGCCGGCGCTGCGCAGGCGCCGGCAGGCCTCGAGCCCGTCCAGCCGGGGCATCGAGACGTCGAGGAGGAGCGCGTCGATCCCGTCCGCGCCCACCCGCTCGAGCGCCTGTTCGCCGTCGCCCGCGAGCTCGACGTCGTAGCCCTCCAGCTGGAGCGCGCGGCGGAGCGACTCCCGGACGGCCGGGTCGTCGTCGACGACGAGGATCTTCACGGGACCATTGTGCGGATGGAGATGAGAGCGGCCTAAGAAACGCGAATCACTCGAACGAGGGATCGTCCCTCGAACGAGGGGGTTACCTCGATCAAGGGATGGACGCCGCCGCGGATCTCACTACAACGAGAAAGGCAAGGGGAGAGGGGTCGCGGGCAGCTGCGGCGCCCGTCCAGAGAGGCCACATCTCGGACGGGCGCGCCGCCCTGGTTTTTTGGCGCAGGGAACGGGATCTGCGGGAGCAGATCCCGTTCCGCGCAAGACCCCTGAAGGGTCGCTTCGCTCCCGGTTCGGTGACGGGCGGTGTTGGGAGAGATCCCGAGCCCGAGGCTCACGCTTCGAGGTCGTCGCCTTCGAAGGAGCGCATCAGCTCGCGGTAGGCCTGCGGGATCTCGGCCGCGCGGCGCTCGGCGACGTCGATCAGGACGAGCGTCTGCGTCGCCGTCACCATCAGCTCGTCGTCGGCCATCCGGTAGGCGGCGCACTCGTAGGTCGCGCTCGTCCGGCCGATCCGGGCCAGCCGGACGAAGATCTCGAGCAGGTCGTCGAAGCGCGCCGGCGCGTGGTACTCGACCGACGACGCGCGCATGACGAAGTCGCGGCCGGCGATCCAGGGGCCCGACCCGCCGAGGTGGCGGTGGTACTCCGTGCGCGCGTGGTCGAAGTACGGCAGGTAGCGGCCGTAGTAGACGACTCCCTGCGCGTCCGTGTCCGAGAACCACACGCGGGCGATCGCCGAGTACTTGAACGGCGGCTTCCGGTCGGTGACGCGGCCAAGCTCGGGGTTCACGAGCGGATCAGCCCCAGCACCTCGTCCCGCTTCTCGTCCAGCAGCGCCTGCGAGGACGCCTCCAGGTTGAGCCGCAGCAGCGGCTCGGTGTTGGACGGGCGGACGTTGAAGTGCCAGTCGTCGTAGTCGACGGAGATCCCGTCGAGATGCGTGATGCGGCCGTCGGCGTAGCGCTCCTCCAGCTCCCGGAGCTTCTGCGGCACGTCGGCAACCGGCGTGTTGATCTCGCCGGTGAGGAAGAACCGCTCGCGGTAGGGGGCGAGGATCTCCGACAGCTTCCGCCCGCGCTTCGAGACGAGCTCGAGCAGGAGGAGGAAGGGGACGACGCCCGAGTCGGCCTGGGAGAAGTCGCGGAAGTAGTAGTGGGCCGAGACCTCGCCGCCGAAGACGGCGCCCTCCTCGCGCATCCGGTGCTTGATGTACGCGTGGCCGACGCGGTTGACGAGCGCCGTGCCGCCGGCGCGCTCGATCGTCTCGGGCACCGCCCGGCTCGCGCGCACGTCGTAGATCACCTTGCCGCCGCCCTCCTTGGCGAGGATCGTCTCGGCCAGGAGCGCGGTCACGAAGTCGCCCGGGACGAACTCGCCGGTGTCGTCGACGAAGAAGCAGCGGTCGGCGTCGCCGTCGTACGCGACCCCGAAGTCGGCGCCCTCCTCGCGCGTCTTGGCGATGATGAACTCGCGGTTCTCGGGCAGGAGCGGGTTCGGCTCGTGGTTCGGGAAGGTGCCGTCGGGCTCGAAGTAGCAGGTGACGGCCTCGATCGGCAGGCGCTCGAGCACCGGCGGCAGCATCGCGCCGGCCATCCCGTTCGCCGCGTCGATCACGACGCGCAGCGGCCGCAGCGCCTCGAGGTCGACGAAGGAGAGCACCTTCTCGACGAACGCCGGCCAGATGTCGTGCTCCTCGACGGAGCCGCGCGACGGAGCCTTGTGTCTATCAGACACAAGCCCGAGTGCCCGGTCGCGCACGTCGAACAGGCCCGACTCGCCGCCGACCGGAAGCGCGCCGGCGCGGACGATCTTCATCCCGGTGTACTCCTTGGGATTGTGCGAGGCGGTCACGCACACGCCGCCTTCGAGCCCGAGCTCGCCGACGGCGAAGTAGAGCATCTCCGTCCCGACCATCCCGAGGTCGAGGACGTCGGCGCCGCCGTCGCGCGCGCCTTCGACCAGCGCGGCCGCCATCGAGGGGGAGGAGACGCGCATGTCGCGGCCGACGGCGATCCGGCGCGGCTCGAACTGCTCGACGTAGGCGCGGCCGATCGCGTACGCGCCCTCCTCGTCCAGCTCGGACGGGTGGACGCCGCGGACGTCGTAGGCCTTGAATGCCTTGGGGTCGAGCATGCGCTGACGCTAGCGCAAGCTCGGTGAGGCCGACCCTCGTAACTACAATCACGGGGTGGAACGCAAGCTCGCAACCGTGCTCTTCGTCGACCTCGTCGGCTCGACGGAGCTCGTCGCCGCGCGCGATCCGGAGGTCGTCCGCCGCCGCGTCAACTCCTTCTTCGAGCACGTCTCCCACTGCATCGCGACCCACGGCGGGATCGTCGAGAAGTTCGCCGGCGACGCCGTGATGGCCGCCTTCGGGATCCCGCAGGCACACGAGGACGACGCCGAGCGCGCCCTGCGGGCGGCGTCGGCGATCCTCGACTCGGTGCACGGCCTCGGCCTCGAGGCGCGTCTCGGCGTCGAGGCGGGGGAGGTCGTCGCGGACGAGGCCGAGTCGACGTTCGCGACCGGGGAGGCCGTCAACGTCGCCGCCCGCCTGCAGCAGGCCGCGCAGCCGGGCGAGATCCTCGTCGGCCCGTTCGCGCGCCGCCTGACGCTCGGCACGGTCGACACCGAGGAAGTGGGCCCGCTCGACCTGAAGGGCTTCGGCGAGCCGCTGCTCGCCTGGCGGCTCACCGGCCTCCTCGAGAGCGACGGCCGCGCGCCCTCCGTCGCGGCGGGGTTCGTCGGCCGCGACTATGAGCTGGAGCTCCTCGAGAACACGCTCGCGCGGGTCGTGCGCGACCGGCGGGCGCACCTGTTCACGATCTACGGGGAGCCGGGCGTCGGCAAGAGCCGGCTCGCGCGCGAGTTCGTCGACGGCGTCGAGGGTGCGACGATCCTCGTCGGCCGGTCGCTGCCCTACGGCGAGGGCGTCACCTACTGGCCGGTGGCCGAGATGGTCAAGGTCGCGGCCGGGATCACGGACGACGACCCCGTCCAGGAGGCGGTGGGCAAGCTGCGCGCGTGCTGCGGCGACGACGCGGTCGCCGACCTGCTCGCGCTCGCGGCAGGCGTGCTCGAGGGGATCGAGACCGAGCGCAGCCAGCAGGAGATCGCGTGGGCGGCGCGCGAGTGGGCGGCCGAGCTGGCCGACGCGCAGCCTCTGATCCTCGTCTTCGAGGACGTGCACTGGGCCGAGGAGCCGCTGCTCGAGCTGGTCGAGCACCTCGCCGAGCGCGTCAAGGACGCGCCGCTGCTGATCGTCTGCCTCGCGCGCCCGGAGCTGCTCGACATCCGGCCGGGTTGGGGCGGCGGCCGGCTGCGCGCGACCGCGATCGAGCTCGAGCCGCTCGCCCCCGCCGAGAGCGAGGAGCTGCTGGACGCGCTGCTCGCGGACCGGGAGCTTTCGAGCGCCGAGCGGACGGCGCTGCTCGAGAAGACCGAGGGCAACCCGCTCTTCGTCGAGGAGACGACCCGGATGCTGCTGGAGGGCGGGACCTCGTCGAAGCGGATCCCGGACACGCTCCAGGCGATGATCGCGGCCCGCATCGACCGGCTGCCCCGGAACGAGAAGCGGGTTCTCCAGCGCGCCTCGGTGGTTGGCCGGATCTTCTGGGAGGGCACCGTCGCCCACCTGATGCCCGAGCTCGACGAGCTGAAGCCGGTGCTCGACGACCTCCTCCAGCGCGACTTCGTCATCCGCGAGGGCCGCTCCTCGATCTCCGGCGAGCGCGCCTACCGGTTCAAGCACGTGCTGATCCGCGACGTCGCCTACGCGGGCCTCGCCAAGGGCGCGCGCGCCGAGCTGCACCAGCTCGTCGCCGACTGGCTGCGCGAGACGGCCGGCGAGGAGCTCGTCGAGATCCGCGCCTACCACCTCGACCAGGCGGCCACGCTGCACGAGGAGCTCGACGGGTCCGCGCCTCCGGAGCTCGCGGCGCGCGCCGCCGAGGCGCTCGAGAAGGCGGGACGCCGCGCGCTCGCCCGCGAGGCGAACCAGTCCGCGCGCCGCCTGCTCGTGCGGGCCGTCGAGCTCGAGCCGACGCTGCAGCGGCGCTTCCTCGCCGCGCGCGCGGCCAGGCGAATCGCCGACCTGCCGGCTCAGGCCGTCGAGATGGAGCGCGTCTTCAACGAGGCGTCGGCAGCCGGCGAAACCCGGCTGCAGGGCCTCGCCCTGACGGGCCTCGCCGAGAACGCCCTTCTCCGCGACGCCGACCTTCCGCGCGGCCGCGAGCTCGTCGAGCAGGCGCTCGTGCTGCTCGAGGACGCGAAGCCCGAGGACCGCTACGAGGCGCTCTCGATGCGCGCCCGGATCGGCTGGTGGCTCGGCGACCTCGACGACGACGAGCGCTGGACGGGGAAGGCGCTCGAGGTGGCGAGGCAGACCGGCCGCAAGGACCTCGAGGCGAGTGCCGCCGACGAGCTGGCGAGCTCTGCGATCGCGCGGCTCGACCTCGACCGCGCCTCCTCGCTCGTTCGCGAGGCGGTCGAGCTCGCCGAGGAGAGCGGCAACATCACCGCGCTCGGCTGGGCGCTCGTCTCGCAGGCGCGCATCGACGCGCTGCGCGGCCGGCTGGACGAGGCGGCAGCGGGGCTCGACCGGGCCGAGGAGCACTTCTCCCAGTCCGGCAACGCGTGGGCGCTCGCGCGGGTGAGCAACCACTACGGCTGGGTCGAGCGGCGCCGTGGCGACCTGACCGCGGCCGATCGGCGCTTCCGCGACGCGATCCGCATCCTCCAGCCGCTCGAGGACCGCGGCACTCTCTGCGAGAGCCAGCGCGGGCTCGCCCAGGTGCTCGTCGCCCGGGGCAAGGTCGACGAGGCCGAGCGCTACGCGCTGGAGGCGCGCGAGACGGTCGGGTCGCACGACACGATCTCCCGCGCGACGACGCGGATGGCGCTCGGGATCGTCCGGGCGGCGCAGGGACGGGATGAGGAGGCGGAGGCGCTCCTGCGCGACGCGGTCGAGATCGTCGAGGGGAAGGACCTCAGGCTGATCCGCCGCGAGCTGCTGGCGGCGCTGGCGCGGTTCCTGCGCGAGCGCGAGCGGGTCGAGGAGGCCGAGGAGATCGAATCGGAGCTCGCAGGCTACGACGCGGCGCTGGCTCCCGCGTAGAGCACGGCCCGGATCGCCTGCGACGAGGCCTCGTCGGGCGACTCCGAGATCACGGTCGCCGGCCGCTCGAAGCGGGCGAGCGCATCCCGCAGGGGCTCCGCACGCAGGCTCCCTTCTCCGTAGGGCAGGTGCTTCGTCTCGTTCCGGTTCGCCCAGGCGATGTCCGAGAAGTGGATGTGGAAGGGGGCGCCGGGTGCGAGCACGCCGTCCGCGGCCTCGAGCACCGCGGCGAACGCCTCGACGTCGGTGAAGGCGCCGTCGGAGGTGGCGTGCATGTGCGCGAAGTCGATCACGGGCCGCACCCACGGCGCGAGCGCGGAGATCTCGAGCACGTCGTCGATCGAGCCGAGCTCGCTGACGCGGCCCATCACCTCGACGCCGAACGCGACGAGCCGGTCCTTCTGCTCGAGCCGCTCCCGCAGGGCGCCCAGCCAGGCGACCACGTCCTCGATCGCCTGCGCGCGCTCGCGGCCGAGCCAGAAGCCGGGGTGGATCACGACCACCTCGGCGCCGGCGGCGGCCGCGATCCCGGCGCTGCGGTCGAGCGCGCCGAGGGCCATCTTCGACTTCTTCGCGTCCGGGTGGCCGGGGAACGCGAACAGCGGCGCGTGCACCGAGAGCGCGACCCCGGCCTCGCGGGCGAGCCCGCCGAGCCGCTCCGCCCACGGGTAGTCGAGCCAGAAGCCGCTCTCCAGGTCGAGCTCGCAGGCGGTGTAGCCGCGCTCGAGCAGGAGCTCGACGGCGAGCTCGGGCGACTCCCGGGAAGGACAGCGTGCCGGCCCGATCCGAATCCGCTCCATCGGCCCTGACCGTAACGGACACCCCGGTGTCAGGCTCGTGCCAGACCCCGACTGTCCGTTCTGGACGGGGAGAGGCCGTGTCGTCCGACGGGGGTCCTACCCTTTTCGACATGGCAAGCGCACCGACCCGCATCGATCTGCTCGAACTCGACATCGACCTCCGGCTCGTCGACCTCTGGCGCGAGGCCGCCGAGGTCGCGGAGTGGAACCTCGAGGTCGTGGCCGCGTTCATGCGGGCCGCGTACGGCAAGGGCTACTGCGACGCGCTGACCGAGGACGCGCCCGGCTCCCTCTGCCACGATCACGGGTACCGCGTGCCCGGCCGGCGCGAACCGGCGCCCCGCACCGTCTAGCCGAGCTACGATCACGGAGTGGCACGGAAGCGCAATCCGGCGAGGCTGATCGTCGCGCTCTCGGTCGCGGCGGTGCTCGCGGTCTTCCTCCTCTACACGTCGATCGCCGGCGGCGGCACGCCGTCGGTCTCGCCGAGCGAGTTGCGCGGCCAGACGGGGACGATCTCCCTCGTGGGGCGCGTCCAGCCCGGGTACAAGGGCGACTCGTACGCCGGCGGCCTCCGCTTCCGCCTCCGGGACATCAAGGGGGGCTCGACCAGGACGGTCGCGGTTCTCTACACGGGCTCGGTCTCGGACCAGTTCCGGGCCGGCCGGGAGGTCTCCGTCAAGGGCGAGCTCCGCAACGGCACGTTCGTCGCGAAGAAGGATTCGCTCGTGACGAAGTGCCCGTCGAAGTACACGGCCAAGAAGACCGACTAGATGCCCGAGCTCGGCCGCGCCGCGCTCGCAGCCACGCTCGGGCTTGTTCTCTACGCGCTCGTCGCGGGCGCGATCGCGGCGAGGACGCGCCGCCGCCGGCTCGCCGACTCGGCACAGACGGCTCTCCTGCTCACGTTCGCGACGACGCTCGTCGCCACGCTCGTGCTGCTGGCCGCCTTCGCCCGCAACGACTACGGCTTCGTCTACGTCTGGCAGCTCACGAGCGACCAGCTGCCGATCCTCTACACGCTCGCGGCCCTCTGGGGCGGGCAGGAGGGATCGCTCCTGTTCTGGCTCCTGCTGCTGACGATCTACAGCGCCGCCGCGGTGCTCCTCAACCGCCGCTCCTCGCGCGACCTGACCGTCTGGGTCGTGCCCGTGCTGGCGACCGTGATGCTGTTCTTCTCCTTCATGCTCGTCTTCGTCTCGAGCCCCTTCGCGACGCAGGCGGCGCCGGACGACGGGCGGGGGCTAAACCCGAGCCTCCAGAACCCGTACATGCTCACGCACCCGATCTTCCTCTACCTCGGGTACGTCGGGCTGACGATCCCGTTCGCCTTCGCGATCGGCTCCCTGCTCGCCCGCCGCACCGACGAGCGCTGGATCGTGACCACGCGGCGCGCCACGCTCGTCGCCTGGACCGCGCTCGGCGTCGGCCAGATCCTCGGCTCGAAGTGGGCGTACGAGGAGGTGGGCTGGGGCGGCTTCTACGCCTGGGACCCGGTCGAGAACGCTGCGCTGATGCCGTGGCTCGCGGCGACGGCGTTCCTGCACTCGGTCATGGTCCAGGAGAAGCGCGGGATGCTCCGGCTCTGGAACATGCTGCTCGTGATCCTCGCCTTCGCGCTCTCGATCTTCGGCACGTTCCTGACGCGCTCCGGCATCCTCAGCTCGGTCCACTCCTTCACCGAGAGCCCGATCGGGGCCTGGTTCCTCGGCTTCCTCACCTTCGTCGTCGTCGGCTCGCTCGCGCTCGTGCTCGTCCGGCTGCCGCTCCTGCGAACGCGCGCGAAGCTCGAGTCGCTGGTCTCCCGGGAGGCGAGCTTCCTCTACAACAACCTGCTCCTGGTCGCCCTGACGCTGACGATTCTCTGGGGTGTCCTCTACCCGATCGTCCACGAGGCGGTCGTCGGCGAGGCGCGGATCGTCGGGCCCGGCTACTACAACTTCTTCCTGAAGGTCTTCGGCCTGCCGCTGCTGCTGCTGATGGGGATCGGGCCGCTGATCGCGTGGCGGCGCGCGTCGCTGCGGGGGCTCGGCGCGGCGTTCGCGTGGCCGGCGGCGATCGCGCTCGCGACGGGGGCCGCGCTGCTCTCCCTCGGCGCCGGCTCGTCGATCCCGGGCCTGATCGCCTACACGTTCTCGGCGTTCGTGCTCGCCTCGATCGGGCTCGAGTTCGCGCGGGGGACGCGGGCGCGGCGGGCGCTCGCCGGCGGCACCTGGCCCGCGGCGTTCTCCGCGCTCGTCGGGAGGAACCGGCGCCGCTACGGCGGCTACGTCGTCCACGCCGCGATCGTCCTGCTCGCGATCGGGATCGCCGGCGCGAGCGCCTACGACACGGTCTCCGAGGGCCGGCTCGCCCGCGGCGAGACACTCTCCGTCGGCGACTACCGGCTGACCTACACGGACCTGGTCGAACGGCAGGGCGCCAACGCGACCCTCGTGCGCGCGCGGCTCGAGGTCGCACGCGGCGACGACGAGCTCGGCGTGCTCGAGGCCGGCAAGAACGCCTACACCGTCGAGCGCCAGGTCTCGAACGAGGTGGGCATCCGCACGGACCTCCTCACCGGCACCGACCTGTTCGTGATCGCCGAGCAGATCAATCCCGACGGAACGGTCTTCCTCCGCGTCTTCGTCAAGCCGCTCGTCAACCTGCTCTGGCTCGCCGGCTTCGTCTTCCTCTTCGGCGCCCTGATCACCATGTGGCCGGACGCCCGCGAGCAGCGGCGGCTCGCGCTGCGGTATCAGGGCACCGACGTGCCGGCCCGGCCGTGAGCCTCGCGCTGCTGCTCGGAGCGCTCCTGGCCGCGGCCTGCGTCGTGCTCGTCGCGCTTCCGTACCTCCGCCCGGACGACGGGCCAGGGCTCCTCGACGAGCCGGGCGAGCTCGAGCGCCGCCGCCTCGAGCTCGCCGAGACGCGCGACCGGGCTCTGGCCGCCCTCAAGGAGCTCGAGCTCGACCACCGCGCCGGCCGCGTCTCGGACACGGACTACCGCGCCCTCGTCGGCCCGTTGCGGCGCGAGGCCGCGGAGGCGCTGCGGGCGCTCGAGCCGCGCGCCGCGGGCGCGCAGCGTGTGAAGGCGCCTCCGCCGGGGTAGGTGGGGCGCATGGAGCCGATCGAGCCGCAGCCGCCGCAGACCCCTCGTCCGGTACCGGAGCCCTATCCGCCGCCGGACGAGGGCACGCCGCCCGAGCCGCCGACGCTGCCGGAGCCGTACCCGCCGCCGGACGAGGGCGATCGGCCCGGCCCGGTCGTCGTGCCCGAGCCCGGCCCGCAGTAGCGCCGACAATAGGTTTCGGCAGGATCGGCGCTACACTGGGGCCAGTGCCGCGCCCGGGAGGGACGGCCGACCGCCCGACGAAACTACCTCCGGATGCGCACCCGTCTCGCCATCGGCCTGCTCCTGGCCTCGTTGCTCGTCGTCGCCGCCCCTGCCCTGGGGCAGGAGGGGGTCACGGAGAAGAAGCGGGTCCTCGACGCGCGCATCGACGTGCTCGAGGACAAGATCGAGGCGGCACGTCAGCGCGAGGGCGTGCTGACCTCGGAGATCGAGGCCGTCAGCGCGAAGATCGATGCGCTCCAGGACGACGTCGACGTAGCGTCGTCGCGCCTCGACCAGCTCGAGGAGGTGCTCGCGCTCCACCAGCGCAAGCTCGACCGCCTCAACCAGCTCTACCGGCTCCAGACGCGCAAGCTGGTCTTCCTCCAGGATCAGCACAAGGAGGCGGTCGGGCGCCTGAATAAGCGCCTGATCGAGATCTACACCTCGAGCGAGACGTCCCCGCTCAGCGTCGTGCTCGAGGCGTCGAGCTTCGCCGACATGCTCGACCACCTCGAGTACCTGGAGGACATCGGCCGCCACGACAAGCGGATCGCGGCCGAGGTCAAGAGCGCGAAGCTGCAGATGCAGGAGACCCGGAACGCCACGCGCCGCACCCGCAAGGAGGTGGCGGCGACGACGCGCACGGTGGCTGCCCGCACAGCCGAGCAGCGCGCCGTCCGCGACCGGCTCGCCTGGAGCCAGAGGGAGCTCGCCACCGCGCGCCGCAGCAAGCGCGAGACGCTCGCGGGGGTGCAGGAGGACAAGGAGCACGCGCTCGAGCACATGGCCGAGCTGCAGGCGCAGAGCGCCGCGCTCGCCGCGCGGATCCGCTCCGCCCAGAGCTCGTCGACCGCCTTCGTCGCCCCGACCGGCTCGGTCTCGGCGTCCGGCTTCGTCTGGCCGGTGCACGGGATTCTCACGAGCGGCTACGGGTGGCGCTGGGGCCGGATGCACGAGGGAATCGACCTTGCCGTCCCCAACGGCACGCCGGTCGTGGCCTCCGCCGCCGGGACCGTGATCGTCGCCGGCTGGATGGGCGGCTACGGGAACCTGGTCGTGGTCGACCACGGCGGAGCCCTCTCGACCGCCTACGGGCACAACGCGACCGTCACCGTCGGCGTGGGCCAGCAGGTGATGCAGGGTCAGCTGATCGCGTACTCCGGCAACACCGGGCACTCGACCGGGCCGCACGTGCACTTCGAGGTGCGCGTGAACGGCGCTGCGGTCGACCCGATGGGCTACCTCTAGGCTCTAGGCGGCCGCGGCGCCCGGCGGCCGGTAGGCGTCGCCGGTCAGGTGCTGCGGGAGTTCGGCCGTCACAACGAGATGCACGTCGGGCAGCGACCGCCAGCGCTCGTCGAGGCCGAGGCCGTAGCCCGCGAAGAGCTCGTCCGGCACCGTGAAGCCGACGTAGTCGAGCGGAACGTCGTCGACCAGGCGCCGGTAGGGCCGGTCGAGCAGCGTGACGGCGGTGAGGCTCGCCGGGTCGCGCAGTGAGAGCGTCCGGGCGAGGAAGTTGAGCGTGAGGCCGGTGTCGACGACGTCCTCGACCACGATCACGTCGCGCCCGACGATCGAGGTGTCCAGGTCCTTGAGCAGCTTGACCGCGCCGGCGCGGCCGCTCCCGTACGCGGCGAGCTCGAGGAAGTCGATCGTGTGCGGGACCGGGAGGGCGCGCGAAAGGTCGGTGAGGAAGACCGCGCTCGACTTGAGCAGGCCGACGAGCAGCGGCTCGCGGCCCGCGTAGGCGCCGGCGAGCTCGGCGCCGAGCTCGCCCACGCGGCGCGTGATCTCCTCCCGCGTCAGGTAGACCTCCCCGATCGGGTGGCCGTCGGCCGCGAGGCGGTCGGCTAGGACGCGAGCTGGAGGCGTAATCGCTGGGCGAGGCGCTCGATGTCGCGCCGGTAGAAGAGCTTGACCTTGACTTCCGGGTGGAGGCGCTTCAGCTCCCGCAGCTTGCGGTTCTTGCGCGTCACGAGCGACTGGCGCATCACGGTGACCTCGACGTAGAGGTCCTGTTCGGGCAGGTAGAAGTCGGGCGTGAACGCGCTGGTGACGCGGCCGTCGGCGTCCCGCTCGAGCACGAACGTCGTCGGCTCGTACTCCCACGGCACGCCGTAGAAGTCGAGCAGCTTCGCGCACTCGAGCTCGACCTCGTTGACGAACCTGGGCTGCACCGCGCCGGCGAAGGCGCGGAACGCGGGCTGCTGCCGGAGCACGACCTCCAAGGTAGCTGCGCCCCCGGACGGCACCTGACCGAAGTTCCTATGCTCTGCTCATGTCCGAGCCGGCCAAGGGGACGACGTTCACGATCGCGCACCTGTCCGATCTCCACTGCGGCGGCCAGTACTTCGTCCCCGGCCTGCTCGAGCGGGCGATCAGCGAGGTCAACGACCTCGGGCCGGACATCGTCGTCTGCTCCGGCGACCTGACCACCTTCGGCTTCAAGCACGAGTACGAGGAGGCGCGCCGCTATCTCGACAAGGTCGAGTGCGAGGCGATGGTCGTGATCCCGGGCAACCACGACTCCCGCAACGTCGGCTACGTCCACTTCGAGCAGCTCTTCGGCGAGCGCAACTCGGTGCTGCGCGTCGGGGGCGTCAGCGTCGTCGCTGTCGACTCGACCGAGCCCGACCTCGACCACGGCCAGATCGGCCGCGGCCGCTATCGCTGGATCGAGGAGCAGTTCGACCACGAAGCGTGGCTGAAGGTGTTCGTCTGCCACCACCACCTGCTGCCGGTCCCGGGGACGGGGCGGGAGCGCAACGTGATCTACGACGCGGGCGACACGATCGAGACCCTGCAGCGCGCGGGCGTCCACCTCGTCCTCTCCGGGCACAAGCACGTGCCGTACGCGTGGAGGCTCGAGGATCTGTTCGTCGTCAACACGGGCACGGTCTCGTCGCTGCGCCTCCGCGGCAACACGCGGCCCTGTTACAACGTCGTCGAGGCGGCGGGCAGCCACGTCACGATCTGGCGCAAGCACCCGTTCCACGGCCAGGAGCGGATCATCCAGTTCTCGCTCGACACGTTCGAGTACGAGAAGTACACCGGCCGGATCGAGGACGAGGTGACGACGCGGTCATGAGGGCGATCGCGCTCATCGACGGGGAGCACTACGCGCCGGTGGTGAAGGCGGCGCTCGAGGAGCTGCCGTACGAGTTCGTCGCGGCGCACCTCGTCGGCGGCGGCGAGAAGCTCCGCGACGACGCCGACTACGGCGTCGCGCTGGCGGACGACCTCGACGCCGCCCTGGCCGAGCACCGGCCCGAGCTCGTCGTCGACCTCTCGGACGAGCCCGTGCTCGGCCCGGTGGAGCGCTTCCGGCTCGCGAGCCGCGTGCTCGCGGCCGGGCTGCCGTACGTCGGCTCCGACTTCCGCTTCGACCCGCCCGTGCTCGAGCCGTTCCCGCTCCCGTCGATCGGGATCGTCGGGACGGGCAAGCGCGTCGGCAAGACGGCGATCACGGCCCATGCGGCGCGGCTCTACGCGCGCGACCGGAAGGTGGTCGTCGTCGCGATGGGGCGTGGCGGCCCGCCCGAGCCCGAGGTGGCGAGCGTCCCGCCCGACGTCGACGCGCTGCTGGAGCTTTCCCGCTCGGGCCGGCACGCCGCATCCGACTACCTCGAGACGGCGGCGCTCGCCGGCGTGGAGACGGTCGGCTGCCGCCGCTGCGGCGGCGGCCTCGCCGGCTCGGTGGCGGTCTCGAACGTCCACGAGGGCGCGAAGCTCGCGGCCGGGCTCGACCCCGAGCTCGTGATCTTCGACGGCAGCGGCGCGGCGATCCCGCCCGTGGCGACGCGCCGCCGGATCCTCGTCGTCAACGCCCAGCAGGACGCGGCGGTGGTGACCGGCTACCTGAACGGCTTCCGCCACCTGATCTCGGACCTCGTGCTGCTGACGATGGCGGAGGAAGGGTCGGGCTGGGAGCGGCTGCGCGACCGGGCGGCGGAGCTCGCGCCCCGCGTGCTCGGCGTCACGCTGCGGCCCGCGCCGGCCGCGCCCGTCGAGGGCCGTACGGTCGCCTTCTTCTCGACCGCTCCGGCGGCTGCGCACGATGGCTTCGCCGCGCACCTCCGCGACGAGCACGGGGCGGACGTCGTCCACGTCTCGGGCAGCCTCGCCGACCGCGCCGCGTTGCGCGCGGAGCTGGGGCGGGTCGAGGCCGAGGTGTATCTCGTCGAGCTGAAGGCGGCCGCGATCGACGTCGTCGCCGAGGCCGCACACGAGCGTGGCGCAGAGGTCGTGCTCGCCGGCAGCGACGTGCTTCCGGCCGGCGGCGAGGACCTCGACGCCGAACTGCTGCGCCTGGCGGCGGAGGCGACGGCGTGAGCGAGCAGCGGAAGGGCGAACGGGGATTTCTCGGCAGCGGCGAGACGCCGTTCTCGAAGGGCGTGCTCACGCGTGCGCTGACCGCGGTCGGGGTCCGTGCGGACCAGGCGTACGAGCTCGCGCGGCGCACCGAGAGCGACCTCGCGCAGCGCGACGAGGTCTCCGTCGACCTCGACCGCCTCCGCGAGCTCGCGTCCGACCTGCTCGGGGGCGATCAGGGCGCCTGGGCGGTCCGCCAGCTGCGCCGCTACCGCGACCTGCAGGAGCTCGACCTGCCCGTGATCCTGCTCGTCGGCGGCGGCACCGGCACCGGCAAGTCGACGGTCGCGACCGAGGTCGCCTACCGGCTCGGGATCACGCGCGTGACGTCCACCGACTTCGTCCGCCAGACGATGCGCGCGTTCTTCGCGAAGGAGTTCATGCCGTCGATCCACTACTCGAGCTTCGAGGCGGGCCTCGGGCTGACGAAGGCCGAGGAGGAGGAGTCCGGCGACGCGGCGCTGCTCGGGTTCCTCGACCAGACGCGGAACGTCCTCACCGGCGTCGAGGCTGCGCTCCAGCGGGCCCTGGACGAGGGCTGGTCGATGGTGCTCGAGGGCGTGCACCTCGTCCCGGGGATGATCACGACGGAGCTACGCGGCGCCCTCGTCGTTCACTGCGTGCTCGCGATCCGGGACGAGGAGATCCACCGGACTCACTTCTGGATCCGCGACGACGCCTCGGACGGGGTGCGGCCGTTCGACCGCTACCTCGAGGGCCTGCCGGAGATCCGGATGATCCAGGAGTACCTGCTCGAGCGCGCCGCCCGGAACGATGTTCCCGTGATCGAGAACGAGCGGCACGGCGACACGGTCGCGGCCGTGATGAACCTCGTGCTCGAGCAGGCGGAGCGGGCCGCCGAGGGGGTGCGGCGGTGAGCGAGGGCACGTTCGTCGGCTGCCCCTGCGCGTTGTTCGCGCGCTCGACGGAGTGGGCGGCGCTCGCGGGCGCCCGCTGGCTCGGGCGGGACGACCAGGACGCCGCCGAGGACGCAGCCGAGGGAGCGCTGCTGGCCGGCCTCTCGCAGCTGCCGATCTCCGGCACGGTCGTCATCGGGCCGGAGGACGGCGAGCTGCTCCCGGCCGGCACCGAGATCGGCGCCGGCGGCGAGGCGGTCGACCTCGCAGTCGACCCGTTGGAGGGACGCGGCGTCGTTGCGCGGGGAGGCAACGGCGCGATGTCGATGATCGCGGTCGGCTCGCCCGGCTCGCTCCTGCGGCTGCCCGACATGTACATGCGCCGGATGGCCGTCGGCCCGCGGGCCCGCGGCCGGATCGACCTCGTCCGGCCGATGGCGGACAACGTCGACGCGATCGCCAAGGCGTTCGGCCGGAACACGAACGACATCACCGCGCTCGTGCTCGACCGGCCTCGCCATCACGACCTGATCGAAGAGATCCGTGCCGCCGGCGCGCGGATCAAGCTGATCCAGGACGGCGACGTGACCGCGTCGATCTCGGCCGCGATCCGCGGCACCAACGACCACCTCGCGGTCGGGATCGGCGGCACGCGGCAGGCGATCCTCTCCGCGGCGGCGCTCCGCTGCCTTGGCGGCGAGCTGCAGGCGCAGCTCTGGCCGACGACCCGCAGCGAGATCGAGGACGCGGCCGCGCACGGGATCGACGACGTCAACCGCGTCTTCTCCTCCGACGACCTCGCCTCGGGCGACGTGATCGTCGTCGCCACGGGCGTCTCGAACGGCGACCTGCTCCGCGGCGTCCGCTTCCTCGCCGACAGCGCGCGCACCCATTCGCTCGTGATGTGCATGCGCTGCAACTGGGTGCGCTTCACCGAGAGCATCCACTTCTTCGCCCGCGACCGGAAGGAAGAGGTCCGCCTGCTCGGTTGAGCGCTTGTGACACAGTGTCACAAGCGCTCTTTCGTCTTCGTCGCGCGCAACGAAGCCGTTCGGGCGGGCCGAGAGGCTAGTGACGCTGTGTCACTTGGCTACACTCGGGCCCATGGCAACCCGCGAGGAGATCGTCGAGGCGCTGCACACGGTCGAGGACCCGGAGCTCGGGATGGACATCGTCGAGCTCGGCCTCTTCTACGACGTCGAGATCGACGGCCCCAAGGTGAAGGTGATCCACACCCTCACCTCGATGGGCTGCCCGGCTGGCCAGATGATCCAGGAGTCGATCCACGAGGCGGCCGCCGCGGTCGAGGGCGTGGAGGAGGTCGAGGTCGAGCTGACCTTCGATCCGCCGTGGACGCCGGACAAGATGTCCGACGACGCGAAGTTCATCCTCGGCTTCGGGTAAGCCCTACTCGGGAATCGTCAGCACGATCTTGCCGAGCTGCTCGGCCCGCTCCATCCGCTCGTGGGCCGCGCGGGCCTCGGAGAGCGGGAAGGTCGAGTCGACGTGCACACGCGCCTGCCCGCTCCGCACGAGCTCGTAGGCGCCGAGGAAGTCGTCGCGCGTGCCCATCGTCGAGCCGTAGACGGTCAGCTGCTTCCACCAGAAGCGGTGCAGCTGCGCCGGCGGGTTCGGCCCGCTCGTCGCGCCGCACACGGTGACCCGGCCGCCCGGCTTGACCGCGGCGAGCGAACGTGCCCACGTCGCCTCGCCGACGGTCTCGACGACGACGTCGATCCCGCCCGCCTCCTTCGCCGCGGCGACGACGTCACCCGTCGCGTGGTTGACGGCGAGGTCGGCGCCCCACTCGCGGGCCCGCTCGAGCTTCGCATCCGAGCCGGAGGTGACGAGCGTCCGCGCCCCGAGCGTGCGCGCGATCTCGAACGCTGCCGTCGCGACGCCGCCGCCGATGCCCCAGATCAGCACCCACTCGCCGTCCCGGAGCCCGGCCTTCGTCACGAGCATCCGGTACGCGGTCTCGAAGACGAGCGGGAACGCAGCCGCGGTCTCGAAGTCGAGCGCGTCGTCGAGCGGGAAGACGTTCTCCTCCGGCACCGCAATCAGCTCCGCGTGCGTCCCGTCGGTGTGCTCGCCGACGACCGTGATCACCGCGCCGTGCTCGAGACCGGGGTTGATCACGACGCGCTCGCCGGTGTCGACCCGCAAGCCCGAGCCGTCCGCGCCGAGGATGCGCGGCTTCGGCACCGAAGGGAGCCCCTTGCGAACCCAGAGGTCGAGATGGTTGACCGAGGCCGCCCGCAGCGAGACGAGCACCTCGCCCGGCCCTGCGACGGGGTCGGGAGCGTCCTCGTACCGCAGCACCTCCGGGCCACCGTCCTCGTGGATGCGGATCGCCTTCACGGGGCACAATCCTGTCATGACATCTGCCGAGCTGGAACGCGTGGCCGCCGAGCTCGGCCTCGACGCCGTCGGCGCCGCCCCGGCCAAGCCGTACCAGGAGACGGAGCGTCACATCCGGGAGCGCAAGGCGCGCGGCCTCTTCGCGACGATGGGCTTCACGACGCGCCGCCCCGAGATCTCCTGCCATCCGGAGGACCTGCTCCCGGGCGCGCGGACGGTCGTCTCCGCGGCGCTCTGCTACTACGCGCCCGCGCCGGGGCCGGGCCCCGGGGAGGGCCGGCTCGCGCGCTACACCTGGTCCGACCGCTACGCCGAGCTGCGGGCGAAGCTCGACGAGCTCGGCCGGCGGCTGGGCGGCTCGTACCGCGTCCTCGTCGACGAGAACGACCACGTCGACCGCGAGGGCGCCGTGCGCGCGGGTATCGCGTTCTACGGGAAGAACACGCTCGCGATCACGAGGCGGCACGGCTCGTGGGTCGTGCTCGGCACGCTCGTCTCCGACCGGGAGGTCGAGCCGTCGGCGCCGCTGGAGGCGGGCTGCGGCTCCTGCACGCTCTGCCTGGACGCCTGCCCGACCGATGCGCTCGCCGAGCCGGGCGTCCTCGACTCGGCCCGCTGCCTCTCCTACTGGACGCAGGCGCCCGCCGCGATCCCCGAGCCCTACCGCGAGGAGCTCGGCGCCCTCGTCTACGGCTGCGACATCTGCCAGGACGTCTGTCCGTGGAACCGGGGCGTCGAGAAGCGGCGCGCGGGCACCACGCCGCCCGAAGGAGCCGAGCCGTCGGTCTCGCTCCTCGACTGGCTCGAGTCGGACGGCGACGAGCTGGTCCGGCGCTACGACCGCCTGTACGTGCCCCGCAACGACCCGCGCTGGCTGCGCCGGAACGCGCTCGTCGCCGCCGGCAACGCCGGCAGGCCCGCCGAGCGCGCGGCCGTGGAGCCCTACGCGGAGAGCGGCGACGAGATGCTGGCGGAGCACGCCCGCTGGGCGCTCGCCCGGATCGACGAGCGGGACGGCGCATGAGGCTGATCCGCATCCTGGCCGTCGTCCGCCTGGCGCTCGTGCCGCTCGCGCTGGCGAAGATCCTGCTCGACCGGGACGCCTTCCCGTCCGCGGAGTACGAGGCCGCCGCCTGGACCCTGCTCGGCGCGCAGGCGGCGGTGGCGCTGGCGCTGCTCGGCCTCGCCCAGTGGTGGCGCCGCCGCCTGCGCGGCCTAGCGGCCCTCAACGTCGTCGCGGACATCGCTCTCGCGTCGGCGCTGATGCTGGTCTTCGCCTGGGAGCCCGCGCAGGAGCTGCGAGCGCTCCACTTCCTCGTCGTCCTCGAGGCGGCGCTGTTCTTCCGCCTGCGCGGCGGCCTCTTCGTCGGCGCGCTCGCCGCGCCGGTCCTCCTGTTGCTGGAGCTCTGGCGCGAGGACCAGTTCGGCGTCGGCGTCCAGTACGACTCCTTCGTCCTCCGCGTCGTCGTCGCGCTCGCCCTCGGCGGCATCGTCGGCCGGCTCGTCGACATGGAGCGGGGGCAGGCGCAGCGCGCGGAAGCCCGCGCCGAGGAGGCGGAGCGCCTCCGCGACGAGTTGGGGCGCAGAATCGACGTCCTCGAGGCGACGAGCCGCACGGCCCGGGCGCTCGGGTCGTCGCTCGACCTCGACTCCGCCTTCAAGGCCTTCGTGCAGGAGTTGCGCGGACTGCTGGACTTCGACCGCGCCGCGATCCTGCTCGTCGAGGCGGGCGGCGCGCGCGTGATGGCCACCGCCGGGGTCGGCGCGAGCGACTTTCTCCCCCCGGGGAGCTCGATCGGCGTCGCCGACTCGATCCTCGAGGAGGTGATCGGAGAGGGGAGGACGGTCTACCGGGCCGACATCGCCGACCTGCAATACCCCGAGGAGGAGAGTCTGCTCGCGCTCGGCCTCCGCTCGCGCGCGCTCGCGCCGCTGCAGCTCGGCACGCGCTCGATCGGCGCGCTCGCCCTCTCGCGGGCCGACCCGGATGCGTTTCGCCGGGAGGAGATCGAGCTGCTGACGCTGCTGGGAAGGCTCGTCGCGACCGCCGTCCAGAACCTGCGCACCTACGAGGCCGAGCGCGCCACTGCGGAGGAGCTGCGGCGGCTGTCCTCGCTGCGCGCCGACTTCGTCTCGCTCGTCTCCCATGAGCTGCGCAGCCCGATGGCCGCGGTGATCGGCTCGGCGCGTACGCTCCAGCAGCGCTGGCGCGAGCTCCGTCCCGACCAGCGCGAGGCGTTTCTGGCGGTGATCGCCGACGAGACGACGCGGCTGGCGGCGCTCGTCGGCGACGTGCTGGACACGTCGCGGATCGAGGCGGGGACGTTCAGCTACCACTTCTCGGACGTCGACCTGGCCGAGGTCGTCCGCGACTCGGTCGCGGCGGCGGAGCTCGGTCAGGACGAGGTCCGCCTCAGCGCCGAGCTGGCGCCTTCGCTCGGCGTCCGGGGCGACGCCGACCGCCTCCGCCAGCTCGTCGACAACCTGATCTCGAACGCGATCAAGTACTCGGACTCGGGCGGCGAGGTGCGCGTCGAGGCCCATGCGGACGACGGGCACGTGATCGTCCGCGTGTGCGACTTCGGCCAGGGAATCCGGCCCGAGCACCACAGCCAGATCTTCGAGAAGTTCGGCCGCGTGGCCGGGACCGCCAGGCCCGGCACGGGGCTCGGGCTCTTCCTCTCGCGGTCGTTCGCCGAGGCCCACGGCGGCTCGCTCGCGGTCGAGTCGAGCCCCGGCGAGGGGGCGACCTTCACGCTCCGGCTGCCGGCTGCCTAGCCCGGCAGCTTGACGCGCGTCAGCCGGAGCTCGCGGAGGAGCTGCGCAGCGCGCTTCGCGATCACGGGCCGGAGCTCCTCGGGCTCGATCACGACCGCCTCGCCGCGGTCGGCGAGGATCTCCGAAACCAACCACTCCCCGCGCCGCCCGGCCCGCAGCGTCGTAAGCGCCGAGCCGTCGGTGAGCGGGACGGCGCCCTTCTCGATCCGGTAGCGGGCGACCGGCTTCCCGTACCGGACGCGCACCGGCCGCGTGTCCTGGAGGAAGTGGGGGTCGAAGCCCTCGCGCGGCTCGAACGTCTCGTCCGTCAGCCGCGCCGAGCGCATGCGGTCGAGCCGGAACGAGCGCTCGCCGCCGGACGAGCGGTCCCAGGAGTGGATCAGCCAGTGCGGCAGCACCCGCTCGAACGAGTAGGGCTCGATCAGCCGCCCGGACGGCTTCTCCTCGCCGTCCTTGAGGTAGTCGATCGCGACGACCCGGCGCTGCTCGATCGCGTCCGAGAGCGTCGCCACGAGCTGCTCCTCGTCGCCCGCGCCGTGCGGCTCGGGCGCGTGGTGGTCCTCGAACTGGCCGAACGTCTCCTCGAGCTTCTTCCGCACCCGGTCGAGCGGCGTGTGCACCTGGGCCGCGATCGAAGGGCCGACGATGTCGAGCGCGAGCCTGATTGCGCGCGCCTCCAGCGGGGTGAGACGGGGCGCGAGCCGGAAGACGTCGCCGTAGAGCTCCTTGTCGACGCGCACCGAGTCGCCCTCCAGCTCGGCGTAGACCGTGTAGCAGCCGCCGCCGAAGTTGACGAGGTTGAGCAGGGAGAGATGGTCCTGGAGATCCTCGCGCGGGATGTGGAAGCGCGCCGCGAGGTCGTCGGCGTCGAGGCGGGCGTCGCGGCCGTCGCCGCAGGCCGCGAGCAGGTAGGCGAGCAGCGCCTGGAGGACGGCGAAGCGCTCGGGCGCCACGGGCGGGGCAGGCCGCTCGGAGCCGGGCTCCGGGGCGGCGACGGCCTTCTCGCGCGCGAGCTTGGGCGGGTCGCCCTCGTGGGCCCCGCGAACGCGCCGCAGGCCCTCGGCGCAGGCGGCGCGCAACTCTTCCGGCTCGAGCGGGACGGCGCGGCCGTTCTGGCGCAGCACCCAGCCGGCGAGCGGCTCGATCGCGGCGTACTCCGTCTCGAAGACGCCGTCCACGAGCGCCCCGGCGTCGCTGAGCGTGCGGTGCACCCACCAGGCCGTGTCGCCGTTCACCTCGACCTTGGCCGTGCCGCGCACGGGGCCGTGCTGCCACTCCTCGCCGACCCGGTGCTGCTCGACGTCGAAGCCCTCGGGCAGCCGGAAGTCGCGCTCGCGCCTCGTCGCGAAGCGGATGTCGCTGCGAATCCGGGAGACCCTGAACGTGCGCACCGCGTCGTGGTCGAGGTCGTGGCCGACGACGTACCACGTGCCGCGGTCGCGCCGGAGCGCGTAGGGGTTGAGCGTGCGCTCGCGGACCTGGTCGCGGCGCGGCGACCAGTACGCGAACTTGATCGTGCGCTGCTTCGAGAGCGCCGACTCGAGCTTGGAGAGCCGACCCGCCATCTCGGGCGAGTAGTCCGGGTCGCGCACCTGGACGCTCGCCGCGGTCTCCGTGGGCGCGTCGTCGAAGCCCGGCCGGCCGAGCGCGAGGTTCTGGAGCGCGAGCCGGAGCGGCTCGGCGTAGGCGAACGTCCCCTCGAGCATGTAGAGCGCCGTCTGGAGCGCGGCGAGCTCGTCGTCGTCGAGGCGCAGCTCGTCCAGGAAGTAGTTCTCCGAGCGGAGCGTGTACAGCTCCTCGCCGGTGAACTCGTCCCGCTGCGAGTGGAGAGGGACGCCGAGCGCGATCAGCTCGGCGCGGTCGGAGTAGAAGCGGCGCGCGAACGCCTCGTCGGACATCTCGGAGTAGCCCTCGACGTTCCCCTTCACGTCACGGGCCGTGAGCGGGCGCCGCTCGGCCATCAGGAACGCGACCAGCGAGAGCTGGCGGATCAGCTTGTCGGTGTCGTGCGACATCAGCGCCCGACTCTACCGCGGGCTCGGCCCGGCGGGCGCCGCGCGCTCAGGGAGTCAGGCCGCCGCGAGCGAGCGCTCGAGGTGCTGGTGCGACGGGCAGTAGTCGCGCTCCGGCAGCGGCGTGCGCTGGCACGGCTTGCCCTTGCGCGTCGTCGCCCGACAGCGGGCCACCCCGCCGTCGAGCGCGCCCGCCTCGAGCTGCTCCTCGATGAAGCCCACAGCCGCGCCGACCCCCTCCTTGACGGCCCAGGCGACCTGGGCCTGCGCGGTGATCGGGAAGAAGCGGCGGATGTCCTGGAAGAGCGCGCGGTCGGGCTTCGCGAAGTAGTGCGGGTCGGCGGCGAGCCTCTCCATCGTCTGCTCGCACTGCTCGAGCACCGCCCGGCGCGACTCGAGCTGCACCGCCGGATCGGCATACGGGTCGATCAGGTCCTTGATCGAGCGATAGATCGCCCGCGAGTACTGATACATGCACGTTTGCAATTGCGCGAGCTGGGCTTCCATGTGGACGGTCATCGCTCCCTGTTCTGTCCCGCAGTCAGGCCGAAAACACGGTGTCGGCGAAGTGGTCGGCGCCAAGTATACGGGCAGCCCGGTGCTGTTACAAAGTCGCTTACATAAGTTTTCCGTAAAGCAAACACCATCGGCCTCCGGTGAGGTCGCTTCGTCCGCGTGTGCCCCGTCGCCGGGCTCGCTACACCTCGGCTACGGGACGATCTCGCGCGGATAGGCGGAGCGGAAGATTGTCCGGGCCCGCTGGAGCGCGCTCGAGGCCTCCGGCTCGCTGTCGTAGACGCCCTGGAAGACGACGTAGTAGTCGGGGTGGAGGCTCGCGTAACGGGACGAGTCGAGCACGCCGACCTGGCGGAGCCCGCCCGTGCGGGCGCGCGTCGCCTGCTCCGCCGCCGCCGCGCGGCCGTTGGCCTGCGGCAGCGAGAGGAGCACGATCGTCCAGCCCCGCCGGTCGCGCGGCCACGTCACCGCGGCCGGGTTCACCGGCGGCGGGGGCGGCGCCGTCGTCGTGGGTGGTGCGGCCGTCGTCGTCGCGGCCGTCGTCGGTTCCGGCTCGGGCGCCGTCAGCGTCGGCGTCTCCTCCGTCACCGTCAGGCTCCCGCCGGTCGCGGTCGAGACGGCGTCCGCCTCCTCGCCACTCCCGGAGATCGCGATCGCGGCGCCGGTCCCGAGCACGGCGATGACGAGGCCGAGCAGGGCCGGGACGAGCCACGTCCCCGCCCAGGCGTGCCGCTCCGCGACCGTCGCCGCGGCCCGGTCGACGGGGCCGGGCGGGTCGTGCTCGAGCCGGACGCCGCACTCGAGGCAGTACTCCTGGCCGGCCTGAACGGGAGCGCCGCAGCGCGGGCAGCTCATGGCGCGCCTCCCGGGGCCGCCGCGGCGACCGGGCGCCCGCAGGTGGCGCAGAAGCGCGAGCCCCAGAGGAGTGGGGCGCCGCACTCGCAGCGGGCGGTCTTCGGGACGCCCGCCGCGCGCCGCGCCGTGCCGAGCAGTACGTCGAGCTCGTGGATCCTCGCCTCGAGCCCGATCAGCTCGGCGCAGCGCTCGAGCAGCAGGTCCTCGCGGAAGCGGTCGCGGCGGTACATCTCGAGGGAGAGCCCGCCGAGGTCGCGCAGCTTCTGCTCGCGCAGCCGCAGCAGTGCGCGCCGCTCGCGCCGCAGCTCGCTCGCGGGCGGGGCGGGCCGGCGACGCGGGCGTGCGGGATCGCGGCGCAGGAGTCGCTCGAGGGGCGGAAGGCGCACCACGGGCGCGAGTCTACTTGCGGCCTCGGCGGGCTATTCCGTGCCGACCGCGCCCGTGCGGACACTAGAGCTCGAAGACGACGAGACGGTCCTCGGTCAGCTCGCGCACGGCGTAGGCGGGGCCCTCGCGCGTGTTCCCGGAGTCCTTGACGCCGCCGTACGGCATCTGGTCGGCCCGGAACGTCGGTGCCTCGTTCACCGTCACGCCGCCGAACTCCAGCCGCTCGGCGGCGGTCAGCGCGGTCTTCACGTCGCGCGTGAAGATCCCCGCCTGGAGCCCGTAGCGCGTGCCGTTCGCGAGCTCGATCGCCTCGTCGAGCGTGTCGTACGGGGTCACGGTGCACACGGGCCCGAAGACCTCCTCGCACGAGATCTTCAGCTCGGGGCCTGCGCCCGCGATCACGGTCGGGGGCAGCAGCTCGCCCTCGAGCTCCCCGCCGGTGAGGATCTCCGCCCCGGCGGCGCGTGCCTCCTCGATCCAGGCGAGCACCCGGTCGCGTGCGTCGCGGTCGATCATCGGCCCGACGTCCGTGGACTCATCCGCCGGGTCGCCGACGACGAGCGCCTCGACCTTCGGCACGAAGCGGGAGACGAGCTCGTCGTAGGCCTCCCGCCGCACGTAGATCCGCTGCACCGAGATGCAGCTCTGGCCGGCGAAGGCGAAGGCGTTCGCCGCCAGCCTGGCCGCCACGTCCTCCAGGTCGGCGTCGGCCTCGACGAGCACGGGCGTCGCGTTGCCGAGCTCGAGCTTGACGCGCTTGCGCGGCGCGCGCTCGGCGAGCTTCCAGCCCACCTCGCCGGAGCCGGTGAACGTCAGCGCGCGCACGCGCTCGTCCTCGACGAGCACGTCGCCGATGGCCGCGGCCGGGCCGACGAGCACGTTCAGCCAGCCGGGAGGGAGACCCGCCTCCGTCATCAGCTCCGCGAGCAGCAGCGCCGAGAACGGCGTCTGCGAAGCGGGCTTGAGCACGACCGCGCAGCCCGCCGCGAGCGCCGGCGCGAGCTTGTGGGCGACCAGGTTGAGCGGGAAGTTGAAGGGCGAGATCGCGCCGACGACGCCGATCGGCCGCCGCAGGGTGAATGCGAGCTTGCCGTTGCCCGCCTGCGAGGCGTCCATCGGCACGGTCTCGCCGACGAGCTTTCGGGCCTCCACCGCGGCGAACGTGAACGTCGAGACGGCCCGCGCGGCCTCGACGCGCGCGGCCTTCAGCGGCTTGCCCGCCTCGGCCGAGATCAGCTGCGCCGCGTCCTCGTGCCGCGCCTCCAGCAGCGCCGCGACGCGGTCGAGGATCGCGGCGCGCTCGTGCGCGGGCAGCGGCTCGCTCATTGCCGCCTCGGCGGCGTCGACGGCGCGCCGGGCCTCGGCCGCGCCCGCCTTCGCGACCCGCCCGACCACGTCTCCGGAGTACGGCGAGCGCACCTCGAGCCAGTCGCCGGTCTCGATCCAGTCGCCGGCGAGCAACAGCTTCCTCTCAGGCGCCGTCGTGGCCACGCCGTGAGTCTATGCTCCGGGTGTGCGCTCGGATGCCCTGATCGTCGACGCCGTCCGCAGCCCGATCGGGCGCCGGAACGGCTCGCTCGCGGGCACGCGCGGCGACGAGCTCGCGGCCCAGGTCCTGAACGGCCTCACAGCCCGGCACGACCTCGATCCGGCGGAGGTCGAGGACATCCAGATGGGCTGCGTGACGCAGATCGGCGAGCAGGGCTGGAACATCGGCCGGATGGCGCCGATGGTGGCCGGCTGGCCCGAGACCGTGTGTGGCACGACCGTCGACCGCCAGTGCGGCTCCTCGATGCAGACGAACTTCAACGCCGCCGCCGCGGTCTGGGCGGGGCAGCTCGACGTCGTCGTCTCGGCGGGCGTCGAGATGATGTCGCGCGTGCCGATGGGGTCGAACGGCGGCGACCTCTCCGACAAGCTGCACGAGCGCTGGCAGATCGTTCCGCAGGGGATCTCCGCCGAGGCGCTCGCCTCCGAGTGGAAGCTGTCGCGCGAGGCACTCGACGCGTACTCGCTCGAGTCGCACCGGCGGGCGATCGCCGCGATCGACGAGGGCCGCTTCGAGAACGAGATCGTTCCCGTCGAGGTGAGTGCCGCCGGGGCCGCCGTGCTGTTCGCGGTCGACGAGGCGCCGCGCCCGGACACCTCCGCCGAGAAGCTCGCGTCGCTCCAGCCGGCTTTCCTCCCCGACGGCGTCGTCACGGCCGGGAACTCGAGCCAGATCGTCGACGGCGCCGCCGCCGTGCTCGTGACGAGCGAGGCGGCCGCGTCGAGGCTCGGGCTCGAGCCGCGGGCGCGCTTCGTCTCCTTCGGGCTCGCCGGCGTCGACCCGTACCGGATGCTGCACGGCAACCCCGAGGCGTGCCGGAAGGCGCTCGCCAAGGCGGGCCTGACCTGGGACGACGTCGCCGTGATCGAGGTCAACGAGGCGTTCGCCTCGGTCGTGCTCCAGTTCGCGCACGACGCCGGCCTCGAGGACCGCTTCGCCGACATCAACCCGAACGGCGGTGGCATCTCGCTCGGCCACCCGCTCGGCGCCACCGGCGCCCGCGTCACGGCGACGCTCCTGAACGAGCTCGAGCGCCGCGACGCGCGCTACGGCGTCGCCTGCATGTGCATCGGCTTCGGCCAGGCGATCGCGGCCGTCGTCGAGCGCGTGTAGCATCGCGCGCCGTGGCGGAGGTGAGAAGAGTCGGAGTGGTCGGCCTTGGCGCGATGGGCGCCGGGATCGCGCAGCTCTGCATCGAGGCCGGCGTGGACACGGTCGGCCGGGAGGTGACGGCCGAGCTCGGCGAGCAGGCCCGCGACCGGATCGGCCACTTCCTCACCCGCAAGGTCGAGAAAGGGCAGCTCGAGCAGGCCGCGCGCGACGAGGCGGTCGGCCGCCTGACCTTCACCACCGAGCTGGACGCGTTCGCGGACTGCGACCTCGTGATCGAGGCGATCGTCGAGGAGCTCGCTCCCAAGCAGGAGCTCTTCGCGGAGCTCGACCGGATCTGCCGCCCCGACACCGTGCTCGCGACCAACACCTCGGCGCTCTCCGTGACGGAGATCGCGTCGGCCACGGCTCGGCCGGAGCGAGTCGTCGGGATGCACTTCTTCAACCCGGCGCCGCTGATGCCGCTCGTCGAGATCGTGCGCGCCGAGCTCACCGCCGACGAGCCGTTCGAGACGGCGTACGCCTTCGGCGAGCGGATCGGGAAGACGCCGATCCGCTGCCACGATACGCCCGGCTTCGTCGTCAACCGCGTCCTGATCCCGCTCCTGAACGACTGCATCCGCGTGCTCGACGAAGCGCGCGTCACGCCCGAGGACCTCGACACCGGGATGCGCAACGGCGCCGGCTGGCCGATGGGGCCGTGCGCGCTCGTCGACCTCGTCGGGATCGACGTGCACGTGCACGCGTCAGAGGCGCTCTACGAGAAGACCCGCGAGGCGCGGATGGCGCCGCCGCCCCGCCTCGTCGCGATGCGCAACGCCGGCCTCCTCGGCCGCAAGTCCGGCCGCGGCTTCTACGTCTACGACTGAGCGGGTCCGGGCGGAACCGGAGGCGCCGGCGCGAGCATGCGGAGCAGCGGCGGCACGGCGAGCGTCGTCAGGATCGACATCCCCACGATCACGACGAAGAGCTCCGTGTCGATTACGCCGGTCGTGCGGCCGATCCCGGCGACGATGATCCCGACCTCTCCGCGGGGGACCATCCCGACGCCGACGAACGCCGCCTCGCGGCCGCCGAGCGTGCGTGCGCCGAGCCACGCGCCCACGAACTTCGTCGCCACGGCGAGCGCCGTCACGCCTGCCAGGAGCAGCAGCGTGTCGGCGTCCGCGAACGCGCCCAGGTCGACCTGGAGGCCGATGAAGACGAAGAAGAAGGGCGGGAAGAACGCGTAGAGCGGCTCCACCTCCGCCTCGATCGGGTGCTGCTCCTTCGTCTCGGCGACCATCATCCCCGCGAGGAACGCGCCGATGATCGCCGCGAGCCCGATCTCCGCGGCCAGCGCCGCGAGCCCGAGCGCGAGGAGCACCGCGGGCAGGAGCGGCGACTCGGAGAAGCGCGGCCGCTGGAGCAGCTGCGGGCGCGAGCGCAGCAGGCGCGTGCCGCCCAGGCCGAAGAAGGCGACGAAGCCGAGCGCCAGCGCGAGGACGACCACGATCTCCGTCGCCGCGATGCCTCCCTCGGCGGCGAGCCCGACCGCGACGGCGAGCAGGATCATCGCGAGGATGTCGTCGACGACGGCGGCGCCGAGGATCACGCGCGCCGGCCTCGTCTCCAGCGCGCCCAGCCCGATCAGCACCGCCGACGTGATCCCCACGCTGGTGGCGACGAGCGCGGCGCCGATGAAGATGCTCGTCGCGGCCGGCTCGCCGAGCGCCAGGCCGAGCCCGACCCCGCCGCCGAGCGGCAGCAGGAAGCCGAGCACGCCGACGAGCGCCGCCGCCGCCCCGACCTCGGCCAGCTCGGAGATCTTCGTCTCCAGCCCGACCCAGAAGAGCAGGAAGACGACGCCCAGCTCGGCGAAGACCTCCAGCGTCTCGGTCGGCTCGACGAGCCCGAGCACCGACGAGCCGATCACGATCCCGGCGAGGATCTCGCCGACGATCGTCGGCTGGCCGAGCCGCTTGAAGACCTCGTCGCCGAGCTTCGCCGCCAGCAGGACGACGAACAGGTCGACGAGCGCGCCGGCGACGGCGCCGTCGGCCGCGGCGCCGAGGATCACGACTCGGTCAGGCGCCGCAGCATCGCGTACGCGAACTCGGCCCTCGAGAGCATCCCCACGAAGCGGCCGTCGTCGTCGACGACCGCGATCGCGCCCTCGTCGCAGTGCACGAACCGCTCGGACGCGTGCAGGGAGCTGCTGTCGAGCTCGACCGTGATCGGCTTGCGCATGTGCTTGCGCACGGGCTCGGAGCGCACCGCCGCGGCGCGCTCCCGCAGCGAGGGCAGCTCCGACTCGAGGAACGCGGTGTGGCGCAGCTCGTCGAGGTACTTCGGCGAGACCCCGAGCAGGAGCTCCTCGTCGGTGAAGAGCCCGACGACGTGGCCCTCGTCGAGGACGGCGAGCGCCGGCAACCGGCTTTCGGCGAGCGCGCGCGCCGCGTCGTCGAACGTGGCGGACACGTCGACGGAGGCGGGGATCAGCTCGATGTCGTGGAGGCTGCTCATCGGTTAGAGCTGGAAGAGGATCAGATACACGGTCGCGATCACCAGGGAGACTGCCGTGACGGGCAGCCCGACCAGGAGGAAGCGTACGAAGGAGATTGGCTGGCCGCTCCGTTCGAGCACGCCGCTCGCGGCCACGTTCGCGGCGGCCGCGATGATCGTCGCGTTGCCGCCGAAGCAGGCGCCGAGGGCCAGCGCCCACCAGGCCGCGTCGTCGAACTCGTCCCCCTGGAGCGAGTCGACGACCGGGATCATGGCGGCCGTGAAGGGGATGTTGTCGACCACCGCGGAGCCGGCCGCGGCGCCCCAGAGGATTACGAGCGCCTCCAGCGACCTCGAGCCGCCGGTCAGGTCGGCGAAGCCCTCGGCGACGCGGTCGATGATGCCGCGCTCCTCGAGCCCGCCGACCATCACGAAGAGCCCGATGAAGAAGAAGATCGTCGCCCACTCGACTCGCTCGAGCGCGTTCTCGACGTCGTCGGCGGCCACGAGCAGCATCACGGTCGCCCCCGTCAGCGCGACCACCGCGGGCTCGATGTGCAGCGGCGCGTGCAGGAAGAAGCCGACGATCGTCCCGAGCAGGACGAGCAGCGACCGCGTCACGTAGGGCGCGCCGCGCATGTCGGCCGCGGGGTCGAGCCGGTCGACCTCGCGCCGTCGCTCCGGTTCGATCACGAGCTGCTTCCGGAAGGCGAGCGCGAGCCCTGTGGTGACGACGAGCAGCGTCACGATCGCCACGGGGGCGAGGTTGACGATGAAGTCGAGGAAGCTGAGCTCCGGCTTGGCCGTCCCGATCATAATGTTCGGCGGGTCGCCGATCAGGGTCGCGGTGCCGCCGATGTTCGACGCGATCACCTCGACGAGCACGAGCGGGATCGGCGAGACCTTGAGCAGGTCGGCGAGCAGCAGCGTGATCGGCACGACGAGCAGGATCGCGGTCAGGTTGTCGAGGAACGCCGACATCACGCCGGTGACGCCGGCGAGGAGGAACACGAGCCTCATCGGGCGGCCCCGGGAGAGCTGCGCGACCCGCAGGGCGAGGTACGTGAAGACGCCCGTCCGCTCGGTCAGGCCGACGATCACCATCATCCCGACGAGCAGGCCGAGCGTGCTCCAGTCGATCGCCTCGATCGCCTGCTGCTCCTCGATGATCCCGAGCAGGACGACGGCGGCGGCCCCGAGCAGCGCGACCTTCGTCCGGTGCGTCCACTCGAAGGCGATCACGATCAGGGCGGCGAGGAAGATCCCGACGACGACGACGTCCACCCCGGCAGCCTAGAACGGAGGCGCTGTCGCCTGCCGGGAGAACGGCATCAGCGCGGGATCTCCTGCCCTCGTTTACACTTTCCTTACATGACCCTGACCCTCGGCACACGCCGCGTGTCGATACTGCGATCCATGCGGAAGGTCCTCGTCCTCGTTTCCCTGCTCGCGCTCGCGCTGCCCGTCGCCGGGCTCGCCGCGCTGGCGGCGAAGCGCATGGGCGAAGGGACCCTCTCGGTCGAGGACGGCCGCGGCAAGGTGATCGTCCAGGCGCGCGGCGGCGCGATCGGCCGGCTCGAGCGCGGCACCGTCCGGATCTTCGACCTGACGCCCAACGACGCCAATGTCCCCGTCGTCTCCGGCGACGACCGGCCGCTCAAGTTCTTCGGCGAGAACGGGATCGAGTACGCCGGCGTCGGCCTGCGCTTCCGGATCATCGGCGGCGGCTTCCGGATCGTGATCGAAGGACGAGGGATCGACCTCTCGGTCGTCGGCCGCGGCTTCGGCTCGATCAAGGGCGAGACCCTCGAGCCCGGCCTCTACTCGCTCGACGGGTCGGACTGCCGGACGCGGCCGGCCACGTGCGACCCGCTCCCCGAGTTCGCGAAGCGCTTCCAGCTCGGCGGCCCCGAGCGTGGCGAGAAGAGCCCGATCCGCCCGACCGCAGGCTGATGAGCGCGGGCGTCCAGACCGTGCTCGTCGTCGAGGACGAGGCCTCGATCGCGTCGTTCGTCTCGCTCTACCTGAAGAACGCGGGCTACGACGTGCGCGCCGTCACCACCGGCAGCGCCGCCCTCGCCCAGGTCGCGGCCGAGCAGCCGGCGCTGATCATCCTCGACCTGATGCTCCCGGACATCGACGGGATCGAGATCTGCCGCCGCGTGCGCAAGACCTCGGACGTGCCGATCCTGATGCTGACCGCCCGCGACGAGGACGTCGACAAGATCATCGGGCTCGAGGTCGGCGCCGACGACTACCTGACCAAGCCGTTCAACCCGCGCGAGCTCGTGGCGCGCGTGAAGAGCGTGCTCCGCCGCGCGGCGCCGGAGCGGCGCCGGGACGTCGAGGAGGAGCTGCGCCACGGCGAGCTCACGATCAACGCCGGCCGCCGCGAGGTGAAGGTCGGCGAGGACGAGATCCAGCTGGCGCCGAAGGAGTTCGACCTGCTCTGGGAGCTGCTCGACCACAAGGGCCTCGTGCTCACGCGCGACCAGCTGCTGGAGCGCGTTTGGGGGTACACCTTCGCCGGCGACACGCGCACCGTCGACGTGCACGTGCGGCAGCTGCGCCGCAAGCTCGGCGAGGCGTCGCCGATCGTGACGGTCTGGGGCGTCGGCTACAAGGTCGGGCCGGAGCGCTCGCCCGCGCCCGCCGCCTAGAGGCCTGATGCGAATTGGCGAGCACGCACGGATGCGCGCCTGCACACGGCGCATCGCGGCCGCCGCGGTCGGCACCAAGGCCCACCGGCCTTGATCCCGCCCGCGTCGCCCGCGCTGCTTGGTGCAGGCGCGCCCTGCACGCACTCCCAATCCACATCAAGCCTCTAGGGTAGGACCATGCTCGACTCCCTGCGCTTTCGCCTGCCGGCGCTCTTCCTGGCGGGGATCGCGCTCGCCGGCCTCGTCGCGAGCCTGATCGCGCTCACCCTCTTCCAGGACTACACGCGCAACGAGTCGCTCGCGGAGCTGCGCCGCGAGGCGCGCGGGATCGCGGCGCTCTACGCCGAGTCTGCGCTGCGCGCCTCCGACGAGGACAAGGCGGCGCCCGCGTTCGCCGCCGAGAAGCTCGAGGCGGCGACCGGCGACCGGCTCTTCTACGTCGGCGCGCCCCTCTTCCCCGGTCAGGACGCGGGGCTGACGCGCCTCGCCCGCGGCGACGTCGGGATCGAGCTGAGCGGCAGCAGCGTCGTCACCTTCGAGTTCGAGCCGCCGCTCGAGGACAGAGCCTTCCTCGCGGCCGCCCACCCGCTGCGGCTCGGCGGCGACACGGGCCCGATCTTCGGTTACCTGATCGTCGCGAAGCCCAAGGCGGAGCTGCGGGAGACGTGGGTGAAGCTGCTCTCGCGGCTCGCGATCGCGTTCATCGTCGCGCTGGTCGTGGTCGGCGGTCTCGTGCTCTACCTTTCCCGGCGGATCACGGAGCCCGTGCTCGGGCTCTCGCGCGCGATGGACGAGGTGTCGAAGGGCCGCTACGACGTGCCCGTACCCGACGTGCGGGGCGGCGGCGAGATCGGCCACCTCGCGGACCGCTTCCGCGAGATGACGGCTAGGCTCGCCGAGTCGGAGGAGCTGGAGCGCAACTTCCTGATGTCCGTCTCGCACGAGCTGCGGACGCCGCTGACGGCGATCCGCGGCCACGTCGCCGCCCTCCGCGAGGGCGTGGTCACGGACCCGGAGGCGGCCGAGGAGTCGCTCGGGATCGTCGCCGCCGAGGCGGAGCGGCTGGGACGTCTCGTCGGCGACGTGCTCGACCTGGCGAAGCTCGACGCGCACCGGTTCACCGTGCTGACGGAGGAGGTGGACATGGGCCGCCTGCTCGAGCGCGCCTACTCGACCTTCACGGACGAGGCGCGCCGGCGCGGGATCGAGTTCACCCACGACATGGCCGCCGCGCCGGTGATCGTCTCCGACGGCGACCGCGTGCTCCAGATCATCTCCAACCTGCTTGCGAACGCCTTCCGCTGGACCCCCGACGGCGGCCGGATCGACCTCGCCCTCCAGAGCCGCAACGGGGCGGTCACCGTCGACGTGGTCGATACCGGCCCGGGCGTTGAGGTCGAGGAGCGCGAGCGGATCTTCCGCCCGTTCTGGTCGAAGGACAACTTCGGCACCGGGCTCGGACTGCCGATCGCCCGCGAGCTCGCGATGGCGCTCGGCGGCCGGATCGAGCTGGAGAGCGAGGTCGGGAGGGGGAGCCGCTTCCGGCTCGTCCTGCCGAGCTAGAGGCTTGATGTGAAACCTGAGCGGGTCTGTGGGGCCGCCCCAGACACGGCGCCAGGCCGCCTCGTCGTCCTCACGCAGGCACCCGGCCTGCGCCTCGGACGCCGAGCCGCCCTGGCTTGGTCTGGAACAGCCCCACAGCGCGCCAATTCCACATCAAGCCTCTAGCCGGCGTCGCGGAGCGACACGACCGGTGCGCCGACGGTGGCGCGCTCGACCTTCTCGAGCCGGTCGCTGACGCCCTTCCAGCCGGACGAGACGAGGTCGACGAGGAGCGCAAGGTCGTCGATGCGCGCGTGGCGCTCGGCGAGCAGGTCGCCTTCGAGCCGCTCGAGGCGGCGGACCGCCTGGTTGAGCAGGCCTCGGATCTCCGCGATGTGCCGCGCGACCGGCAGCACCTCGGCCCGCAGGCCGTCGTGCACCGCCGCGCCGATCTTCTCCGGCAGCGCTCCCTCGAGCTCGGCCGTGGCCTCGGCGAGCGCCTCGATCTGCGTCCGGGCGCGCTCGAGCGCCGCCTCGAGCTCGGCGGGCGCGACGCGGCCCGCAGCCGCCTCCGCGATCCGGACCTTGGCCCGTTCGAGTGCCTTCTCGTCCACGGGCGGGAGGCTACGCTCATCGTCGGATGGAGTCCACCGAGCTCGACTACGAACTGCCGCCCGAGCTTGTCGCCCAGCAGCCGGCGGAGCGGCGCGACGCATCCCGGCTGCTCGTGTACGACCGGGCGACCGGCGACGTCCGCCACCGCACGTTTGCCGACCTGCCCGGGGAGCTGTCGGGCGAGCTCGCGGTCGTCAACGACACCCGTGTCGTGCCCGCCCGGATCCGGATCGAGCGGCCGAAGGGCGAGGTGCTCCTGCTCGAGCACGAGGGAGGCGGCGAGTGGCTGGCGCTCGCGCGGCCGACGCGACGGCTGCGGGCCGGCGCCCGGTACGGGTCGGTGGAGCTGCTCGAGCACCTCGGCGAAGGGCGCTGGCGGGTGCGCCTCGAGGGCGAGCCGGACGGGGAGGCGCCGCTGCCGCCGTACATCACCGAGCCGCTCCGCGACCCGGCCCGCTACCAGACCGTCTACGCGGACGAGGCCGGCTCGGCGGCGGCGCCGACGGCGGGCCTCCACTTCACGCCCGAGCTGCTCGCCCGGCTCGACGTGGAGCGCGTGACCCTCCACGTCGGCCTCGACACGTTCAGGCCGCTGACGGCGCCGACGCTCGAGGAGCACCAGCTGCACGGCGAGCGGTACTCGGTGCGGCCGGAGGCGTGGGAGCGGATCGCCGCCGCGGAGCGCGTCCTCGCGGTCGGGACGACGACCGTGCGCGTGCTCGAGACGGTCGCTCGGGACACTGTGCTACAGGGTCGCACGTCGCTCTTCGTCACGCCCGGCTTCGAGTTCCGCCGGGTCGACGCGCTGCTGACGAACTTCCACCTGCCGCGCTCGACCCTGCTCGCGCTCGTGATGGCGTTCGCCGGCGTGGAGGAGACGCGGCGGCTGTACCGGCTCGCGGTCGAGGAGCGCTACCGCTTCTACTCGTTCGGCGACGCGATGCTCGTCCTCTAGGAACATGTTGTGCACATGCTTTACTGTGCATAGCATGACCAAGATGATCCAGATCCGGAACGTCCCGGACGACTTGCACCGCAAGCTGAAGTCCCGTGCGGCGGAGCGTGGAATGTCGCTGTCGGACTATCTGCTCGCGGAGGTCGAGCGCGTCGCCGAGGTGCTGACCCCGGAGGAGATCAAGGAACGGCTGCGCCGCATGCCGCCGCTGAAGCATGGCGAGGCTCCGTCGGTCACGCTTCGCCGTATGCGCGACGCCGACGGGTGATCGTTCTCGACAGCTCGGCGGTGCTGGACTACTTGCTCCGCGAACCAATCCTTGCCGACTGGGTCGAGAGTCAGCTCGACATCGCCTCATGGAATCTCCACGCGCCATATGCCGTCGACCTGGAGGTGTTCGCGGTGGTACGCGGTCGCGTCCTCGGCAGATCGATGACCGCCGGGCGGGGCCGAGCGATCCTGGACGTCTTCGTCGGCATGCCGATCAGGCGCTATCCGCACGTCCAGCTCTTCGACCGGATGTGGGCCCTTCGGGCACACGTCTCCCCAAGGGACGCCGGCTTCGTCGCGCTGGCGGAAGCGCTGGATGTGCCGCTCGTCACGACCGACACCCGCCTCTCCCGCGCCCACGGTTTCGCCACGACGATCGTCGCACCCTAGGACGAGCGTGCCGACCACCCGAACCCGTGTGATCGTCTACGTCGTCCGTGGCCGGGAGCTCCTGGTCTTCGACGGCGCATCCGGCTATGGAGTGCCCGGCGGGGGGATCGAGGCCGGCGAGACGCCGGAGGAGGCGGCGATCAGAGAGGTCGCCGAGGAGACGGGCATCGCGGTGACGCTCGTCCGGCAACTCGGTGTCGGGATGACGCCGGGATCGTTCGAGTCAGATTTCGTCCACGAGAGCCACTTCTTCGAGGCGACGCCCCCGGTGGACGTCCCCGACGCCTGGGAACACATCGTCACCGGCGTGGGGCGCGAGAACGGCACGCGCGTGCGCTGCCGCTTCGTGCCGCTCACGCGCGATCTCGTTCTCGTCGCCGGCCGCGACCTCTACCTTCCCGCGCTGTGAGCTTCCAGGTCACCGCCACCGACGGCGCCGCCCGGGCCGGGATCCTCCGCACTGCGCACGGGGAGGTGCGCACACCGGCGTTCATGCCGGTCGGGACGAAGGGGACGGTGAAGAGCCTCGACCCGGACGAGCTGCGCGCGGTCGGCTCGCAGATCGTCCTCGGCAACACCTACCACCTGCACTTCCGTCCGGGCGACGAGGTGATCGCGGAGCTCGGCGGCCTGCACGCCTTCTCCGGCTGGGACGGGCCGATCCTGACCGACTCCGGCGGCTTCCAGGTCTTCTCGCTGCGCGACACGCTGCTCGGGGTCGACGACGAGGGCGTCACTTTCCGCTCGGTCTACGACGGTGCGCCCGCCCGCTTCTCGCCGGAGGTCGCGGCGCGGATCCAGGCCAACCTCGGCTCGGACGTCGCGATGGCGTTCGACATCTGCCCGCCCGCGGGCGTGCCCCGGGCCGAGCTGGAGGAGGCCGTGCGGCTGACGACGCTCTGGGCGGCGCGCCAACGCGAGGCCGAGCGTGCTCCGGGGCAGCTTTTGTTCGGGATCGCCCAGGGCGGCTCCGATCCCGAGCTGCGGCGCCGCTCGATAGAGGAGATCGCGGCGCTCGGCTTCGACGGCCACGCGCTCGGCGGGCTCGCCGTCGGGGAGAGCCGCGAGGAGATGTTCGAGGCGACGGGCTGGGCCGCGCCGCTCCTGCCCGCGGAGAAGCCCCGCTACTTCATGGGGATCGGCGACGCGGAGGGGATCCTGCGGGTGATCGGGGCCGGGATCGACCTGTTCGACTGCGTCCTCCCGACCCGCACCGCGCGCACCGGGTCGGCGCTCACCGCGACGGGCCGCCTCAACCTCCGCAACGCCCGCTTCGCGCGCGACCCGCGCCCGCTCGAGGAGGGCTGCGGCTGCCCGGCGTGCGCCCGCTTCTCTCGCGCGTACGTCCGCCACCTCGTCAACCAGGAGGAGCTGCTCGGCCTCCGGCTGCTGAGCCTGCATAATCTGCACTTCCTACTCGAACTGACCGCGGGCGCACGTGCGGCGATCGAACGCGGCGAGCTGGAGGCCTACACGGCCGACGCGCTCGCCCGGCTCGCCGGCGGCCCCCAGGAGGATCCTTGGAACCCGGAGGCCTGATCATTCTCATCGCCATGTTCGCCCTGCTGTGGGTGCTCTTCATCATGCCCCAGCGGAAGCGCGTGCAGGCCCAGCGCACGCTGATCGCGGGAGTCGAGGTCGGCGACGAGATCGTCACCGTCGGCGGGCTGATCGGCCGGGTGCGCTCGGCCGGCGACGAGGAGCTCGAGCTGGAGATCGCGCCGGGGACGCGCGTGCGCGTGTCCAGGCGTGCCGTGGGCGCGATTTTGACCCCCGGCAGCGAGGGCCGGCGGGCCCCGGATTCCGTGCCGGAGACGGACGACCGCAGCTAACCTGCCTGCCGCGTGACTCGCAAGCCGCACCTCACTCTCGTCGCCCTGATCGCCGTCGGCCTGATCGGGGTCGGCCTGATGGCCGTCCCCGGATCGCCGCTCTACAAGTCCCCGACGCTCGGCCTCGACCTGCAGGGCGGGCTCGAGGTGACGCTGCAGGCCGTGCCGCCGCCGAACCGGCCGCTCGAGGACGCCGACCTCGACCGCTCGGTCGAGATCCTCCGCGACCGCGTCGACCGGCTCGGCGTCGCGGAGCCGGAGATCCGCAAGCAGGGCGACGACCAGATCGTGATCGACCTCCCGGGCGTCGAGAACCCGGAGCAGGTGATCGGGATCCTCGGCCAGACGGCCCAGCTCGAGCTGTACGACCTGGAGGCCAACCTCGCGCCGCCCTCGATCGGCGCGGGGCGCTTCCCGGAGGCGAAGCAGTCGCTCTACGAGCTCCTCGCCGGGCAGCAGGCGCTGGTGAAGGAGGGCACGCAGACGAGCTGGTACCTGTTCGACGACGAGCGCAAGGTGCGCGCCGGCCCCGTGCAGGAGCGCGACGCGCTGCTGCGGAGCAAGGTGGTGCAGGAAGCCGACGCGGAGGAAGGCGGGCTGCCGGAGGGCTGGCGCATCTTCGGCGTGCCGCCGAAGACGGTCGTGCTCACCTGCGGCGTCGGCGAGGTCGTGTGTCCCGGCGTCGACGTCGTCAACCCGACCCGGAACTTCTACTACCTGATGAAGTTCGACCCGACGAACCCCGACCCGGAGAAGGTCGTCCCGGAGATGACGGGCGGCGACCTGAAGCTCGACGGGACGCGCCAGGACTACGACACGACGACCGGCCAGCCGATCGTGACGATGCAGTTCACGGACGACGGCGCCAAGAAGTTCGGCCGGATCACGCGCGACGAGGCGCAGCGCGGCGCCCTGCTCTCGCGCACGCTCGGCGGCGGGCAGAAGATCACGCAGCACTTCGCGATCGTGCTCGACCGCCAGATCAAGTCGTGGCCGTCGATCGACTGGGAGCAGTACCCGAACGGGATCAGCGGC
>DATKBA010000045.1:0-3796 GCA_035514455.1 Gaiellaceae bacterium | reverse complement strand
TCGACTCGGCGCTCTCCTGCGGCTCGTCGTCGCCGAAGACGACGGTCAGCATCGTGCCCGTGTACTCGGGGTACATGTCGATCTCGCCGCTCGTCAGCGCGCGGTCGATGATCTCCGTCGACCCGATCGAGCTCTTCAGCTGGACGGTGTAGCCCTTCGCCTCGAGCGCCTGCTTGTAGAGCTCGCCGAGGATGATCGCCTCGGTGAAGTTCTTCGAGCCGATCCGCACCGTCCGGTCGGAGCCGGCGTCGCCGTCGTCGCCGCCGCAGCCGGCCGCGAGCAGGCCGAGCACGAGCGCGAGGAGTGCTGCGAGGCGGCGCATCAGAGCAAGTCTTGCACGCCGGGGCCTGCGAGCGCAGCGGGTGTCTGCCCGTCGTCGTTCGCGCGGGCGGGGTCGGCGCCCGCCGCGAGGAGCGCCTCGACGCTCTCGCGGTCGTCGTTCTGCGCGGCCGAGTGGAGCGGCGTGAAGCCGCCGTCCTGCGCAGCGTCCGGGTCGGCGCCGTGTTCGAGCAGGAGCCGGACGATGCCCGCGTGCGCGCCCGCGACGGCGCTGTGGAGCGGCGTGACGTGGATCGTCGCGTGCCGGGCGGCGAGGTTCACGTCGGCGCCCCGCTCGACGAGCAGGCGCGCGGCGTCCTCCTGGCCGAAGTAGGAGGCGAGGTGGAGCGGCGTGAAGCCGTCCGGCGACCAAGCGCGCGCAAGCTCGGGGTCGGTGAGCAGCTCCTCGAGCCCGCGGGTTCGCCCGACCGCCGCCGCATCGAACGCGTCGAGCGCCGGGTTGGCGTCGAGCAACCGCTCGACGAGCTCCTGCCTGCCGTTGTAGAGCGCGTGCAGGACGGGCGAGAGGCCGTCCTCGTTCCGCTTGCCGGCGAGGTCGGGCCGCGCCTCGAGCAGCTCGCGCACGGCGTCCTCGTCCCCGGCAGCGATTGCCGCGAAGAGCTCGCTCATGCCGCCCGCCGGAGGATCGGCCGCGTCAGGCAGGTCGGGCCGCCGTCGCCCTTGCGCGAGATCTCGTCGCCCTTGTAGACGATCACCTCGACGCCGGCCGCCTCCATCCGGCGTCGGGTCTCGTCGTTGCCCTCGAGCGCGATCGCGCGGCGCGGCGCCAGGGCGAGCACGTTCGGCCCCATCGTCTCGAACTCCTCGTCCGGCACCTCGACGACGTCGATCCCGCGCTCGGCGAGGAGCTCGAGCAGGCGCACCGGCGCGAGCCTGGGGTAGACGAGCGCGAGGTCGGGCGCGAGCGGCGAGATCAGGCTCATCAGGTGCATCACCTCGGCGCGGCCGTGCCAGTGGGGCAGGTCGAAGGAGAGCACGGTGGCGTCGGGGAACGCACGCTGCAGCTGCTCGACGCCGGCGGCGTTCGTGCGGTAGCCGCGCCCGACAAGCAGCGTCCCGCGGTCGAGCCAGAGCGTGTCGCCGCCGTCGATCGTCCCCGGGGCCTCGATCCGCGCCGCGACCGGGACGCCCGCCTGCGCGAGGTCGGCCTCCAGCGCGCCGGGCTCGCCGAGCCGGCCGTCCTTGCCGGGCCGCAGGAGCACAGCCCCGTCGTCGCCGACCAGGAGGGGGTCGTAGGCGTAGATGGCGTCGGGGTTGCCGCGCTCGCCCTCGGCGACGATCACCTCCGCGCCCGCCTCCGCGAGCAGCGCGCGCAGCGCCTCGTGCTCAGCGGCCGCGGCGGCGACGTTCGGCTCGGCGCGCCAGCCGTACTCGCGCCAGCGTGCGCCGTCGGCGGGTTGCGGCGCGCGCACGAGCACGCGCCGGAGCGGGTCGGTCATGGAACGGGCGCCGTAGTCGCTCATGGGAGCCGGAACGCTAGCTCACCGAGCCGCCGGTAGCCCGCGATGGACGGATGGTCGCCCTCGACCGTCCACTCCTCCCGCATCCGCCCAGGCCGCTCCGGGTCCTCGAGCGTGTCGTGGAACGGCAGCACCGGCACGCCGAGCCCGGCGATCAGCGCGTTGAGCTCGCGGATCGGCGCCTCCGTCCCCGGCCAGCCGTTGTTCCAGGGCAGGACGTTCGCGACGGCGACGCGCAGGCCCAGCTCCAGCCCGCGGCCGACCATCGCGGCGAGGTTCGCCGCCGCGCCCGCGACCGGCCGCCCCTGCGCGACGTCGTTGATGCCGCCCTGGACGACGAGGGCATCCGCACCCGTAGCAGCCTCGTCGAGCCAGGCGGCGATCTCGTCCGTGCGCCTCCCGTAGGCCGCGCGGACGGTGAAGCGCAGCCGCGGGTCGGCGGCGGCTGCCGCCGCGGGCCAGCCCACCGCGGGGTCGTCGTCCCACGGCGAGCCCGCGGTGATCGAGTCGCCGATCGCGGCAACGCGGATCTGGTCCATGATCACGGCATGAGCATGTACCACGACGAAAGCCGGCAGCTGCAGCACCGGTTCGACACGCAGCGGCTCGCCGACCGAATCGAGGAGCGGCTCGTCCGCGACACACTCGCCGAGGACGACCGTGCCTTCGTCGAGGCCCGGGACATGTTCTTCCTCGGCACGGTCGACGCGGACGGACAGCCGCAGTGCTCGTACAAGGGCGGCGACCCCGGCTTCGTGCGCGTCGTCGACGAGCGCACGCTCGCGTTCCCGAGCTTCGACGGGAACGGCATGTACCTCTCGCTCGGCAACATCGCCCAGACCGCGCGCGTCGGGCTCCTCTTCGTCGACTTCGAAGGGCAGAAGCGGCTGCGCGTGAACGGCGTCGCCTCGCTCTCCTTCGCCGACCCGCTGCTCGCGGCGTACCCGAAGGCGCAGTGCGTCGTCCGGGTGGCGGTGACCGAGGTCTTCCCGAACTGCCCGCGCTACATCCACAAGCTCCAGCTGGTCGAACGGTCGCGCTTCACGCCGCGCGCGGACTGCGAGCCGCCGGTGCCCGAGTGGAAGCGGCGCGAGTGGGCCCGCGACGTGCTGCCCTCCGGGGATCCCGCGGCCGAGAGCTAGGAGAGGAGCGCGCGGTTGCGCGCGAGCGAGGCGAGGACGGCGTCGACGTCCGCCTCCGTGTTGTAGAGGTGGAGCGAGATTCGCAGGTTCGAGTCGCGTTCCGAGGCGACGACGTCGTCCTTCGCCACCGCGCCGACGAGCGCGGGTGCGTCGGTGGAGCGGATGCACGCGAGCGGTCCGTGCGGGGGCGCGGCGAGCGTCGCGCCGAGCTCGTCGAGGCCGGCGACAAGTCGCTCGACGAGGCCAGCGACGTGCGCCCGGATCTCGGGGACGCCGGCCTCGGCGATCAGGCCGACGCCCGCGACGCCCGCGTAGATGTTCGGCACGGGCGGCGTGCCGGCGTCGAAGCGGCGGGCGCTGCGGTGCGGGCGGTAGCGCTCGATCTGCATGTCGAAGACGTTCTCGTCCGCGAACCAGCCGGTCTGGACGGGCAGCAGCTCCGCGACGAGGCCGGGGCGGAAGGCCATGAACGCGAGCCCGGCCGAGGCGAGCAGGTACTTGACGGTGCCGCCGACGACGACGTCGGCCGCGAGCGGCGCGTCGAGCGGGACGGCGCCGATCCCCTGGTACCCGTCGACGAGCATCAGGGCGCCGTGGCCGCGGGCGAGCGCGCAGATCGCCTCGACGTCGTGGACCGCGCCGGTGCGGAAGGAGACGAAGGTGGACGCCACGAGCGCCGTGCGCTCGTCGATCGCGGCCTCGTAGGCCTCGGGGTATGGCTCGACCTGGACGACCTCGGCGCCGCGGAGCTCCTGGGCGTGCGCGATCTGGCCGACCGTCGGGAACTCGTTCTCGGAGATGACGATCCGGTTGCGCTCGCCCCGGAACGGGATCGCGGAGACGAGCGCGCTCACC
>DATKBA010000044.1:0-2156 GCA_035514455.1 Gaiellaceae bacterium | reverse complement strand
AGCATAGATCGGCATGATGCGCGGGTGGACGTGAAGCTCGCGGACGAGTCGCTCAGCGGCTCCTGGCTGTCGACCCGGCTCGGCGTCGGCACGCAACGGATCGACGCCATGCGCCGCGCCGGCGAGCTGCTCGGCGTCCGCAGCAGCGGCCGGCACGACTTCCTCTATCCCGCCTGGCAGTTCGCTCCCGACGGGAAGCCGCTGCCGGGGATCGAGCGGATCGTGAAGGAAGCGCGCGCCGCGGGCATGAGCGACGGCCGGCTGTACGAGGTGCTGGCAGCCCGGACGGGGATCGCCGGCGACGAGCGGCTGGCGGACGCGGTCCGCGCGGGCCGCGACGAGTACGTGCTCTCGGTCGTCCGCTCGACCGCCTAGCGCGATGGCACTCGTCTCCCTGAACGCCGTCCGCAAGTCGTTCGGCAGCCGAACGGTGCTCGACGGGCTCGACTTTGCGATCGAGCCGGGCGCACGGGTCGGCGTCGTCGGCGCGAACGGCTCCGGCAAGTCGACGATGCTGAAGCTGATCGCCGGCCTGGAGGAACCGGACGCCGGCACCGCCGTCCGCCGGCGCGGGATCGTCGTCTCCTTCCTCCCCCAGCACCCGCTCGGCGACGAGCGCACGCCGCTCGAGACCGTGCGCGCCGCCCGCCCCGACCTGGACGAGCTCGACCGCGAGCTGCACCGCGTCGCCGAGCAGCTCGCCGCCCCCGAGCTCGCGGACGACCTCGACCGGATGGCCCGTGTGCTGCGCCGGCAGGAGGACCTCGTCGAGCGCTGGGAGGCCGCGGGCGGGCCGAGCATCGATGGCCGCGCGCGCGCGATGCTGCTCGACGTCGGCATCGCCGAGGACGACCTGACGCTGCCGACGAGCGCTCTCTCGGGCGGGCAGCGCAAGCTGATCGCGCTCGCCGCCTGCCTTGCGCAGGACCCGGACGTGCTCCTGCTCGACGAGCCCGAGGCCCATCTCGACGCGGTCGGCCGCTCGCTGCTCGAGCGCCTGCTCGCGGGCTTCGACGGCGCCGCCGTGGCCGTCTCGCACGACCGCTACCTGCTCGACGAGACCGTCGGCCAGATCGCGGAGCTCGACCGCGGCCGGATCCGGATGTGGCCGGGGAACTACTCCGCCTACACCCTCGCCCGCGAGCTCGAGGTGCAGCGGCAGCAGCAGCAGTACGTGACCCAGCAGAAGGAGATCGAGCGGCTCGAGGCCGCGATCAGGCGCTTCCGGGACTGGGCGCACCGCGTCGTCGACGAGCGCCACATCAAGCAGGCCCGGAACAAGCAGCGCCAGATCGACCGGATGGAGAAGGTCGAGCGGCCCGTGCTCGAGCGGCGCAGGATCGCGCTGCGGCTGCACCCGCACGCACGCGGCGGCCAGCGCGTCTTCGAGCTCAGGCACGTCGGCGTCAGCTTCGGGGGCGACGTGGTACTGGACGACGTCGAGCTGACGGTCGTCCACGGCGAGCGGGTCGGCTTCGTCGGCGCGAACGGCGCCGGCAAGAGCGTGCTCCTGAAGACGGTCGTCGGCGAGCTCGAGCCGACCGAGGGCGAGGTCTGGGTCGGCCCGTCGATCAGGATCGGCTACCTCGCCCAGGACCAGGAGACGCTCGACCCCGACGCGAGCCCGCTCGACACCGTGCGGCTCGCGCACCGCTGCTCGGAGGGCGAGGCGGTCGCGCTCCTGATGAAGTTCCTCTTCCCCTACGAGCAGGTGCGGCGCGCGAACCGGCTCCTCTCCGGCGGCGAGCGGACGCGGCTCCAGCTCCTGCTCCTGATGCTGGCCCAACCGAACCTGCTCGTGCTCGACGAGCCCACGAACCACCTCGACATCGACTCGGTCGAGGCGCTCGAGGCCGCGCTCGAGGAGTTCCCCGGCACCGTCTGCGTGATCTCGCACGACCGCTACTTCCTCGACCGGATCGTCGACCGGATCGTCGAGGTCGACGCCGGCGCCGCGCGCGCCCACGAGGGCGGCTGGTCGGACTGGTTCGAGCGCAGCACGTCGCCGGCCGGGCTGACCAAGTGACACAGTGTCACAAGGCGTCGGCGGCGACCGCATGAGAGCGGCGCTGGAGGTGCTCGAAGCGGAGCCTGGTGACACTGTGTTACTTGGCCTCGCGTGGCTCGCGGGGCAGGACGTCGAGCTCGACCCGGAG
>DATKBA010000043.1:0-26339 GCA_035514455.1 Gaiellaceae bacterium | reverse complement strand
GCCGGCCTTTGCCGACTCGGCCGCCTGGCGGAACCCGTCCTCGTCGAGCCCGGGCACCGAGCCCCGCACCTCGAGTGCGATCTTCGTGATCCCCGTTCCGGGCACGAAGGTGACCGTCGCGGAGGTGCGCAGCCGCTCCGGCGGGTTGCCCGCCTTGGCGAGCCCGCCGGAGAGCGCCATCGAGAAGCAGGACGCGTGCGCGGCAGCGATCAGCTCCTCCGGGCTCGTCTTGCTCCCCGCCGCCTCCTCGGTGCGGGCCGGCCAGCTGACGTCGAGCGGCCCGAAGCTCCCCGAGCCGACCTCGTCGATCGTTCCCGACCCGCTCATCAGATCGCCGTTCCAGGTCACCGAAGCACGACGCTCAGCCGCCATTGGAGCCCCCTCAGTCGCTCGACAGTCGAGCCCGAACCGTAACGGTTGCGCTCGCGCGAATGAGCGCGGAGAACGTGCAGCCGTCGTCGGCCGCCCGCGCCGCGCGCTCGAGCCCGTCGGCGTCGATCCCCTCCGCGCGCGCCTCGACGTCGAGCTCCGAGGCCACGATCAGGTGCCCCTTGCCGGCCACCTCGTCCATCGTCACGGTGCAGCGGACGTCGAGCCGGTCGACGGTGCCGCCCGCGCGCGCGATCTCGCCGGCGAGCGAGGTCGTGTAACAGCCCGCGTGGGCGGCCGCGAGCAGCTCCTCGGGGCTCGTCCTGCCGCCGGGGTCGCCGACCCGCGAGGGGAGGTCGATCGGCAGCTCGAACGCCCCGGTGCCCGCGGTCGCGACGCCCGAGCCGCGCGCGAGCGAGCCCCGCCACGCGACCGTGGCCTCGCGCTCGACCCTCGGCACTAAGCCATGACCTCGACCCGGCGCTCGTCGGCGTCGATCCCGCCTTCGCTGCGCAGAGCTTCCTGCAGCGCGCGGATCGAGACCTCGATCTGGTCGAGCGACGGCTGCCTCGTCGTCAGCCGCTGCAGCCAGAGCCCCGGCGCGAGCAGAGTCATCAGCAGCGGGTTCTGCTGGTTTTTGCCGGCGAAGCGGATCAGCTCGTAGGCGATTCCGGCGATCACCGGCAGGAGCACGACCCGGCTCGTGATCAGCCAGTACCAGGCGGGCTGGCCGACGAAGGCGAAGACGAAGATGCCGATCACCATCACCCAGAGCAAAAACGCTGTTCCGCAACGCGGGTGGATCAAGCTGAATTTCTGCACGTTCTCTGGCGTGAGCTCCTCGCCGGCCTCGTAGGCGTTGATCGCCTTGTGCTCCGCCGCGTGATACTGGAAGACGCGCCGCAGGTCCGGCAGCAGCGAGATCAGGAGCAGGTAGGCGAGGAAGATGCACACCCGGATCACGCCCTCGATCACGACGAACGCGCCGGTCGTCTCGATCGGGAGCCAGTTCGTGATCAGCGCCGGCGTCACCTTGAACAGCATCAGCGCGAAGCCGATCGCGATCGTGAACGAGAAGATCAGCTGCCCGCGCGTGATCTCCGTCTGCACTTCCCCGTCCTTCGCGTCCGGGTCCTGAGCGGCATAGTTGGCGGAGATCGCGAGCGCCCGGAAGCCGATCGCGAGCGACTCGCCGAGGGCGATCACGCCGCGGATGACCGGGAGCCGGAACACGCGGCGGCGCGCCATCGGCGAGGTGATGTTGCGCACGACCTCCGCGATCTCGCCATCGGGCTTGCGCACGGCCACCGCCCACTTCGAGGGCGTACGCATCATCACGCCCTCGAGGACGGCCTGTCCTCCGATGTTGTTGCTCAACGCAGGCGACTAGCCGCGGCGGGTGCCGCCGGCCTTCTCGAGCCGGCGCTGGAACCGCTCGACCCGGCCGCCGGCGTCCATCAGCTTCTGCTTGCCGGTGTAGAACGGGTGGCAGGCGGAGCAGACGTCGACGTGGATCTCGGCCTGGGTCGACCTCGTGTCGAATTCGTTGCCGCAGGAGCAGCGGACGTGCGTGGAAACGTACTCGGGATGGATTCCGGTCTTCATCGCCGGGCCAGGATAGCAGAGGCCGTTTCCGCCGCTACGTTTCCTCCCGAGACAACAATCCCCATCGGCCCAGCCCCGATTTTGCCGCTCAGGACGGCCGCCACGCCGACCGCCGCGGCGGGCTCGCAGGCGAGCTTTGCATGGGCGTAGAGGAAGCGGAAGGCCTCCTCGATCTCCTCCTCCGAGACGAGCACGCTCTCGACGTCGTTCGCCTGCAGCACCGCGAGCGCGTTCGTGCCGGCGAAGGGCGCCGAGAGGCCGTCGGCGATCGAGTCGGGGACGACGGGGACAGGACGTCCGGCGGCGAGCGCGTCGTGGACGGCGGTCGAGCGCCGTGGCTCGACGGCGACGACGCGCCGGTCGGGAGCCGCTGCGGCGATGCCGGCCACGAGCCCGCCCCCGCCGGCCGGTACGACGATCGTGTCGAGTTGCGGCGCGTCCTCGAGCAGTTCGAGTGCGACCGTCCCCGCGCCGGCGATCACCACGGGGTCGTCGAAGGGATGCACGAGCGTCCGGCCCGTCTCGGCGATGAGCGCGTGCAGGCGGTCGAACGCGGACGACGGGTCGGTCGCCTCGAGATCGACGGAGGCGCCGTAGCCGCGCGTCGCGGCGAGCTTCGTCTCGCTCGCACTCGCCCACATCACGAGCAGCGCGTCGATCCCCTCGGCCGCCGCACCCCAGGCGAGCGCCTGCGCGTGGTTTCCGGCCGAGATCCCGATCACGCCGCGTGCCTTTTCCTCCTCGCTCAGCGTCGCGAGCTTGTTGAGCACGCCGCGAACCTTGAACGAGCCGGTCTTCTGGAAGAGCTCGGCCTTCAGGCGCACGCCCTCGCCGAGCGTCTGCGACGTGAACGTCGGGGTCCGGTGGACCCGCCCCCGGATCCGCTCCGCGGCGGCGAGGACGTCGTCGCGCTTGACGGGCATCGGGGGATCGTAGACTGACGCCTTGGACGGCCACCCGGTCCGCCTTCGGATCGACGACGACCTGCGCCGCTCACGGCTGCTCGTCTTCTTCAGGCCGCTGCTCGCGCTCCCCCATCTCGCGTGGCTCTGGGCGTGGTCGTGGCTCGTCCTCGCGGCCGCACCCGTCGGCTGGGTCGCGGTGGTCGCGACGCGGACCCAGCCGCACCCGCTGCACCGCTTCTTCTGCGCGTACGTCCGGTATGCGAGCCAGCTGGCCGCGTTCGCGGCGCTCCTCGCCAATCCGTTCCCGGGCTTCACGGGCGCGCCGGGCTACCCGGTCGAGGTGACGACGCCCGAGCGCCTCACCCAGAGCCGCTGGAAGTCCGCACTCAGGGCGATCCTCGCCGTCCCCGCGCTCCTGCTCGCGCACGCGCTCCTCGGCGTACTCGTGACCATCGCCCTCCTGGCCTGGTTCGCGGCGCTCGCCACGGGACGGATGCCGAGCGGCCTGCGGGACCTCGGCGCGACGATCGTGCGCTACCTCGCGCAGACCGCCGCCTACGCGCTCCTCGTCACCGACCGCTACGCGCACGCGAGCCCCGCGCTGCCGCGCGAGCCTGAACCGCGGCTGTTCGATCCGTGGGAGACAGCACGCTGACGCGCCGCGGCCTGCTCCTCGGAGGAGCGCTCGCCGTCGCCCTGCTCGCGGTCTGGGCCGCGGCGATCGCCTCGCTCTGGCAGAGCAGCGTCCCCGACGGGCTCGCCCTGCCGGACGTCGAGCTCGGGATCGACCCGGCGACCGTCGCGCGCTCAGAGCGCTTCGAGGGCTTCTTCCGGATCCTCTTCCTCGCCTCGCAACTCGTGCTCGTCGCCGTGCTCGCGCTCTACGCCTGGCAGGGAGCGCGCTTCGCCCGCGAGTCTGCCGCGGGTCGCATCGGCACCGGAATGCTGCTCGGGATGATCGGGCTCGGGCTCGTCTGGCTCGCCCGGCTGCCGTTCCGGCTCGTCGCCGTCTGGTGGAACCGGCGCTACGACCAGACCGACAGCGGCTACCTGGAGACGCTCTTCGCGAACTGGCTCGAGCTCGGCGCCGAGTTCCTCGCGATCTGCTTCGCCCTCGCCGTCGTGATGGCGCTCGCCGGCCGCTTCCCGCGGCGCTGGTGGATCGGCGCCGCGCCGGTCTTCGTCGCGATCGGGGCCGCGTTCACGTTCGCCTTTCCCGCGCTCGTGCAGACCGAGCCGCTCCGCCGCGCCCCCCTGGCGGCGGACGCGCGCGCCTACGCCTCGGCGCAGGGGATCGACCCGGTGCCCGTCCGCGTCGAGGACGTGAGCGACTTCACGAAGACCCCGAACGCGTACGCCGCCGGCCTCGGCCCGACCCGCACGGTCGTCCTCTGGAGCACGCTCCTCGACGGCCGCTTCGGCGACGGGGAGATCCGCGTCGTGCTCGCGCACGAGCTCGCCCACCACTCGAGCCGCCACCTGCCCGAGGGGATCGCCTGGTACGCCCTCTTCGCGTTCCCCGGCGCCTGGCTGATCGCGCTCGCCACCCGCCGGCGCGGGGGGATGGCCGAGCCCGCCGCCGTGCCGCTCGCGCTGCTCGTCCTCGTCGTGCTCGAGCTCGCCTCGGCGCCGGTCTACAACCTCGTCTCGAGGAACATGGAGCGCGAGGCCGACTGGGTCGCGCTCGAGACGACGCGCGACCCCGACGCCGCAGCCGCCCTCTTCCGCCACTTCACGACGGAGTCGCTGAACGACCCGGACCCGCCGCGCTGGGCGTACCTCCTCTTCGACAGCCATCCCACGACGCGGCAGCGGATCGCGCTCGCCGAGGCCTGGCGCAAGCGCGACGCTAGGTGAGCGTGTACTCGGGGCCGGAGCCACCCTCGGGCGGGGTGAGGCGGCCGCCCTTGGCGGTGATCGCGCCGCACTGGACGCAGTTGGACGGGTTCACCTCGACGTGCACCGTGCCGTCGCCGCCTTCCGCGCCGATCTCGTAGACCTGCGCCGGGCACATGTTCACCCACAGCTCGGCGAGATCCAGCGGCACATGCCGCTGGATCCGGATGTGGCTCGGCTGGTCGTCCCGCGTCCGGTTGCCCGAGAGGAACACCGAGGAGAGCTTGTCGAAGGTCAGCTTCCCGTCGGGCTTCGGGTACGAGGCGGCGCGGTCGGTGCGGATCAGCGTCCGGTCGGCGTTCGCCTCCGTGAGGAAGTCCTTCGGCGGCAGCTTCCCCTTCGTCACCGTCTGGGCGCTCGCGAGCGCGCCGCCGAGGAAGAAGCCCTTGTCGAAGACCTGGCGCATGTTGCGCACCTCGCGCAGGTCGCGGAGCACGTAGCTTCCGCGCAGCTCCTCGTCGTAGGAGGCGAACGCCCCCGGCCGCGCGGGCGACTCGCCGCGCTGGAGCGAGCGGAACGCGGCCTCGGCGGCCATGATCCCCGACTCGACGGCGTAGTGGATCCCCTTCAGCGTCGGCACGTTGACGAGGCCGGCGCTCTCGCCCGCGAGCAGCAGGCCCGGCGCGTGGAACCGCTTCGGCAGCGCGTGGTAGCCGCCCTCGGTGATCGTCTTCGCGCCCCAGGCGACCCGCTCGCCGCCCGCGAGGATCTTGCGGACGAGCCGGTGCGTCTTGAGCTCCTGCAGCACGTCATGGACGGAGAGCTCGACGTCCGTGTACTCGAGCCCGGCGACGAAGCCGAGCGAGACCATGTCGTCGCCCATCGGGTAGACGAACGAGCCGCCGAACTCGCCGTACTTCGCGCGCTTGCGGAGCGGCCAGCCCATCGTGTGCACGACGCTCCGCAGCGGCCGCGGCACCTTCCAGACCTCCTTCACGCCGAGCGCCCAGATCTGCGGCTGGACGCCTTCGAGCCCGAATCGCTGCACGGCGGCGCCGGTGAGGTGACCCTGCGTGCCCTCCGCGAGCACGGTCACCTTCGCGGCGATGTCCGAGCCGGGCTCGTGCGCGCCGAGCGGGGAGCCGTCGCGGCCGAGGCCCTTGTCGCCCGTACGGATCCCCTGCACGCGGCCGTCGGCGACGAGCAGCTTCTGCGCGTCGGTCTCCGGCAGCACCGCCGCGCCGCCCGCCTCCGCCTGCTCGGCGAGGAAGCGGCCGAGCTGCGAGACGGAGACGATCCAGTTGCCGTGGTTGCGCATCGTCGGGGGCGGCGGGATCCGGAGCGAGGCGCCCTTCGTGAGCAGGTAGACCGCCTCGCCGTGCACCTCGCCGTAGGTCGGCACGCCGTCGAGCGCCGGCCGGTCGCGGAAGAGGCGGCGGAGCGCGCGCGGGTTGACGACCGCGCCGGAAAGGAGGTGCGAGCCAGGCGCCTTGCCCTTCTCGACGACGGCGACCGGGACCTCGCCGAGCCGCTCCGCAGTTTCGGGCGAGTCCTCCAGCAGCTGGCCGAGCCGGATCGCGCAGGCGAGGCCCGCCGGCCCGCCGCCGACGATCAGCACGCCGACCTCGATCCGCTCCGACGCGGGGTCCATGGGCGCCACGATCGCCTCCGAGGGAGCAAACGGCGGCGGGTAGTCGGCGGGCCGGACCTTCACGACCCGCGGGCCTGCAAGAGCTCGGTCAGCTTCGGCACGATCGCGTGCAGGTCGCCGACCACGCCGAGGTCGGCGAACTCGAAGATCGGCGCGTTCGGGTCCTTGTTGATCGCGACGATCGTCTTCGAGCTCTGCATCCCGACCTTGTGCTGAATCGCGCCGGAGATGCCGCACGCGACGTAGAGCGTCGGCGAGACCGTCTTGCCGGTCTGCCCCACCTGCGTCGAGTACGGGTACCAGCCGGCGTCGACGACGGCGCGCGTGGCGGCGACCGCGCCGCCGAGCGCCTTCGCGAGCTCCTCGATCAGCGCGAACTTCTCCGGCTCGCCCAGGCCGCGGCCCCCGGCGACGATCACCTTCGCGTCCTCGATCGAGGGGCCGCTCTCCTCGGCGTGCGCCTGCTCGACCATCTCGGCCGCGAGCGAGTGCTCCTGCAGCTCCGGCTCGAAGCGCTCGACGGCGCCGGCCGCGACCTGCTCGGCCGGGTCGAACACGCCCGAGCGGAAGAGCCCGATTCGCGGCGTCGAGCGCCAGCCGACGTCGACGACGACCGAGTCGCCGAGCGCGGACTGCTTGCCCACGAGCGTGCCGCCGTCGGCGGCGATGTCGGTGAGCTGCCAGTTGAGGCCGGCCTCCAGGCGCGCCGCGAGCCCCGAGGCCACGTCGGCGGCGAGGATCGACTGCGCGAAGAGGACCGTCTCGATCTGCTTCTCGGTGACGAGCTGCGCGATCGCGTCGACGCGCGGCTGCGGCAGCGGCGCCTCGAGCCTGGCGTCGTCGGCGACGTACACCGTCGCGGCGCCGTGCCTCCCCGCCTGCTCGGCGAGGCCCTCGACGCCGGAGCCGACGATCACGCCGGCGACGTCGCCGCCGAGGCTCGCGGCTTTCGAGAGCACGGCGAGCGACCCCTTCTGGAGCTCGCCGGCGTGGTGCTCGAGGAAGACGAGCGTGCTCAGATCAGCCTCTTCTCGGCCAGGAACGCGACGATCTGCTCCGCCGCGGTGCCGTCGTCCTCCAGCTTGCGGATCTCGCCGCGCGGGGGCGGGTCCGAGAGCGCCAGCACCTCGGTGCGCGAGCCCTGCTCGCCCGCCAGCGACGCGTCGACGCCGAGGTCGGCGAGCGACAGCGTCTCCTGCGGCTTCGACTTCGCGCCCATGATCCCCTTCAGCGAGGGGTAGCGCGGCTCGTTGATCGAGTCCGCGACCGCGACGACGGCGGGAAGCGGCGCGCGGATCGTGTCGTAGCCGAACTCGGTCTGGCGCTTCCCCGTCAGCGAGCCGCCCTCGAGCGTCAGCTCGGCGACCTGGGAGATGACCGGCCGCCTCAGCCGCTCGGCGACCGCCGCCCAGAGGACGGCGCCGTCCGAGTCGGAGGACTGCTGGCCGAAGAGGACGAGATCGGGCTGCTCGCGCTCGAGCGCCTTCGCGAGCGTCAGGCTCGTAGCGAGGAGGTCGGAGCCCGCCGCGGCGTCGTCGGCGACGAGGACGGCGCGGTCGGCGCCCATCGCGAGCGCCTTGCGGAGCGAGTTGAGCGCCCGCTCGGGCCCCATCGAGACGACGACGACCTCACCGTCGCCGGCAGCGTCCCGCAGCCGCAGCGCCTCCTCGACGGCGTTCGCGTCGAACGCGTTCAGCGCGCCTTCGCCGGAGCGGTCGAGACGCTTGGTGCCCGGGTCGATCCGCTTGTGGGCGGTCGCGTCCGGCACCTCCTTGACGCACACGGCGATCTTCATCGCGCGTGACTCTAACGATGCGCCGCGGCGCGCCTTCGAGGGAGCCGTCCGCTCTGAGCTTTTACCCTTTTTGAACAGGATTCGCCGCAGACCGTGCTAGGCTTCCGCCCTTCGAGCGCGAACCGGTACCCATGACCTTCACCCGGACGACAGCCCGAGGAGCACTCCTCACCCTCCTTGCCCTCCTGCTCACCGCAGGCGTCGCGTCGGCGGCCCCTGTGCCGCGGCTCGTCTTCCCGGTGCTCGGGCACTCGACCTACATCGACGACTACGGCGACGCGCGCGGCCAGGGCGGCCACCAGGGGAACGACATCATGGCGCCGCGCCGAGCGCTCGCCCTGGCGGCCGAGGCGGGGACCGTCAAGTTCCACACGACGTCCTCACGCGCCGGTTGCATGCTCTATCTCCACGGCAAGAGCGGCACGGAGTACCTCTACATCCACCTGAACAACGACCTCGGCGCGGGCAACGACAACGAAGGCCGCTGCGTGCCGGGCGTCGCGTACGCGAAGGGCCTGCGCAACGGCGCGAAGGTGGCGGCGGGCGCGGTGATCGGCTACGTCGGCGACTCCGGCGACGCCGACGGGATCAGCCCGCACCTCCACTTCGAGGTGCACCCGGACGGGCGCGGTGCCGTCAATCCGTTCAGGCACCTGCGCAAGGCGCGCAAGCTCCTCTTCGCCGCCGCGCCGGGGACGACGTTCACGCTCGCCCTGACCGGCAAGGTGGCGAACGCCGCCGGCGAGGATCTCCAGCTGACGGTCGACCAGGTGCGGCAGTGGCCGGGCGGCCGGAAGGTGAAGCAGGCGGGGCAGAAGGTGCCGGTCTCGGTGCCCGAGACCGCCTCGATCGAGGGGGTCGGCGTCGATGCGAACTTCCCCGCCTTCCCCACGCTCGACCTGCTCACGCGCGGCCTGCCCGTCACCGTCTGGACGGAGCCCGCAAAGGTGACGCTCGCCGCCCAACTCGGCGCCAAGGGCACGCTCGCCGCCTCGCGCGTCGTCGTCAAGCGCTGAGCGGACGCGGCCGGGGACAGTCCCCGGTCAGGTCCGAAACGGTCAGGCGGGGAGCTTCGCGCGCAGGAACTCGACGATCTCGCCCGTCGGCGCCCCCGGCGTGAACACGGCCGCGACGCCGCGGCTCCGGAGCTCCTCCGCGTCCTCGTTCGGGATCGTCCCACCGACGAGCACGAGCACGTCCTCGACCCCGTTCTCCTTCAACCCCTCGAGAATCCGCGGCACGAGCGTCATGTGCGCGCCGGAGAGGATCGAGATGCCGACCGCATCCGCGTCCTCCTGGATCGCGGTCTCGACGATCTGCTCCGGCGTTTGGTGGAGACCCGTGTAGATGACCTCCATGCCGGCGTCCCGGAGCGCCCTGGCGATGATCTTCGCGCCCCGGTCGTGACCGTCCAGGCCGGGCTTCGCGATCACTACTCTGATCTTCCGGGCCATGGCGTCGGCAAGTATATGGCCGTGCGGCTCACGGTCATCGGCTCCTCCCCCGCCTGGCCCAACCCCGGCGGCGCCTGCTCCGGCCACCTCGTCGACGGCCGGCTGCTGCTCGACTGCGGCCCGGGCGTGCTCGCCAACCTGCGCCTGCGCGAGCCCTGGCCGAGCGTCGAGGCGATCGCGATCACGCACCTCCACCTCGACCACTGGGGCGACCTGGTCCCGTGGGTCTGGGGCAGCCTCTTCGGCCCGGGCAGGGAGAGCCGGCCGGCCGTGTGGCTGCCGCCGGGGAGCATCGCCGCTCTGCGGCCGGTGCTCGCGAGGCTCGGCGGCGAGGACATGCTCGACCGCGCCTTCGACGTCGCCGAGTACGAGGCGGGCGTGCCGTTCACCGCTGCCGGGCTCGAGCTGACGGCGCTGCGCGTCGAGCACTACGACATCGAGGCGTACGGGTTCCGGGTGCGCGGCGACCGCACGCTCGGCTACTCGGGCGACAGCGGTCCGTGCGGGGCGCTCGCCGAGCTCGCCCGGGACGCCGACCTCTTCCTCTGCGAGGCCACGCTCGAGCGGCCCGAGCTCGACGGGCCCGAGCGCGGGCACCTGGCGCCCGAGGAGGCCGCGGCGGCCGCGGCCGGCGCGCGCCGGCTGCTCCTGACCCACCGGCCGCACGAGCTGCCCGCCCCCGACGCCGAGCTGGCGTACGACGGGCTCGAGCTCGACTTCTAGAACACCGGCGTCTCGCGCCAGATGCCCCAAACGTCGCGCCAGGCGTCGCACATCTCGCCCATCGTCACGTAGTCGCGGGCCGCGTCGAGGATCGCAGGCATCAGGTTGACGCCGTCGCGCGCCGAGGCCTCCTTCAACGCGGCGAGCCGCTGCTCGACCCGCGCCGAGTCGCGCCGGCCCTTGAGCGCCTTGACGCGCTCGATCTGCTTGCCCTCGAGCGCCGCGTCGATCTTGAGGATCTGGAGCGGCGTCTCGTCCTCGAGCACGTAGCGGTTGACGCCGACGACGACACGCTCCCCCCGCTCCACCTCCGCCTGGTAGCGAAACGCCGCGTCTGCTATCTCTCTTTGCGGGAAGTTCTGTTTGATCGCCTCGACCATCCCGCCCAGCTTCTCGATCTGCTCGAAGTACTCGTACGCCTGAGCCTCGATCCGGTTCGTCAGGTCCTCGAGGTAGTAGGAGCCGCCGAGCGGGTCGATCGTGTTCACGACCCCGGTCTCGTGCGCGATCACCTGCTGGGTGCGGAGGGCGATCCGGACCGCATCCTCGGTCGGCAGCGCGAGCGCCTCGTCGTAGGAGTTCGTATGCAGGCTCTGCGTCCCGCCGAGCACGGCGGCGAGCGCCTCGATCGCGGTGCGGACGATGTTCACCTCCGGCTGCTGCGCCGTCAGCGAGACGCCGGCGGTCTGCGTGTGGAAGCGCATCAGCCACGAGCGCGGGTTGCGGGCGCCGAAGCGGTCGCGCAGCTCGCGCGCCCAGATCCGCCGCGCGGCGCGGTACTTCGCGATCTCCTCGAAGAAGTCGAGGTGCGCGTTGAAGAAGAAACTGAGCCGCGGCGCGAAGTCGTCGACGTCGAGACCGCGCTCGACCGCCCACTCGACGTACGTGAAGCCGTCCGCGAGCGTGAACGCGAGCTCCTGCGCGGCCGTCGAGCCGGCCTCGCGGATGTGGTAGCCGGAGATCGAGATCGGGTGCCACTTCGGCAGCTCCGCCGCGCACCACTCGACCATGTCCGTGACGAGCCGCATCGACGGCTCGGGCGGGAAGATGTACTCCTTCTGCGCGATGTACTCCTTGAGGATGTCCGTCTGGATCGTCCCGCGCAGCTCCGCAGCCGGCACGCCCTGCTCCTCGCCGACGGCGACGTAGAACGCGAGCAGGACCGCCGCCGGGGAGTTGATCGTCATCGAGGTCGAGACGTCGCCGAGCGGGATCCCGCGGAAGAGCGTCTGCATGTCCTCGAGCGAGTCGATCGCGACGCCCTCGCGGCCGACCTCGCCCTCCGAGCGCGCGTGGTCGGAGTCGTAGCCCATCAGCGTCGGCATGTCGAAGGCGGTCGAGAGGCCGGTCTGGCCGTGGTCGAGCAGGTAGCGGAAGCGCTCGTTCGTCTCCTCGGCGGTGCCGAAGCCCGCGAACTGGCGCATCGTCCAGAGCTTGCCGCGGTACATCGACGGATAGACGCCCCGCGTGAACGGGAAGACGCCGGGATAGCCGAGGTCGCGGTCATACTCGATCCCGACCGTGTCCGGCGTGCCCAGAGGCTCGTTCTCGAGCCCGGAGATCGTGGAGAAGAGCTCGCCCGTGCGCTCGGGCGTGCGCTCGTACAGCTCCTCGCGCCACGCCTGGGTGCCGCTCAGCGAGCCGCGATCCTCCGTCGTGGCCATGTGAGGATTGTAGGTGCGACCGTCACGTTCTGCGCGTGATCAGCCGATAGGGGACCCAATGACCAGGCGAATACTGGCAGTCCTCATCGCGGCGCTGGTCGCGGTGCCGGCGGCGGCCGCCCTCGACCGCAAGCAGGCGCAGGCGCTCCTGCGCGTCGCCGTGAAGGCGTCCGGGCTGAAGGCGCGCACGCAGGTGAAGATCGTCGTCGAGCGGCCTGCGCCGTTCGCCAAGCGGCGCGTCCGCATGCTCGACCGCGCCTACCCGCGGGCCGCGCAGGAGTACGACGAGACGGTCTACCGCGCGCTCGGCCTCGTCAGCGGCGGCAAGGGCGTGCTGCGCAGGGCGCTGATCGAAGCGGAGAACCGCAGCGGCCTCTACGACCCGGGGACGCGAACGGCCTACGTCCGCCGCGGCGCCGGCGAGAACGCGACCGCCCTCCACGAGATCGTCCACGCCCTCCAGGACCAGCACTACAACCTGCGGCGCGCGTACAAGCTCCCCGGCGGCAGCGACGCGATGGCCGCCGCGATGGCGGCGATCGAGGGCCACGCGGCGCTCGTCGCAGACGTGCTCGTCCCCCGCCGCACGGCCTCGCACGGCGGCCCCAAGCTGACGCGCTTCGTCCAGCTCCAGCGCGGGTTTGCCTACGACGTCGGCCTTCGCTTCGCCGCCGAGCTGCGCAACCTCGGCGGCAACGCGGCCGTGCTCGGGTCGCTGCGCCGCTTCCCGGAGACGTCCGAGCAGGTGTTCCACCTCGACAAGTACCTCGAGCGCGAGCGCGCCGTCCCGATCGTGCTCCCGGTCGACGCCGCGGGGTCGACGCTCTGGAAGACGAGCACGTTCGGCGAGCTCGACGTCCGCGCCCTGCTGGCGGTCTTCGGCGTGCCCCGGCTCGACCACGCCGGCGCCGGCTGGGGCGGCGGCCGCACGGCCGTCTACCGCCATCCCGGCGGCGACTCGGTCGCGGTCGCGCTCGACTGGGACACCGAGCGGGACGCGCTCGAGTGGCTCGAGGCCGTGATCATCTACGTAAACGAAGCGTTCGACGCAGCGACGCCGGGACTGCCGCCGGTAACGCCGTGCGCCGCCACGATCTGCTGGCAGGTCGGCGGCCGGGCGATCGCGTTCGAGCGCGACGGCGAGCGCACCGCGCTCACGCTCGGGAACGACATCGGCCGCGCGGCGGGCGTCGCGCTCGCGATCCTCGGTCGTTAGGGGGCCAAACCCTCCTAGCGGGGCTTCGCGCCCGCCACCGTCCAGCCCGGGGGCGCGGTCGCCGGCGCGCTGGCACAGACGGTGCGGTTGCCGCCGAGCTCGCCCGCGCGTGCGAGCGCCCGCTCCGCAGCGGCCGCCAGCTCGTCGTGCGACGCCGCATCGTCCGGGAACTCGGCGACGCCGAGCGACAGCGTGATCCCACGGTCGGCGACGCGACCGACCCGCAGCGGCAGCAGCAGCCGGATCCGCTCGGCCGCCACCCTCGCCCCCTCGGTCGGCGTCTCGGGGAGGATCAACGCGAAGGTCGCCTCGTCGTGACGCAACGCGACGTCGATCGACCGCAGCTCGTTGCCGACCACCTCCGCGACGGCCTCGAGCACCTCCTGGCCGCCCGCAGGAGCCGCCGCCGCCAGCGATTCGAAGTCGTCCGGACGCACGAGCACGAGAGCGAGCTGGTGGTGATGGCGCTGGGAGCGGGCGAGCTCGGCCTCCAGCCACGTCGGCTCGTGCCCCCCGGCGAGCAGGTGGACGATCCGGTCGCGCCGCGTCAACTCACCGATCGTCTCGGCGGCGACCTCGAGCTCCGTGTCGCGGCGACGGATGCTGAAGCGGAGGAGCGAGGCGGCGAGGAGGACGCCCGCGAGCGTGAGCGACCGGCCGACGTCGCGCCAGTCGAGGCCGCCCGCGTAGCGTCCGGACGCGAGCTCGACAATGCCGAAGACCGCGAGCGAGCCGAGCGCCACGTGCGAGCCGAACCGTGGCGGCGCAGCGAGCAGCGCCGTCACGGCCGCCACGGCGACAGCGACCTCGAGGCGGCCCGGCCAACCCCCCTCGATCAGGACCGCGAAGAGCATCGACAGGATCCCGATCGCGGCGGCGGCACCCGCCGACACCGACTGTCGCGGCACGTCTGCGAGCCAGCGCGACCGCTCGCCAGCGAGATCGTCCGCAGAAGGTTTCGTTGTCAAGAGCACCGGGTCCGGTAATCATGCTCACAGCGGCAACGAAAGTTCCAACTCACCGTGAACGAGGGCACACACGCGATCCCGCGAATTCCGGGGCGGCTGCGACGCAGCCTCTTCGGCTACCGGCGTGCCGACGTGGTCGCCGCGCTCGAGCATCTCGGCTGGCAGCTGGACGGCCTCGCCGCATCCGTCGACCGCCTCTACGGCGAGCGCGAGGAGCTGCGCGCGCGGCTCGCCGACGCGGACGCCGCGCAGGCGCGTGCGCTCCGCGAGCAAGAGGATCGATTCGCCCTCGTCGCCGACGAGCGGCGCGCGGTCGACGTGGCGCGTGGCGACCAGCACCTCGCGGAGGCGCGCGCGCAGGCCGCGCGCGTGCTCGCGGAGGGCGAGGAGCAGGCGGCGCGCCTGCGGCACGAGGCGGGTCTGCGCGTCGGCGATGCCGCCTCGCGCCTGGAGGATCTCCTTCACGTCAGGGAACAGCTGCTCGGCGAGCTGCGCGGCCTGCTCGTGTCGTACGGCGACCTGCTCGGCGAGCACGAGGGCCGCCCGCCCGAGCGTGCGGCGCAGGCGGAATCCCGCCGTGAGGAAGAACCCGCTGCAGCCGAGTTGCCCGCAGTGGCCGCGAGCGGCGGGGGGCTCTTTCCGCGGCACGTCGAGCTCGACGCAGGTCCGTTCGGCGACTTCACCGAGCTCTCGGCCTTCGAGCGCGCCCTCGCGCGGCTGCCCAAGGTCGACGACGTCTACATCCGCTCGTTCGGCGACGAGCGCGCGACGATCGAGCTCTCGCTCACCGAGCAGACGCCGCTCGCGCACGACCTGACGACGAAGCTCCCCTACGGGCTCAGGCTCGAACGGGGCGACGACGCCCGCCTGCTCGTCGAGGTGCTCCCGGCTGCGGCCACGAGCGGCGACTAGGACGCGATGGCGCCCGGCGAGCCGTATCCCGCTCTCGCGATCGTCTTCAACATCCTGGTCTCCCTCGGCCTGTTCGTCGGACTCTTCCTGGCCGTGTTCTGGACGCCGGGGCTGGTGCTCGGCCTGTTCGCGCTCGCCTACGCGGCCGACTCGAGCGCGCTCTCCCAGGTCCTCGACCGCCGGCGCCGGCTCGTCGAGGCGAGGCTCGCAGCCCGGGTCGCTCGCGGCGGCTGGACCGACTCGGCCGCGGCGCGGCCCTGATTCGCCGGGCCGGTGCTCGACGACGACGACCGCCGGTATGCCGCCGCCGCAGCGGCAGCGGGGGTTCCGTACCTCGCGCTCGATCCGGCGAGCGGGCGCGACCCGGTCGACCGGAGTGCGGCGACGCTCGTCCCCGCGGAGCTTGGCCGGATGCTCGGCTTCGTCCCGGTTCGCGCCGACCGCGAAGGCGTCACGCTCGCGGTCGACGACCCTGCCCGAGCGGGTCCGGTCGAGGCCGTCCGCGGCCTGACGGGGCTCGACGTCTCGGTCGTCGTCTCGCCCCCACGGCAGATCGCACGGGCGCAGGAGCGGGTGTTCGGGCCCGCGCCCGTCCACGTCCGTTCGCGGTACCTGCCGCCCGAGCCGCCGCAGGACGTCGATCCGGCGTTCCTCCGCCGGCTCGCCGAGGCGGCCGGAGTCCCGTACTCCGACCTCGCGGCCGAGGGCGAGGTCGACCCCGACGCGGCGCGGCTCGTCGGCGAGCGCACCTCCCGGCGGCTGCGCATCGTCGCGCTCCGCACGGAGGGCGATCGCATCCACGTCGCGACCGCGCAACCGTTCGATACCCGCGCGGCGGCGACGATCGAGGCGATCGCGGGCCGGACGCCGGTGCCGGTGGTCGCACCGCCGGCGCGGATCGCGGCGGCGATCGACGCGGTCTTCGGCCCGGGCATCGAGCTCGCCGCGGCGAGGACGCTCGAGAGCCCGCGCTCGCGGCAGCCGGGCGAACGGCTCGGCGAGCTGCTCGTCCGCGCGGGGAAGCTCGACGCCGCCAGCGTTCGCGCGGCGCTCGCGCAGCAGCGCCGGACGGGAGACCGCCTCGGGCACATCATGCTCTCGCTCGGCTACCTGCAACCCGAGGCACTCGCGGAGACGATTGCGACGCAGCTACGGCTGCCGTACGTCGAGCCCCGCCGAGTCCGGATCCGGGACGGCGCCGCGGCGCTCCTGCCGGAGAGCCTGTGCCGGCGGCACCGCCTCCTCCCGCTCGAGGCGCTCGACGGGCAGCTCGTGGTGGCGATGGCCGACCCGCTCGACCCCGAGGCGTCGCGGGCTCTCGCAGCATCGACCCCGCTGCCCGTCCGCGTCGTCGTCGCGAGCGACGCGACGATCGCCGCGGGGCTCGAGCGCGCCTACGCGGCGCATTACACCGAGCTCTCGACGACGCAGCTGATCCGCCGACGGCCCGACGAGAGCGCGCACGAGGTGCTCACCGCGGCGCAGCGGCTCGTGCTCGCCGTCCTCCTCGCCGCGACCGCCCTCGGCCTCGTCGCCGCCACGGTCGCGACGGTGATCCTGCTCGTGCTGCTCTCGATCGTCTTCTACACGTCGATCTCGCTCTACAAGTTCGTGCTCATCTACCGGACGATCGGCCACGAGCCGGAGCTGCCCGTCTCCGACACCGAGGTCGAGCTGCTCGACGCGAAGCTCCTGCCGCGCTACACGATCCTCGTCCCGCTCTACGACGAGGCGGCCGTGCTCCCCGGGCTCGTGCGCGGCCTCGACCAGCTCGACTATCCGAAGACGAAGCTCGACATCAAGCTGCTGCTCGAGGCGGACGACCAGGCGACGATCCGTGCGGCGCGACGGCTCGCTCTCGGATCGCACTACGACCTCGTGATCGTGCCGCGGTCGGAGCCGCGGACGAAGCCCAAGGCGTGCAACTACGGCCTCCTCCATGCCCGCGGCGAGTACGTGGTCATCTTCGACGCGGAGGACCGCCCCGAGCCCGACCAGCTGAAGAAGGCGGTCGTCGCCTTCCGGAAGGCGCCCCCCGGCGTCGCGTGCGTGCAGGCCAAGCTCAACTACTGGAACCGCGAGCAGAACCTGCTCACCCGCTGGTTCACGATCGAGTACTCGCAGTGGTTCGACCTCTTCCTGCCCGGGCTGGACGCGACCGGGGCGCCGATCCCGCTCGGCGGCACCTCCAACCACTTCCCGGTCGAGACGCTGCTCGAGCTGGGCGCCTGGGACCCGTTCAACGTGACCGAGGACGCGGACGTCGGCATCCGCCTCTCGCGCCGCGGGTTGCGCACCGCGATGATCGACTCGACGACCTACGAGGAGGCGAACTCCCGCCTCTACAACTGGATCCGGCAGCGGTCGCGCTGGGTCAAGGGCTACATCCAGACGTGGCTCGTCCACATGCGCCATCCGGTGCGGCTCTGGCGGGAGCTCGGCACGGCGAACTTCCTCTCCTTCCAGCTCGTGGTCGGGGGAACGTTCCTGACGATGCTCCTGAACCCGCTCTTCTGGGGCCTGACGACGCTGTGGGCGCTCACCGAGGCGGGCTTCATCCGGCAGATCTTCCCCGGGCTCGTCTACTTCGCCGGCAGCTTCAACCTGCTGATCGGGAACTTCGTCTTCACCTATCTGAACGTCGCCGGGACGATCCGCCGCGGCTACAGCGAGCTCGTCAAGTACGCGCTCTTCTCACCGCTCTACTGGGCGCTGATGTCGGTCGGCGCGTGGAAGGGCTTCTTCCAACTGCTGACGCGCCCGAGCTACTGGGAGAAGACCGTGCACGGGCTCACGGCGGAGGACGAGTGAGCCCGCTCGTCACGCGCCCCCTCCCGCCTGCGATCGAGCTGCGACAGGAGCGGGCCCGACAGAGGCAGGAGCCCGAGCTGTCGTCGCTGCGCTCCCGGTTCCTCGAGCCGGTCCTGGTCTTCGCCGCGGCCTTCGCCGTCTACGGAGGAGTCGGGATCTGGGCGGCAGTCGGCCTCGAGGTCGTGCTCGGCGACGCGGAGGCCCGGCTCGAGCACGCGTTCTCGGTGTTCTGGAACGACCCGAGCAAGCTCGCGGCGATCGGGTTCTACTGGCCGCCGCTCCAGACGCTCGTCCTGCTGCCGATGGCGGCCGTGAAGCCGCTCGCGATGTCGCTCGTCGCGCTGCCGCTGACCTCGGCCCTCTTCGGCGCCGGCCTGCTCGTCGTCCTGGATCGAAGCCTGACCTCGCTCGGGATCGAGCGCGCGCTGCGCTGGGCGCTGGTCGCCGTGTTCGGACTGAACCCGATGATCTTCTTCTACGCGGTGAACGGGATGGCCGAGAGCCTCTACCTGTTCTTTCTCACGCTCGCGCTCGCGCTCTTCGTGCGGTGGGCGCGACACCCCCACTGGCACGACCTTCCGCTCATCGGCCTCGCCTTCGCCTTCGGCGTGCTCTCGCGCTACGAGGTCGGGGTGTGGCTCCCGCTCGTCCTCGTCGCCGTCGTCGCGATCCTGATGCGGCGGCGCGCCGACGTGCCCCAGATCGAGTCGGCGATCCTGGCCTTGGTCCTCCCGGTGGGCTACGCGCTGCTGCTCTGGACGTTCCTGACCTGGTCGATCCTGGGCGACCCCCTCGGCTGGCTCAAGGCGCTCTTCCCGCGCTCGGCCGGCACGACGAGCGCCGTGCCCGAGCCCCTCACCGGGCTGGTCCTCGACGCCCTCGAGATCCACCTGACGCTGTTCCTGCCCGCCGCTGCGGTCGCTGCCGTCGTGCTCACCGTCGCAGTCCGCCGCCGCAGCATGGTCGGGCTCGCGCTCGGCGCGAGCCTCGTCCTGAACCTCGTGACGACGCTGCTCATCCTCCTGCGCTCGCAAAGCACGACCTTCCTCGAGCTGCGTTACAACATGCGCGGCATGCCGCTGGTGCTGCTCGCGCTCGGCTGGCTCCTGATGACCCTTGCCCCGGCTCGCCGCCGTCTCGCCGGAGTCGCCGCGGTCGGGTTGCTCGTGCTGGCGATCCCGGCGACGGCGTGGACGATGCTGACCAACGAGCACGTCGGCGCGGAGCGCGTCTTCCTGCGCGCACTGCTCTCGCTCGAGAGCACGGGCTTCGTCGACGAGCAGCGAACCATGGCGGAGTTCATCCGGGAGCACGTCCCCGGCAAGAACCGCGTGCTGACAGACGACGCGAAGACGTTCGGTATCGCCCTGCTCGACGGCCATCCAGCACGCTACGTCGACCGCATCGACGTCGGCGACGAAACGTGGCTCGAGCTCCGCGACCACCCCATCGGCCGGATCGACTACTTCCTCGTCCGCCGTGACCCGGCCGGCCCGGATCTGATCGCAATACGGTACCCCGGCCTCCACGACGAGTCGCTCGCGCTGCCGTCCTTCACCCGCGTGATCTTCGTCCACGGACAGTACGCGCTCTACGCGATCGATTGGCAAAGGACGCCCCGTGGGCGATGAAGCCCGCTCCGAACAACGGCAGCGCGCCTTCTTCGACGCGATCGCGAAGCGCTACGACAACCGGTTCATGCGCTCGACGTGGCCGCGCAACCAGCAGCTGAAGGCCCGCGTCGTCTCGGGCGAGCTGGGCGCAGCCGCCGCGACAGGCCCCGTCGCGGAGCTCGGCTGCGGGACCGCTCAGGTCGCGGCGGAGCTGCTCGCGCTCCACCCCGAGCTCCGCTACGTCGGACTGGACCTGTCGCCCGCGATGCTGGAGGTGGGGCGGGCACGGCTCGTGCCGTTCGCCGATCGGACGGATCTGCGATCCGTCACGGGAGAGCTCCCGCTCGAGGAGGAGTCGCTCGCGGGCGCGTTCGGAATCGACGTCCTCCATCACGCCGCCGATCCCGTCGCCGTGCTCGCCGACCTGCTGCGGGCGCTGCGGCCCGGTGCCCCGGTCGTCTTCCTCGAAGGGAACCCCCGGTTCCCGCTCACGGCGCTGATCGCGCTCCGCCCCGAGGAGCGCGGGCTCTTCAAGATCGGGATCTCGAGCCTGCGCGCCTGGTTCGAGGAAGCAGGCCTCGTCGACGTCACGGTCGAGTACGGCCCGCTCTACACGCCGCCCGGCCCGGCACGTCTCGAGCCGCTGCTCGACGCCGTCGACCGGGGGGCGGCACGGATTCCGTTCGTGCGAGGCCTGGCGATCTTCTTCACCGCCCGGGGCCGCCGCCGAACGAGGGATTGAGAATCGGGCAGCGAGTCTTCTATAGTCCAGGAGCGGGGTCGGCACCCGCGGTAACTGGGGAAGACAAGGGGGCACGAGAGAATGCGGAATCTGCGGCGCGGCGGCATGTTCGCGGTCATGGCGATCGCCTTGCTGCTCGTTCCGTTCGCGCCCGCAGCGCCGACGGCCACGACGTTCTCGGGCGCGGGCACCGCGATCGACGACTCCGAGCTCGGCGCGGACGGCAACTGGGGACCGTGTGCGATCGCGATCGCCGGCCTCGCGAGCGGTGGGGGCCAAGGGGCGGGAGAGCTCGCCGTCTCGGGCGGGACGGGTGACAGCGTGGCACAGAGCGTCTGCGCCGGTGCGGCCGGGATGTTCCGCTTCGACGTGCAGGCCGTGACGACGAACGGGAGCGTCATCACCGCGGCAGTCGAGGTGACGAGCTCGGACGACACGGGAGCGATCGGCGCCGTCGGAACCGTCACGCTGGACACCGCGAGCGAGCGGATCGACTTCGCCGTCGCGGGCCGCAGCGGCGGCTTCGGGCCGGGGGCGGCCCGCTTCGGGTTCATCGCCACGCGAGCCGACGTTCGCACCGACACCGGGCCGGCCTCGCTCGTCACCCACTACGGCGCCGTCGGCACGGCGATCGACAGCGATCCGTTCCTCGACGACGAGCAGGGCGATTGCGCGGCCGCGACAGCCGGCGCGCTCCCGACGCCGCCCGGGGCCTCGGTGCCGAGGGGCGGCGGCAGCTACTCCGCCCAGGTCGGGCGCGGGCCTTTCGGCGAGAACGAGAGCTCCTGCTATGGAGGCAGCGCCGCACTCTCCTACGACGTCTCCGGGGTCACGACCGACGGCGAGGGCCTCGCGGCGATGACGCTCGAGGTCACGGACGGGGGGCCGGGACTGGCCGGAGGCTTGCTCCTGAACGAACCCAGCCAGCGCTTCGTGATCGACATCCCGCCGCACTTCGGCGGCTTCGGCCCCGGGCGCAAGCAGTTCGGCTTCATCGACACCCGCGGCCAGGTCCACATCGACACGATCACGCTCGGGCCTCTGGACTCGGACGGCGACGGCGTCCCCGACGCGCAGGACAACTGCGCGCTCGTCGCCAATCCGGACCAGCGCGACACGGACGGCGACGGGATCGGCGACGAGTGCGACCCGACGCCCGGCTCGACGCCGGGAAGGATCACCGGCGGCGGAACGCTCGCCACGCCGGCTCGCCCGAACTTCGGTTTCACGGTCGAGGTGAGGGGGACGACTGCACGCGGGAACGTCAACCTGCTCGATCGCGACGGGACGCACTTCAGGTCGACGGGCGTCACGAGCCTCGTCGTCGACGGCACGAAGGGAATCGCTCGCGGCACGGGGACGGTCGGGACCGTCGCCGTCACGTTCCGGCTCGAGGTCGACGACCTTGGGGAGCCCGGGAGCAGCGACCGCTTCGACCTCCAACTCTCGAACGGATACACGGCCTCAGGTGTCATCACCCACGGCAACATCCAGATCCACCGCTGACGCCCGCCTCGGCGCGAACGGCGTCGAGGTTTCGGTCGTCCTTCCCTGCCTCGACGAGGAGTCGACGGTCGGCGCCGTCGTGGCCGAGGCGTTCGCGGGACTCGACGCCGCCGGTGTCGCCGGCGAGGTGATCGTCGTCGACAACGGCTCCAGCGACCGGTCCTCCGCGCTCGCGGCAGCCGCCGGGGCGCGCGTGGTCGTCGAGCCTCGCCGCGGCTACGGCAGCGCGTACCTCGCGGGGCTCGACGCGGCCCGAGGAGCGACGATCGTGCTCGCAGACGCAGACGGCACCTATCCCCTCGACGACCTCTCACGCCTCCTCGACCGCGTGCGGGACGGAGCGGACGTCGTGCTCGGCTCCCGCTTCAACGACGGGATGGAGCAGGGGGCGATGCCGTTCCTCAACCGTTGGGTGGGGAACCCGCTGCTGACCGGCACCCTGAACCTGCTGTTCGGGGCGCGCGTCTCCGACGCGCACTGCGGGCTCCGGGCGGTCCGACGCTCCGCGCTCACCGAGCTCGACCTGCAGACGACCGGCATGGAGTTCGCCTCGGAGATGGTCTTCAAAGCCGCCAAGCGCGGGCTTCGCATCGACGAGGTCCCGATCGCCTACCGCATTCGCGGCGGCCGCTCGAAGCTCTCTCCGTTCCGCGACGCCTGGCGGCACGTCCGCCTGATGCTCGTGTACAGCCCGACCTTCCTGTTCGTGCTCCCCGGCGGGCTGCTGTTCCTCCTCGGTCTCGCCACGATGCTCGCCCTCGCCGGCGGCCCCGCCGAGATCTTCGGCCGGCGCTGGGAGATCCACGCGGTCATCGTCGGCGCGATCGCGACGCTCGTCGGCGCCCAGATCGTCCAGCTCGGCGTCTTCGCACGGACCTATGCCGTGCTCTTCTTGCGGGAGCGGGACCGCCTGTGGGACGCGCTGGCCGGCCGCCTCTCGCTCGAGCGCGGGCTGCTCGCCGGCGGCGCGATCCTGCTCACAGGCACCGCCATCCTCGCCGTCGTGGTCGGGCGGTGGGTCGCGAACGACTTCGGCGAGCTCCACGCGGAGCATCTGGCCGTCGTCGCGCTGACGCTGATCGGCCTCGGTACCCAGACGATCTTCTCGGCGTTCTTCCTCAGCATCCTCGCCCTCGGGCGGAGAAGCACGCCGACACGGTAGAAGAGCGGATGCGAGTCCTGCTCGTGTCCGCCCACTTCCGGCCCCACGTCGGTGGCGTCGAGACGTTCACCGAGACCCTCGCCGAAGGCCTTGCCGGCCGCGGGCATGAGGTGACCGTGCTGTGCTGCCGGACGGACCGGCGCTCTCCGCCGGAGGAGGAGGGTGCGTACCGGATCGTCCGCGTCCCCGCCTGGTCGGGCCCGGAGCGTCGCCTCGGCGTCCCCTATCCGGTCCCGTCGCCGACGGGCTCCTGGCGGAGACTGCGGCACGCGCTGCGCGCGGCAGACGTCGCCCATGTCCAGGATGTCGTCTACGCGACGAGCCTCGCAACGCTCGTGCTCGCGCGGCGGCAGAACGTCCCGGTGCTCGTGACGCAGCACGTGGGGTTCGTCCCCCAGGGCAGCCGCCTCCTCGACAGCCTGCAGCGGGTAGCGCTCGCCGCGGTGGCGCCGGCCGCTCGGAGGGCTGCGCGCGTTGTTTCGTACAACGCCGAGGTCGCTCTCTGGGCCGAGCGGGCCTGGGGGCTCGACCGGGTCGACGTGCTTCCCGTCGGCGTGCGTCCCGGCAACGCGGAGGGCGCCGCTCGGCAGGAGTTCGGACTCACGGCGGGACGCTTCGTCGCGCTCTTCGTCGGGCGGGACGTGCCGAAGAAGGGACTGGACCTGTTCCTCGGGGCGGCCGACCCGGCCTACGATCTCGTCGCCGTGACCGACCGCGAGGGGGACGGTTCCGGAGCAAGGTTCCTTCCGTTCATGGCACCGGAGCGGCTCGCCCGCCTCTACGCATCCGTCGACGCGTTCGTGCTGCCTTCCGAGGCGGAGGGGATTCCGCTCGCGCTCCAGGAGGCGATGAGCCACGGATTGCCGGTGGTGACGCCGTACGCGTCGGGCTACGCGGGCGCGTTCGGGCCGACCGACGTCGTCCCCATCGAGCGCACCGCAGCTTCGGTGCGGGCGGCTCTGCTGGCGCTCGCCGCGGACCCGTCGGAGCGACGGCGGCTCGCCGCCCGGTCGCTCGCCGTGGCCACCTCCGCGTTCTCGCTGGATGCCTTCGTCGAGGCCTACGAGGAGCAGCTGCGCGTCCTCGTCGGCCGGCCGCCCGGCCCCTCGAATCAGGTACTAAAGCTCTAGTCGAGCCTTAGGCTGAGAACCCCCTCGACCCTGACAGAAACGCCCCTCGAGTAGCCGTTCCCGCGTGGCCGCCACGACCCCAATCCGGAGTGGCTCACCCGAATCGGCGGGCACGGCCTGCGCGAGCGCGCCGGCAGGCGGTTCGCGAGCGGCGGCGAACGACTCCCCCGAAGGGGTGAGATTCCGCGGTTTTTAGGAGTTTCAAGCCACTTTGCTCCTCAAGTCCGGCCGGTGCGGGGTCGATCCTTCGGAGTGCGCGTACTCCCCTCTCTACGCGCGCGAGGAAAGCAGGGCACGGAACGTGGCGACGAACGAAGATCTGCGGCCTTCGAAGCGTCCGGCATTCGCCGGGCTGCCGCCCGTGCGGGCGCTCGTCGGAATCGTCCTCGCCGCCGCCCTTGCCGCACTCCTGCTCGCCGGCGCCGCCACGCGCCGCGACCAGGCTGCGACACCCGCCCCGTTCCTCCAGACCGCCGTCGGGCCGCGCGACGCGGATGCTCCGCTCGTGCGGGAGGCACTCCCGGGCGTGCGCACCGCGCTCGACGAGCGCTCGTTCGGCTTCGAGCGGGCCGGCGAGTCCGTCCGCCTCACGCCCGCCGACACCGCCGGGGCGTGGACGCGCCACGCCGACGGCGCGGTCCGCGAGACGCCGTACGGCTCGGAGACGATCGTGTTCCGCGGCGAGGGCGGGCTCGAGCAGTTTCTGACGGTCGAGCGCCGGCAGGGACCGCGGACCTGGAGCTGGCAGCTCGACGCCGCAGGGCTCGAGCCGAGGTTGAGGGTCGACGGGTCGGTCGAGTTCCGCCGCAACGGCGGCACGGCCGGTCTCGAGATCGCCCCCGTCGCGATCCTCGACGCCCTCGGCGCGGACGTCACTCCGGACGGTCTCCGCTGGTCGCTCGCCGAACGTGACGCCTCCTGGTGGCTCGAGGTCGAGCTCGACGACGCGCGGCTCCCGCTCCCGTACGTGATCGACCCCGCGATCACGCGGACGGCCTCGACGTCGGCGAACGTGCAGGGCGGAACGTCGATCACGTTGACGCGCCCCGGCAACGTCGGCGACCTGCTCATGGCGCAGGTCGCGACGCGCAGCGCGGACGCGATCACCGCACCCGCCGGGTGGACGCTGCTCAACGCGCGCACCCAGGGGACGACCCAGCAGGCCACCTACTGGAAGATCGCCACCGGCACCGAGGGGCTGACATGGAGCTGGGCCTCGAGCGTCCACACGGCCGGCGGGATCATCGCCTACGCCAACCCGCATCCGACGACGCCGATCGACATCACCACGAACAACGCCGGGACGAGCACGACGGCGACGGCCACAGGCGGCACGGCCGCCGTGCCGGACGAGATGATCGTCGCCCTCTACACGGCGGCCGGGAACCCGACGCTGACCCAGACGGCGAGCCAGGGAGTCGCCCAGGTGTACGTCAACGGCACGGCCGGCGGCGGCGGCCCGGCGACGAGGATCCAGGTGCTCGCGTCCGACGGCGTTCAGGCCGGCTCCGGCGCCGTCACGAGCAAGACCGCGGCAATCTCCGCCAGTAACGATTGGGTCGGCCACCTCGTCTCGATCCGCCAGTCGCCGGACGACGGGAGCGGCACGCTCACGACCGGCACGACCGGCGTCGCGGCCTCGTCCGCCGGCAACACGGTCACGTTCACCTACACCGCGGGCGTGCAGGGGATCGCCGTCGGCGCGGTCGCCTTCGACGTGCCCGCGAGCTGGTCGGCGCCCTCGCTGACGACCACCGCGGCCGGCTACACGACGTCGTCGACCGGCACGGTCGGCGTCTCCGGGCAGCGCGTCACCGTCACCGGCGTGACGCTGGCCCCCGCCGCCACGATGACGATCACCTACGGCTCGACGGCCTCCGGCGGCCCGGGCGCCACCGCAAGCGCCGCGACGGGCTCCGTCGCCTGGAGCGCGCTCGCGAGTGGCACGGCCGGCGGCACCCTCACCGCCCTCGGCGCGTCCCCGTCGATCACTCAGTACGCCGCCCGCGGCTCCGGGACGATGACGGCCAGTGTCTCGAACGTCGCAGCGTCGTCCGCCGGCAACACGGTCACCTTCACCTACACCGCCGCCACGGGCGGGATGTCGGGCGGCGCAGTCCGCGTCACCATCCCGACCGGCTGGAGCGCCCCCTCCCTGACCGGCACCGCCGCCGGCTTCACCACCGCCTCCACCGGCACCGTCGGCGTCTCCGGCCAGGAGATCACCGTCACCGGCGTCACCCTCGCCGGCGCCGCCACGATGACGATCACCTACGG